>JABURI010000175.1 GCA_014762755.1 Marinobacter sp.
ACCTGATACTCTGCGATTAAGTAAGCCAGGCAAAAAGCCGTCCTTGTGAAATATCAGGGGACGGCTTTTTTATTGGCTGAAATACAGGTGCAAGCGGCGTTCTGTTTTCCACGGACAAGAATCAGGTGCAAGAGGATATGAGTAAGCGACGGGTTGTCATCACGGGTATGGGCATGCTTTCACCGGTCGGTAACGATGTGCAGACTTCCTGGGATGCCATCAAGGCCGGGCGCAGCGGGATCGGCATGATCGACCGTTTTGATGCTTCCGGGTACAACACCCGGATTGGCGGGGCGGTAAAGGATCTGGATATCAGCCAGTATCTCTCCACCAAGGATGCCCGGAAACTCGATGCCTTCATCCATTACGGGCTGATCGCCGCCCAGCAGGCGGTTGATGACAGCGGCCTTGAGCAGTTCGACGATCTCGATCGGGACCGGGTAGGTGTGGCCATCGGTTCCGGTATCGGTGGTCTGGAGTTTATCGAGAAAAGCGTTATCCAGATGGAGAAGTCGGGGCCCAGGAAGGTTTCTCCTTTCTTCGTGCCTGCGTCCGTTATCAATATGGTGTCGGGGAATACGGCCATTCGCTTCGGTTTCCGTGGCCCCAACATCTCGATCGTAACCGCTTGTACCACCGGTACCCATAACATTGGCTATGCCGCCCGGACGATTGCCTACGGTGATGCCGATGTCATGCTCGCCGGCGGGTCCGAGATGGCAACCACCCGTACCGGTGTTGCAGCATTCTCCGCCGCCAGGGCTCTGTCCACCCGCAACGACGAACCGGAGAAGGCCAGCCGGCCCTGGGATCGGGATCGGGACGGCTTTGTCCTGAGTGACGGTTCCGGGGTGCTGGTCCTTGAGGACCTGGAGCATGCCCGGAATCGTGGGGCGACCATATATGGCGAAGTTATCGGCTTCGGTATGAGTGATGACGCCTTCCACATCACCGCGCCGCCGGAATCCGGCGAGGGTGCCGCCCGGTCCATGCAGAATGCCATCCGCGATGCCGGGCTTGATCCGGCCGCGGTGGATTACATCAATGCTCACGGGACATCCACGCAGGTGGGCGATGTTGCCGAGGTGAAGGCGGTCAGAAGTGTCTTCGGTGCCCATGCTGAGAAGCTTGCCATGAGCAGCACCAAGTCCATGACCGGTCACCTGCTGGGGGCAGCGGGCGCGGTCGAGGCGATTTTCTCGGTTCTGGCTCTGCGGGAAGGCATCCTTCCGCCGACCATCAACCTGGACAGTCCCGATGAGGGCTGCGATCTGGATCTGGTCCCCAATGAATGCCGCAAGACCGATCTCAAGGTGGCGCTGTCCAACTCCTTTGGCTTTGGCGGCACCAACGGAACATTGATCTTCCGCCGTTACGAGGGCTGATTGCCCGTGCTTCAGGTATTCTGGGCGGAAGACGGCGGCCTGCCTGCGAATGATCGTGGTCTGGCCTACGGGGACGGTCTGTTTGAGACCATTCTCATGGTCGGCGCTCAAGGCACGCTGGTGAGGTTGCACCTGGACCGCCTGATCCGGGATGCCGGGAGATTGGGTATTCCGGTGAGCAGGGCGGAGGTGCAGGATGTCTATGCCCGGGCTGCCAGTCATTACGGCTCATCCCGGGCGGATACCCCCTGGGTGCTCAAGCTGATCCTGACCCGGGGCGCCGGCGGGCGCGGTTACCGTCCCGATCCGGACATGTCTCCGAATCTGTTGGTGTCTGCCAGCCCGGCCCCACCCGCTACGCCCGTCGAGGGTGTCCGGGTCGGCTATTCCCGTATTCCATTGACCGTCAATCCGGTGCTCGCCGGCATCAAGTCCCTGAACCGGCTGGAACAGGTGATGGCGGCCAGGGAGCTGAGCGAAGATGTCTTCGAAGTCCTGCAGTCCGGCGTGAGCGGTGATGTGGTGGAAGGCACCCGGACCAACCTGTTGCTGCAAACCACGGAAGGCTGGGTCACGCCACCCCGGGCATCGCTGGCGGTTGCCGGTGTCATGCGCGACTGGGTGCTGGAGCGCCTGGCGGCAAGGGGTGAATTTGTCACTGAACGCCCGGTGCTCCCGGAACACCTGACCGGATCGTCGTGCCGGGCTTTCTACCTGATGAACAGTGTCCTCGGTGTGGTCCCGGTTCGCAATATTGCCGGTCGGGATTTGCCTGTGGATGGCGGACTTGCGACAATCTGCGATCCGCTCGAAACTCTGGAATAAGTCCTTTGCTCAAGAAGTTACTGATTGTTTGCGTATCTCTCTCCGTGCTACTTGCCGCCGGCACCGGTCTGTGGGTCTGGCAGAGGCTCAAAACCCTTGAGGAACCGGTCAGTCTTGAGGAACCGGTGCTGTTCAATGTGCCGGCGGGCACGGCTTTCAACAGGGTCGCGCAACAGCTGGAAACCGAGGGGCTCGTGGAAAAGAGTCTCTGGCTCAAACTGCACGGGCGTCTGAATCCGGAGCAGGCCCGAATCAAGGCCGGTGAGTATGAGTTTACCGACGGCATGTCTGCGAGGGACATGGTGAATGCCATGGTCGCCGGGGATATCAAGCACTGGAGCGTTCAGTTTATCGAAGGCTGGAACTTCAAGGATATGCGGGCAGCACTGGCCCGCGCAGAGAAGCTTCGTCAGGAGACGGCAGACTGGAGTGACGAGGAAATCATGGCAGCGATGGGCGCGGAGGGAGAGCATCCCGAAGGTCGATTCTTTCCGGACACCTACCTGTTCACCAGCAGTGAGTCTGACCTGGACCTCCTGAAACGCGCCTTCAACCGGATGGAAGCCGTGCTCGCGGAAGAGTGGGAGAATCGCGAAGAGGGCTTGCCCTATGACACCCCCTACGAGGCGCTGATCATGGCCTCGATCGTCGAACGCGAGACCGGCGTGCCCCACGAGCGGGACGAAGTGGCGGGAGTGTTTGTCCGTCGCCTGCAGAAAGGGATGCGACTGCAAACGGACCCCACTGTCATTTACGGCATGGGGGATAACTACCAGGGCCGGATTGGCAGCAAGGATCTGCGTACCTACACGCCCTATAACACCTATCGGATTGACGGTCTGCCACCGACGCCCATCGCCTTGCCGGGGCAGGAGGCGATTCACGCTGCATTACATCCGGACGACGGGGATTCCCTGTACTTTGTCGCCCGGGGCGACGGCACCCACAAGTTTTCGCGCACCCTTGCTGAGCACCAGAAGGCGGTCAGGGAATTCCAGCTGAACCGTCGTGCCGATTACCGGTCGTCTCCGCCGCCCGGTAATGGAGAGGACAACAGTGAGGAGTCGGGCCAGTGAAGCGGGGGCAGTTCATCACTTTTGAGGGTACCGAGGGCGTTGGCAAATCCACGCAGCTGGCCAATGCCGCCGAGGTGCTGCGTTCGGAAGGTATCGATGTAGTTGTGACCCGGGAACCGGGTGGGACACCCATGGCTGAGGCGATTCGCGATTTGCTGCTCGCACCGCGGGACGAGCCGGTGCACGAATTGACCGAACTTCTGCTGATGTTTGCTGCTCGTGCACAACACCTGCATACCCGAATTCTGCCGGCGCTCGAGGCCGGGCAATGGGTACTCTGCGATCGCTTTACCGATGCCACCTTCGCCTATCAGGGCGGGGGGCGCGGGGTGCCCAGGGAACGCATTGCTCTCCTGGAAAACCTGGTTCAGGGCGACATCCGGCCGGACCATGTCATCCTCCTGGATGCGCCCGTAGAAACCGGTATGGCCCGGGCCCGTCACCGGGGTGAGCTGGATCGGTTCGAACAGGAAGCCGTCTCATTTTTCCAGCGCATTCGCGACACCTATCTTGAGCGCGCCGGCAACGCACCTGACCGATATCACCGCGTCGATGGTTCGGCCCCGTTGGCAGAGGTCAGTGCGCAGGTTGCCGGTCTGGTCCGTTCACTGGTTGCCGCCTCGCGCTGATGTGGCTAGCGCGATCGCGGCCGGAAACGACCCATTTCGTGCACTTTATGCGCGGATCTGCTTTAATTGAGTGACATTCTCAGTTACAACCGGTTGTCACCATGCTTGACGCTCGCCTGTTAAAACTGCCCATGGCAACGCACCAGCACCGTCACGAACATCATCAGGTGGTCGTTGGTGTCCGGGGTGAGGCTGATCTGAGCGTTGACGGCACCGGTTCCCACCTGGATACCTGGAAAGCCTGCCTGGTGCCCACTGAAGCCCGGCACGACTACAGCGGTGACAACCAGAATCATGTATTGGTGATCAACCTGGATCCCTACATGCCGGCACTGAATACACCGGCCCACAAGGATTATGAACGTCTGGCGCCCCTGTTCGAGCGCCCGCGGACGCTCGAGATGGATAACCGTCTTCAGGGTCTTGTCCAGTTTGCTGCCGGCGAGTTTGACCGGGCTCCGGAGAATGACGGCATGAAGCGACACCTGGCTGCCAGCATTCTCCACTGCATGGCCGAGAGGCTGAACGACAGCCGCGACGTCGTCACCAACCGTAATGCCATCAGCCCCGAGGTGATCCGGCGTTATATCATGGAAAACCTGCACCGGAAGATCCGCGTGGAAGACCTGGCCGGCGTGGCCTGCCTGAGTGTCAGCCGGTTCCATGAGATGTTCCGCGAAGTCACCGG
>JABURI010000264.1 GCA_014762755.1 Marinobacter sp.
ATGGATACAGGCATCACTCTCAATCCGGAACGCCGCGCCGCCATGGTCGAGAGCGACGCATGGAACGACAAGCTCATTACCGACTACCTGGACCAGGCCGTGGCCAGCACCCCGGACCGGGAAGCCATCGTCGGTTACCAGGTCACCGGTGACACCCGCACCGCTCTCACCTATCGGGAACTCAATGACAAGGTCACGCGCATGGCGGCAGGCCTGGCGGCCATGGGCATCGGCAAAGGCGACGTGGTGGCCTGCCAGCTGCCGAACTGGTGGCAGACCACCGCCCTGCACCTGGCCTGCATGCGCATCGGCGCCATCCTGAACCCGCTCATGCCCATCTTCCGGGAGCGGGAACTGCGCTTCATGCTCAAGCATGGCGAAGCCAAACTGCTGTTGATTCCCAAGGTCTTCCGGGGCTTCGATTACGAGGCCATGATCGACGGTATCCGCGCCGAACTGCCCAGCCTGGAAACCCTGCTGGTGATCGGCGGCGAGGGCGAGCGCAGCTTCGAGCAGCGTCTGGTAGAGACCGCCTGGGAAGAAAAGCAGGACACCCGGGCCCTGTTTGCGGAGCGCCAACTCACCGCCGACGACGCCATCCAGATCCTCTACACCTCCGGTACCACCGGCGAGCCCAAGGGCGTCATGCACACGTCGAACACCCTGTTCTCCAATGTGCGGCCCTATGCCGACCGGCTGCACCTGAGCCCGGATGACAAGGTGCTGATGGCGTCGCCGGTGGCCCACCAGACCGGCTTCATGTACGGCATCATGATGCCGGTTTACCTGGGCACCACCGCCATCCTCCAGGACATCTGGGACGCGGACTACGTCTGCAAGGTGATTGCTGCCGAGAAGCCGGCCTTCACCATGGCCGCCACCCCGTTCCTGGCCGACCTGGTCAAGACCGCGCCCAAGCACGAGGGTGAACTCGATTCCCTGCGCATTTTTGTCTCCGCGGGCGCCCCCATCCCCAGTGCTGTGGTCGAGCAGGCCGGCAAGGTACTGAAGGCGAAGATTGTCTCGGCCTGGGGCATGACCGAAAACGGTGCGGTCACCATGACCTGCCCGGAAGACCCAGCCGAACGGGCCAGCCAGTCCGACGGCAAGTCGCTGCCCTGGATGGAAGTTAAAGTCACCGACTTCCAGGGCAACGAACTGCCGGCCGGAGAGGAAGGCAGCCTGCTGGTCCGGGGCTCCAGCCTGTTCGTCGGTTATCTCAAGCGACCCGAACTCTACGGTGTGGACAAGGACGGCTGGTTCAACACCGGTGACCTCGCTCGCATGGACAAGGATGGCTACATCCGCATTACCGGTCGCACCAAGGACGTGGTGATCCGTGGTGGCGAGAACATCCCGGTGGTGGAGGTGGAGAACCTGCTTTACAAGTATCCGGGCATCGTCGATGTCGCTCTGGTGGGCTGCCCCGACGAACGCCTGGGCGAGCGCCTGTGCGCCTACGTCACCCTGGACGAGAACGCCACCGACCTGAGCCTGGATCAGGTCAAGACCTACCTGACCGAACAGCAACTGTCCAAAAACTACCTGCCGGAATACCTGGAAGTGATCGAGGCCATGCCCCGCACCGCCTCCGGCAAGATCCAGAAATTCAAGCTGCGCGAGCAGGCCAGAGAGGTTCGCCTCGAGCCGGCCAGGCGCGGTTGATCCCTTTGATTGAACAGCAACAGGAGCAAGTCATCATGAGAGGCCTTAACGGAAAAACAGTCATCGTGACCGGCGGCGGGGGTGGCATCGGCCGCGCCGTGTGCCAGCGCTTTGCCAGGGAAGGCAGTCTGGTTGCGGTGCTGGATCGGGACGAGAGCGCTGCCCGGGCCACCGCTGACCTGATTACCGAAGCCGGCGGCACCGCCCGTGCCTATGCGGCAGATATCACCGATTACGCCGCGATCAACGACACCGTGGCGGCCATCGAGAAAGATCTGGGCGTACCCACGGTGCTGGTGAACAACGCCGGTTTCGACCGCTTCATCCCGTTCCTCAAGACCGAACCGAAACTGTGGGACCAGCTGATTGCGGTGAACCTCACCGGCGCCCTGAACATGCACCACGTGGTTCTGCCAAAGATGGTGACCGCCGGCGGTGGCAAGGTCATCAACGTGGCTTCCGACGCGGCCCGGGTCGGTTCTTCCGGTGAATCCGTCTACGCCGCCTGCAAGGCCGGCCTGGTGGGCTTCAGCAAGACCGTGGCCCGGGAACTGGCCACCAAGAACGTGTGCCTGAACGTGGTCTGCCCGGGCCCCACCGACACCGCCCTGCTCAAGGGCGTGGCCGAGAGTGCGCCGAACCCGGAGAAACTGCTGGAAGCCTTCCGCAACGCCGTGCCCATGAAACGCCTCGCCCAGCCCGAGGATTACCCCGGCATCATTGCCCTGCTTGCCAGTGACGACGCCAACTTCATCACCGGCCAGGTCATCAGTGTGTCCGGCGGCCTGACCATGGCCGGCTAACGCCCACTTTCACGAACACGGAGAACGCATCATGACTTACGAAGACATCCTGTACGACGAAACCGACGGCGTCGCCACCATCACCATCAATCGCCCGGACCGCTACAACGCGTTCCGCGGCCAGACCTGCATGGAACTGATCGACGCCTTCCACCGCGCCGGCTGGAACAAGGACATTGGGGTGATCGTATTCACCGGCGCCGGCGAGAAAGCCTTCTGCACCGGTGGCGACCAGGGCGCCCATGAGGGCCAGTACGACGGTCGCGGCCTGATCGGCCTGCCGGTGGAAGAACTGCAGCGCCTGATCCGGGAAGTGCCCAAGCCGGTGATCGCCCGGGTCAACGGTTTCGCCATCGGCGGCGGCCACGTGCTGCACGTGATCTGTGACCTGAGCATCGCCTCGGAAACCGCCATCTTCGGCCAGGTCGGCCCCAAGGTCGGCTCCGTCGATCCCGGTTTCGGCACCGCCTACCTGGCACGGGTCGTGGGTGAGAAGCGGGCGCGGGAGATCTGGTACCTGTGCCGCAAGTACAGCGCGCAACAGGCGCTGGAATGGGGCCTGGTGAACGCCGTGGTACCCCCGGAGCAGCTGGACGAGGAAGTGCGCAAGTGGTGTGACGAGATCCTGGAGAAGAGTCCCACCGCCCTTACCATCGCCAAGCGCTCGTTCAACGCCGACAGCGACAACATCGCCGGCATCGGTGCCCTCGGCATGCAGGCCCTGAGCCTGTACTACGACACCGACGAGTCCAAGGAGGGCGTCAACGCCTTCAAGGAAAAGCGCAAGCCGGAATTCCGCAAGTACTACAAGTAACGGCCCGATAGCCCGGAGAACACCATGAATTTCGCATTCAACGAAGAACAAAACGCGATCCGCGAGGTTGTGGCCCGCTTCAGCGCCGAGGTGCTGGCTCCGGGCTATCGCAAGCGGGACCAGGAAGGCGTGATCGAGCGGAACGTGATCCGCCAGCTCGGCGAGATGGGCCTGCTCGGCGGCGAGCTGCCGGAGGAATTCGGTGGCAGCGGTATGGACTGTGTTACCAGCGGCCTGATCATCGAGGAGATCTCGAAAGGGGATTTCAACGTGGGTTACATTCCCCTGCTGACCTCGCTGAACGGCCAGATCATTGCCAGCCACGCCGCGCCGGACCTGGCAAAGGAATGGCTGCACGGCATGACCTCAGGCCAGAAGGTGGCCTGCATTGCCCTGACCGAACCGCACGGTGGCTCCGACGCCGCCAACCTGCGCCTGAAGGCAGAGAAGAAGGGCGACGTCTACGTGCTCAACGGCGAGAAAACCTCGATTTCCATGGCCGACCAGGCCGATGTCGCGGTGGTGTTTGCTCGCACCGGCACGGTGGAACAGCGCGCCTCCGGGATCAGCGCGTTCCTGGTGCCCATGAACACGCCGGGCATCACCACCACCCGCTTTGAGGACAATGGGCAACGTGCCATCGGCCGCGGTTCGATCTTCTTCGATAACGTGGAAGTACCCGCGAGCCACATGATGGGGGAGGAAGGGAAAGGCTTCAAACAGGTCATGCAGGGCTTTGACTACAGCCGCGCGCTGATCGGCCTGCAGTGCCTGGCGGTGGCCCAGCAGTCCCTGGAGGAAACCTGGCAATGGCTGACCGAACGTACCGCCTTCGGCCAGAACCTGTCGGCGTTCCAGGGCCTGACCCATCCGCTGGCGGAATACCAGACCTACGTTCATGCCGCGCGCATGCAGTGCTACCATGCGCTCTGGCTCAAGGACAACAACCTGCCCCACAACGCCGAGGCGGCGATGAACAAATGGTGGGGCCCGAAGCTCGCTTTTGACGTAGTGAAACAGTGCCTGCTGGCCCACGGCCACACCGGCTGGGGCGAAGACCTGCCCTTTGCCCAGCGCTTGCGGGATGTCCTGGGCCTGCAGATTGGCGACGGTACCGCGCAGATCATGAAGAACATCATTGCGCGCGAGTATCTCCCCAGGTGATGCGCCCCATGTCCTCCGCGATTCGGGGTGCCGGCGACCGTCTGCCCTGGCCTGAAAGCCAGGGCAGCACCACAGGAGCACAGATGATCGTTAACGAATCCGGAGGCGTACCCAACCGACTGTTTTTCCGGCTGTTCCAGACCGGAAACATCCTGCAGCGCCAGGTCCAGAACGAAATGGGCATCAGCGCCGTGCAATGGGCGGTACTCGGGGCGCTGTCACGGGAGGGGTTCGAGGAAGGCACCTCCTTCAACCAGCTCAAGGAGTACCTGTACGTCAGCCGCCAGAACCTGGACGGGGTTCTCAAACGCATGGAGCGGGACGGCCACGTAGTCCGGATTCCCGACCCCCAGGACCGGAGGGCAAGGCTGGTGGTACTCACCAATTCCGGCCGGGCCTTCTGGAATCAACTGCAGGACACCATCACCGAATTCTACCGCCAGGCCCTGCAGGGAATGAGTTTTGATGACGGCGTCAGCCTGTTGCACCTGCTCAAGAAACTGCAGCAGGACCTGTCCGAAGTATCTCTGACCTCCGAAGCCGAGGCCGGCACCCAAGGGGCTGCGAACCCCGCTGACTGAAGCTTCGGGAGTTGCGCTCAACCGGTGAAACGGTGGGCTCTTGCGCCCATCCCCACCTGCTGGAAGGGGGATGGGTCTTTTTTTATGGACGAAAGTTTCCGAGGAAATCCCGATATTCGTCCAGCACCGGCCCGCTTCCCCGGGCCCTCAGCCGGACTTCCTGGCCCGGCAGGCACTGCGCCAGCCGGGAGGCCGACAACGGCGACAGGGCCCCGAGTCGCGGGTAGCCGCCGATGGTCTGGCGGTCATTGAGCAGGGCAATGGGCTGGCCATCCGGTGGTACCTGGACGCCACCGAGGTTGATGCCCTCGGAGATGAGAGACCGGATGCGACACTGCAGTTTCGGACCCAGCAGGCGCACGCCCATGCGGTCGGCCCGGTCGTCCACCCGCCACCAGGTATTGAAGGCATCGTACAGACTGCGGCCGGTGAACTCCCCGATCTGGGCACCGGGCAGCAACTCCAGCACCGGCGACTCCCGGAAATCCTTCCGGGCATGGTCCGGCGCCTTGGTCATCCCTGCGACCGCCTTACCCTCGGGGGTATAAATCGCCAGCCGGTCGCCATCCGCCAGCTTGCTGCCCCAGCCGTCGAAGCCGCCCAGCTGCTCGCGACCAACCGTGGCGACGCTGCCCATCACCGGTTCGGCGGCAAAGCCACCCCGAACCGACAGGTAAGCCCGCAGTCCGCTCACGGGCGAGGCAAAGGCCAGTTTCTGGCCCTCTTTCCAGGTGATCCGTTGCCACAAGGGCACCGGTTGCCCGTCGAGGGTGGCGCCAAGGTCGGCGCCGGCGAGGGCGATGTCCAGATCCCGTTCGGCCACCAGTTGCAGCCCGCCAAAGGTGATCTCCAGGCTCGCCGTGCCCCAGGGGTTACCCGCCAGGTAATTGGCCCAGGCCCAGGAATACAGATCCGCCGGTCCTCCCTGGGTCACCCCCAGGTGGCGGACGCCGAAACGGCCCCGGTCCTGCAGCAGCGCCAACGGTCCGGACCGGTGGACCCGGATCGCGGATTCCATCTTCCGTTGTGCTGTCATCCTGTTGCCTCCATGGGCGTGGTGTCCCCGCCCTGACGTTCGAATTCCTCCCGGCTGACCGATACGAAGCGTACTTCGTCCCCGACTCTCAGCAGGCTGAAACCCTCTCGCTCCCGGTCAAACAGCCGGGCACTGGTACGGCCGAGCAGGTTCCAGCCTCCGGGGGTAGCCGTCGGATAGGCGGCCGTCTGGCGCGCGGCAATGGCGACGCTGCCCACGGGTACCTTCTTGCGCGGGGTATCAAGCCGGGGGCACTCCAGGCGGGGATCGGTCAGGCCCATGAAGGCAAAACCGGGGGCAAAACCCAGGGCGAAGACGCGGTAGGTTTTACGACTGTGGCAGTCGATAACCTCGGCCACCGTCATGCCGGTGTGTTCGGCAACCCGGTCCAGATCAGGCCCCACGCTGGGGTCATAGAACGTGGGTAGTTCGTGGATCTGGCCGGTACCCATGTGCTCGTCCGGTTCCAGAGCCACCAGCAGTCCGGCAAGTTTTTGCCGGGCTTCGGACGGAGACAGCCGGACAGGATCGAAGACCACCAGCAGCGTGGTGTAGGACGGCACCAGATCCACCAGCGCGTCCGCAAACGCTGCCTCGCACTGGCGTGCCAGGGCCGTAATCCAGGGCAGATTAGCCTCGTCGATCTCCTCAAACAACCGAACCATCCAGCCATCAAGACCGGCGGATTCAAGCCGGGGAAGCGCAGTGGCCGGATTGCCGGTCATGCCCGGTTTCCCAGTGCCAGGATCGCTTCGCGAATCGACTGGATCGCGGCGATGGAGTCGTTGTTGTCCCCGTGCACGCACAGGGTATCGGCGTTCAACACGATCTGGCTGCCATCAATGGCAGTCAAGGGTTCGCCCTTGGCAATCCGCACGGCCTGCGCCAGGATCTCGTCGGGATCCTCATGGACCGCACCGGGGGTGCGCCGGGACACCAGGCGACCCTGTTCGTCGTAGGCGCGGTCGGCGAAGGCCTCGAACCAGAGGGTGATGCCGTAGCGATCGGCGATCTCCTGCGCCATGGAAGTGTCGCAGGAAGCCATGGTCATCAGGGGCAGGCTGCCATCGAAATCCTTGACCGCCTTGACCACCGCCTCGAACAGGCCCGGATCCCGGATCATGTCGTTGTACAGGGCGCCATGGGGTTTCACGTAATGGATCCGCGTGTTCTCGGCCTGACAAATGCCGGACAGGGCGCCGATCTGGTACAGCACCAGGTCCTCCACTTCGTCCGGCGAGCAGGCAATGGAGCGCCGGCCGAACCCCACCAGGTCCGGGTAGGACGGATGCGCCCCCACCTTCACATCGTGCTGATTCGCGAGCCGAACGGTACGCCGGATCACGTGCGGGTCGGAGGCGTGGAAACCACAGGCCACATTGGCCAGATCGACATGGGGCATGACGTGCTCGTCCATGCCCATGACCCAGGGGCCGAAGCTTTCGCCCATGTCGGCGTTGATCAACAGAGTTTTCATCTTCCCTCTCCCGTCTGCAGTGCGCGATAACGCCACTGACTGATGACAAAAATACCCAGACTCACCATTATCGAGGCAAGCAGGGAGATGGCAAAAGTGGCCATGGGTGGCAGGGTCCCCACGGTCAGTGCCAGCGCCACCGCGAAGGCCACCAGGCTCAGCATGCCTTTCTGGGCCATGCTGACGGTCGCCCTCGCCACCTCCGGGCCGTAGCGCTCGTAGAGTGTCCAGCCAATGGTGAACAGGCCCACCGGGAACCCGACCAGCATACCAGACAGCAACGGGCCGGATTTCGCGGCCACCGTGGTCGCAATGCTCACCAGAATCCCGGCCAACAAGCCCCGAAAGAGCAGATCAAACCACCCGGACCGGGCAATCACCACCGTCTGCCCCAGTTTCAGGGCCCGGCGTATGGCTTCCGCCAGCAACAACACCAGCCCATACACCAGCATACCGCCCCAGATGCCACCAGGCAGCAGCGAAAACAGCAGAGCGGTCGGTATCCAGCACGCCGTTGCCAGGGTCAAGCTGGCGTAAACGCCAAAACGACCGGCGGCCACCACAAAGCAGATGGCAAAGACCAGGGTGGCGATCAGGGCGTGCAGCGTCGACAGGGCCGCGGCCTGGAGGAACTCCACCGAACGCTCCTGAAGCATGAAGAAATAGCCGGGCCCCAGGATGATCGGAGTCCCTGCCAGTATACCCCCAAGCCTCGGCCCGGCCTTGGCCACGGCCACCGAAACACCGATGACCACGAGGGCCGTGGCCACCAGCTTTGCGATCAGAACACTCAGCATGCCGGCCTGAGCGCCTCCTCGATTCCGGCTGCGATGGCCAGCACGTCTGAGTCCGCGCCATTGCGACCAACGAGCATCAGCCCTGACGGCAAGGCGCCCGGCTCGTGATTGGGCAGCGTGATGGCACACAGATCCAGCAGGTTGGCCACGGTAGGATTACGCAGCACCAGCAGATTCAGGCGGGCATAATCGTCGTCGCCGGCAAGCTCCTCGAAGCGCGGTGGGGCAATGGGCACGGTGGGCGCGAGCAAGCCGTCGTAGTTGGCCAGCCAGGCGTCAGCCTGCTGCTTGCGCTCACGCCGGCGCCGGAGCAACTCCAGGTAATCCGCTGCCCCGAGCTGGGCGCCCCGTTCCATGCGGCTGCTGACCCGGGGATCGTACTGGTCCCCGTGGGTGCGTAACCACTCCCGGTGAACATGGTAACTCTCGGCGGCGGTGAGACCACCACCCTCCAGCAGTTCCGGCAACGTATCCAGCACCGGTACCGCGACTTCCTCGATCCGGGCACCGGCGGCGCGCAGTTGCCTCAGGCTCGCCGAGAAGGCGCCGGCGACATCGGCGCTCACCCCGTCGAGCATGTAATTGGCTGGCACAGCAAAGCACAGGCCACCCAGCGGCCGGGGCCGGAGCGGCTGCCATTGCTGTCCGGCCAGCACGGCATCCACCCGGGCACAGCAGTCCACGGTGCGGGCGATCGGGCCTACGGAATCCAGGCTGTCCGACAGGGGAAAGGTGCCCGCTCTCGGTATACGCTGCTGGGACGGTTTGAACCCGACCAGGCCGCAGTACGCCGAGGGAATGCGAATGGAGCCACCGGTGTCGGTGCCGATGGCGGCAGCGGCCATGTCGCGGGCAACGGCAACCGCGGCGCCGGAGGAGGAACCACCGGGTATCCGGCCCGGTGCCAGCGGATTGTCCGGCGTGCCGTAGTGGGGGTTCAGTCCCAGGCCGGAGTAAGCGAATTCGGTCATGTTGGTGTGGCCGGTGATCACCGCACCGGCCCGACGCAAGCGTGACACAATCAGGGCATCGGCCGGGGCGGGGGTGTCCCACCACTGGCTGCCGGCGTGGGTCACCTGCCCTGCCACATCAAACAGCGCCTTGAGTGCGACGGGAATCCCCGCCAGTTCGCCAGCCGGCACCCGTGCCTGGTACAGGGTATCCGCTGCCTGTGCCTCGGCGGCGGCTGTCCGGTCGAAGCGGGCCGTGTAGACCTGCCGGGCTCGGTCATCCCCGGTATCCATGTTGTGCTGACAGATCTGCAGCAATTCGGTGGCACGCCCCTGGCCACCGGCCATCATGGTGAGCAGGTCCGCCAGCGACTGCGCGGGCAACGGTTTGAGATCCTCCACCCTGGACTGTGTCATTTCACCACCGGAAGCGTCTGAATGTGATAAGTGTGCTCGAGGGTGCGCCCGGTGACCGGATCCCTCAAGGCCATCCGGAATGCCTGGGCCGGGCGGACGCCGCCAATGACCGGCAGGGTGCCGCAGAGCATCGCCTGCCCGGGCGCCAGTTGTGGCTGGTCCAGGCCGAAACGGCGCAGCAACTCCTCGGGATGCAGAAGCCCGGTAACGCCACCCTCCTGGTAGCGGACTTCCTCACCGTCGATGGTGGCGAATGACGCCATCTCCAGTGCATCCCAATGGTCGATCACGTCCGCCAGCCACCACAGCTGACGACCCACGGGCTTGGCACACACCTGCTTGGAATGGGCCACCGACCAGGCCTCGGCCTCGCGGTCGGTGTGGTCGGAACCAATACCTACCACGGTGCCCCGGTCGGTACCGATCAGCAGTACCTCGACCTCACCGCTGGAGGCATTGCCCAGAAACTGGACGTCTGCAGCAGTGGTCAACAGATCTGCCGATACCCGATAGAACAGGGGGGTGCTGGACGGCGGGGAAACCCCGATCGCTCTGAGCTCCTCGATATGTTCATCGATGGCCGCCTGTTCACGCCCGGCCCAGCCGGCAATGATCAGTTCCCGGATAGTAATGTCCAGTTGTTCGCCGGTATCGGCCAGCTGGAATTGTGTCATTTTGCATCTCCTGTTGTTGTCAGGCGGTTACTGGTCAGTTCAACAGATCCGGCAGGAACATGGCGACAGACGGGAACAGCACCAGCACCACCGCCATCAACAGCATCATGGCCACATAGGGCAGCGCCCCGACCATCACATCGTTGAACGATCCACCCTGGCGCACGCCCTGGACCACGTAGAGGTTGAGGCCCACTGGTGGGGTGATCAACGCCATCTCGATGAGCAGGATCAGCAGGATGCCGAACCAGACCGGGTCAAAGCCCATGCCGATGATGATCGGCGCCACAATCGGAATGGTGATCACCATCAGCGACAGGGTCTCGATGAAGAAGCCCAGGATGATGTACAGGGCAATCACCAGTAACAGGGTGGAATAGGGTCCCAGGCCCGCCGACTCCAGGAAAGTCGTCAATTCCCGGGTGATGCCCGCCGAGGCGAGAACGAAGTTCAGGAAATAGGAGGCAATGATGATCAGCATGATCATACCGGTGGTGCGCATGGTGCCTTCAAGCGCTTCCATGACCACGGTCTTGTTCAGCTTGCCCATGGACAGGGCGATCACGAAGGCGCCGATAACACCCAGCGACGCCGCCTCGGTGGGCGTGGCCCAGCCGGCGTAGATGGAACCGACCACGATACCGAACAGGACCAGAACCGGCACCAGGTGTTTCAGCCCGGCGAAACGCTCACCCCAGGAGTGATGGGTGCTCGGACCTCCCATCGACGGCCGCCACAGGCAGATAAGCGCGGTACCCACCACGAACAGCAGCGCCAGCAGCAGCCCCGGGATCAGCCCGGCCGCAAACAGCTGGGGGATCGAGGTCTCGGTCAGGAAGCCGTAGACAATCAGGTTGATGGACGGCGGAATCATGATGCCCAGGGTGCCGCCGGCGGCAATGGAGCCGGTGAACAGCCTCGGGTCATAGTTCATGTCCTTGCCCTGGGGAATGGCCACGGTGCCGATGGTGGCGGCGGTGGCGACACTGGAGCCGGAGGTGGCGGAAAACAGCGTGGCGGTGCCCACGTTGGCGTGCAGCAGACCACCCGGCAGCCAGGACAACCAGCTCTCCAGGGCCCGGTAGGTGCCCTTGGCAATGCCGGTACGGACCAGGATTTCACCCAGCAGGATGAACAGGGGAATGGCGATCAGCAGGAAGCTGTTGGACGCGGACCACAACACGTCGCCCATGGCATTGACCAGGGGAAACGGCGAGAAAAACTCATCGAGAAACAGCCCCAGCACGATCAGCGTGGCAGCAACGGGGACACTCAGAAGCAACAGGACCAGCAGGACCAGCAGGGTTATCAGAATCATCAGTTGGTTTCCCCTTTCTCGTCACTGATCTGTTCATCCAGCGTCGGACTGCCCGCCAGCCACTGAACTTCATCCACATGACCACCGATCAGGCCCAGCAGGACCCTTAGTGACATCAACACCACCGCGATGGAAAACCAGACCAGACCCAGCAGCCACAGCGCCTGGGGGATCCACACCGGTGTTCCCAGAGGCGTATTGGCCCGGGCCCCGCCGCTGTAGGAATGCTCGGCGACACCGAAGGCGGCACCCACCACCAGAACGCAGAACAGGGCCAGGGACAGCAAAGCAACCAGATCCAGCACACCACGGACACTGACCGGGAATTTCAGGTACAGCGCGTCGATCCGGATATGGGCCTTACGCATCAGCGTGTAGGCAAAGGCCCAGCTGGCACTGATGGCCATGACGTAACCGGTCAGTTCGGTGGCATGTACTTTCGAACGGCCCAGAAATTTCCGGGACAGCACCTCGATGGTCACCAGAATCACCGTCAGAAGAATCAGAATGCCGCCGGCCCGGGCCAGCCACAGCGACCCGGTTCGAACGCCCTGAAGAATCCGGTCTAGCCCGGACGTTACCTGTTCCAACATAGTGTTCTCCAGAACGGGCCGGCTAGCCCGGCCCGTTCTATCTCTTTGGAAGATTATGAAGGGTTACTTGGAAGCCTTGAGACCGGTGACACTACCAATGGTCTCGTTCCAGCGATCCACCCAACGCTGATCAACACGGGCAGCCCAGTTCGGCAACAGGGTTTCTTCCAGGTGCTTGGAAACCTGCTCGAAATCACTTTCGGTAGCTTCCACCAGAACCATGTCGCCGGGATCGCCCCGGGAACACTCACCCTGACCGGTCAGGCAGGCAATACCTTCCTTGGTTTCAGGAACGGCAGAGGCCCATACCGGCTCTTCGTAATTTTCCTTTACCTCCTTCAACAACCACTCCTGGGTCTCGGGGGACAGGGACTGCCACTTTTTGCCGTTCATGGCGGTGACCACATGGTCCCAGCCACCGACCGGAAGCGGGTACAGATGGGTGGACACTTCATACCAGCCGGAGCTGTAGCCGGAGAGAGAACCGGTGACGGCACAGTCAATAACGCCACGCTGAAGGGCACCCGGGACTTCGCTGAAGTTCAGGGTGATACCCTCCGCCCCCAGGGCCTGCAGGAACTCGGCGGTGGTGCGGCCGCTGGCGCGAACCTTCTTGCCGGCGAGGTCCGACAGGCCACTGATCTCGGTGTTACAGAACACCACCTGGGACGGATACGGCACCACCGCCAGCACCTTGGCACCGTCAAAACGCTCGCTGAAGGCATCATCGAGCACCGGCCAGTACGCCTCGGCGATCTTTTTGGCGGTTTCCACGTCCGGCGCCATCATGGGCATATCCAGGCCTTCAAGCTCGGGCGCATCCTGCACCGCGTAATCAGCCACCGTAGAGGTGACCTCAATAACATTGCGCGCCATCAGACGGTAGACCTCACCGCCACCCAGACCCATCTGGTCAAAGGTGGTGACCTCGGTGGAGATGTTGCCACCGGAAGCCTCGGGAATGTGTGTGCTCCAGAACGGCTTTTCGAAATTCTGGTACAGGGAGAGGCTGCTCCAGCTGCCCACGTAGGAGATGCTGGTCTCGTCGATCTCCTGCGCGGAAGCCTGACCGGCAAGGGCAAGGGTTACGGCAGTGACAGCGGAGGTAAGACAGTTCTTGTTGATCATGGGATGGTTCCTCTTCTCTTTGTTGTCGTTCGTTTTTACAGCAGGGCCACGAGGCTTTCGGGAATGTCGGTCACCAGCATGTGGCCCGGGTTATGGGTGATCGCGAATGGAACGCCCGCATCCATCAATACCTGTTGGGGTGTCACACCACAGGCCCAGAAAACCGGGATTTCATCAGTATGGACCGAAACCGCATCGCCGTAGTCCGGATGCGCCAGATCGGAAATCCCGATCAGGGCCGGATCGCCCAGATGCACCGGGGCGCCATGGGCCTGGGGGTAACGGGTGGTAATCTGCACCGCGCGGATGGCCTGGGCGGCCCGGAACGGCCGCATGGACACCACCATCCGGCCGGCAAAACCGCCGGCGGTCTGGAGCGGGATCGAGGTTTTGAACATGGGTACGTTGCGGCCCTCATCGATATGACGCACCGACACGCCGTTCTGCACCAGGGCGTGCTCGAAGCTGAACGAACAGCCCAGGGCGAAGGTCACCAGGTCATCCCGCCAGAGGCCGGAGACATCGGGAAGGGTTTCCGACAACTGGCCGTCACGGTAGACACAGTAGGACGGCACGTCGCGGGCGATATCCAGGTCGTCGGCCAGGATCTTACAGCCCCGGTCCCCGGGCTCGCTCACGGCAATGAGCGGGCATGGCTTCGGATTGGCCTGGCAGAAACGCAGGAAACCGTTGGCCTGGGCCTCGGGAAGTATCACCAGGTTGACCTGGACGAAGCCGCTGGCGAGACCGGCGGTGGGGCCGGTCAGGCTGCCATCACGGGCCTGGAGGCGGACCGCTTGAGCGGGGGAAGCGTTGGAGTTGATCATTTTTTCGCCCTGTACTGGTTTGTACTTAAGTTAAGGCGAAAGTAATGATCAATTCCAATTGATAATAAAGATCTAATTTGATCGAAAAACCTGATCATTTACAAAAATCAGGTTTTTATTTCCTTTCGGAAGCGACCAGGGCAAGGGACAGATCCGCCACGGCGCGAACCACATGCGCCCCCGGAGCCGTCATGTAGGCGACGTTGAACACCAGGTCCGGCAGGGTCGCCTCCACCCGGAACTCGCGCAGTTTGCCGGAGGCCAGCTCGCTGGTCACGATTTCACGGGGCAAGGCGCTGACCCCGATACCATCCACCGTCATCCGGATGATGGTGGAAAGCGACGAGCTGGAGTGAATCTGGATGGAACGCCCCACCGGACGGACCAATGAACGGATGTGGGCGTGAGGCTCGCTCATACGGGGATAGGTGATGATCGGAATCCGTGCCAGCGAGGACAGGCTGAGCGGGTCCTCGGGCAGCGTCATTTTCGGGCTGGCCACCCAGGTCAGGGAATAACTGCAGAAGGGTTTGGTGACAAAATCCTCGTGGCGGACATCGCCAATCAGGAAGGCAATGTCGATTTCCCGTTTGATCAGCTTCTCGGCAAGATTGATGGAGATGTCCACATCCAGCTCAAGATTGATCGCCGGGTAAGTCTCGTTGATTCGCTCGATCAGTTTCGGCAACCAGGTGTAGGCAACAGTCTCCGCCACGCCGAGGCGGATGGTGCCATGGATAGATTCCGGATCGGCAACTTTTTCCAGCAGCTCTCGGTGCAGTTCGAGGATTTTCTCCGCATAAACGAGTAATTCTCGCCCTTTTGCCGTCAGTACGGCACTGCGGCCGGAGCGGTCGAACAACTCGACCCCAAGCTCGTCCTCCAGCCCGGAAATGCGGGCCGAAATGGTGGGCTGGGAAGCATAGAGCTTCTCACCGGTGGCCCGGAAACTGCCGAGCTTGGCGATCCAGTAGAAGGTTTCGAGGGATCGGATATTCATAGCCCACCTGGCAAAATAAGGTGGTTGGGGAGCCCGGGTCCAGGAGGCCCCCAACCAGCGCCACGACTGTGACGACTTTTTAGCGCACTTTTGACAGGAACTTCTGGGTGAGCGGGTTCTGCGGATCGGTAATCACCTGCCTGGCCTCACCGATCTCGGCAATGACACCCTGGTGGAAATACGCCACCCGATCGGAGACGTCCCGTGCGAAGCCCATCTCGTGGGTCACGCAGATCATGGTCATTCCCTCTTCCGCCAACAGGCGCAAGGTGTCCAGAACCTCGCCGACCAGCTCCGGGTCGAGGGCGGAAGTCACCTCATCCAGCAGCATGTAATCGGGTTTCATGGCCAGGGCCCGGGCGATGGCCAGGCGCTGCTGTTGACCACCGGACATCTTGGTCGGGTAAACGTCCAGTTTGTCACCCAGGCCAACGTGCTCCAGCTCCTTTTTGGCGATTTCCATCGCCTCTTCCTTGCTCATTTTCTTGACGATTCGGGGGGCAAGCGCCGCGTTCTCCAGTACGGTCATGTGAGGAAAGGAGTTCCATTGCTGGAAGACCATGCCCAGTTTCTGGCGCAACTTGTCCTTGTTGGTCTCTTTGGCATGGACATCGACACCATCAACCAGGATTTTGCCGGAGTTGATCGGCTCAATGGCGTTGATGCAGTACAGCAGGGTCGACTTACCGCTCCCGGAGCCCCCGATAATGCTCACGACTTCGCCTTTTTCCACGTCCAGGCTCACGCCTTTCAGTACTTCAAGGTCTCCAAAGGATTTATGGACATTCTGTACGCTGATCATATTGCCATTTTCCTCTCGACATACCGGCCGTAGTGGGACAGCGGGTACGAAATAATGAAGTAGAAGATACCAACACCGATCAGGATCTCGAGCGGCTGCTGGGTTCTTGAAATCAGTTGTTCCGATGTGCGCAGCAATTCCATGTAACCGATGACCGAGACCAGGGCCGAGTCCTTGATCACGCTGAGAGAAACGCCCAGCCAGGAGGGAAACACGGCGCGCAAACCGATGGGCAACCGGATATGGTAGATGGTTTGCCACTTGGTCATGCCCAGCGAGCGCGCAGCTGTCTGCATGGAGGGGCTCACGCTCTCGAAACCACCCCGGAACACTTCACTCATGAAGGCCATGGTATACAGCGATAGCACGATGGAGCCTGCGACAAACGGGGCCAGTGGGCTGCCCATTGCACCTACGAACGTGGAGAACAGGATCAGCTGGATGATCAGCGGAACGCTTCTGAGCACATCCAGCACGCTGCCGAAAAGTGCGTTGACCACCTTGTTGCTCTCAGAGCGGGCAAAGCCGATGATCAAACCAAGAACCGTGCCCACAACGATGGCGACAACGGAGATGATGATGGTATTCCAGACACCGGTCAGGATCAGACCGCTATCGCTCCAGGACAGGGGTGTGAATAAAGAATTCATCAGATTTCCCCCTTGAAGAGTCTGCGAGCGAGCAGTGAGGAACTGAACAACACCAGCTTGGTGATAACAAAGTACATAACAGCCGCCACGATGAAGAACTCAAGCGTTCGGAACGACAGTGACTGCAACCGCTGGGTGGTGCCAGAAAGCTCGCTCATGCCCACCAGAATGCCCAGCGAGCTCATCAGGATTGACCAGACAAACTGGTTGGTCATCGGATGGTAAATGCGCCGGAGCATCTGCGGCAGGATGATGTACCGGTATGCCTGAAAGCTGGTCATGCCCAGGGATTTGGAGGCACTGTACTGGGTGGTCGGAATCGACTGGAACCCGCCCCGGAAGGTTTCGGTGAGGTAACCGGCGTTGATGAACACCAGTGCGCTCAGCACCGCAACGTAGGGGCTCAGATGTATACCGAACGCCCCCAGCCCAAAGTACGCCATGTAGATCTGGAACAGCGCGGGCGTGTTTCGGGCAATCTCGACCCAGACCGTTGCGACGTGGCAAAAAAACTTGGTGTTGTTCATCTTGGCAATCGCCAGCAATATGGCGATGACAACGCCCAGGAGCATGGCTAGAACGGAGACGTGCAGGGTAACAAAGGCGCCGTTCAGCAGCTCGGGCATATTCTGGAACACGATGTTCCAGTGAAATTCGTAGTCCATACCTTGGCCATTTTCTTGGAATGGTAGGAAACTCGATCAACGCTGATTGGTAGCCGTGATCAGAAGTCTGAGCCAGGGCATTCAGGATGCTTGCGCCTGGCCCGTAAGACGAGCCAAGGCGACCACCTGCCGGGCGGCCGCCCATTCGGCGCTTACTTGTTGTCCCTCAGGGACTGGATCAGTTCGGCGGGCGCGTCCACACCGAAATGCTTGTTGTAAGCCTTGTTCATGTTGCCATCACGGATCTGGCGTACCAGGAACAGGTTCAGGTAGTTGATCCAGGCGACTTCATCCCGCTTGGCAATGATGCCGACAACATCGTCGTAGTTGGGAACGTAGGGGCCAGCGACAAAGTCTGCGAATTCCTTGCTCCGCAACTTGGTGGCGATGTTCGTGTTGGTGGAAATGATGGCGTCAACTTTGCCCTGGTAAAGGCCGAGGAAAGCATCGTTTTCAGATTTGAACGAGGTGTAATTGTCCCGGCCCCAGCCCTGTTTGTCCGCATAAGCCAGGTACTCGGTTTCGTAGGTGGTGCCGAGAGCTGCACCGACTTTGAGATTCTCGAGGTCCGCAAAGGACTTGATGCTCTTGTCTTCGTGGGCAATTACCTGGAATTTGAACACGA
Organism: Marinobacter sp.; assembly: GCA_014762755.1. Classification (GTDB taxonomy): domain Bacteria; phylum Pseudomonadota; class Gammaproteobacteria; order Pseudomonadales; family Oleiphilaceae; genus Marinobacter. The sequence continues at coordinate 17,987 of JABURI010000264.1, forward strand.
AGTACGGGTAGGTAAAGCCAACGGTCTTGGCACGCTCCAGGGTATCGGAGGTAGAGCCGATAACAACGTCGGTCTTGCCGGAAATCAGGGAGGGGATCCGGTCACCCCAGGTGAGGTTGAGGATGTTGACGTCCACACCGAGCACTTCGCCCAGATCGTTACAATAATCAACGTCGAAACCGGCCGGTTCGTTGTTTTCGTCGAAATACCCCATTGGCGGGAAGTCGAGAACGACACCGCAGTTCAGAGTGCCTCGTTGAATCACGGTGTCCAGCTGATCGGCTGTCGCGTTCACGGAGGTGAGGGCAGCACAAGCGAATACTAGCGTTGCAAGTTTACGAATCATAGTTTGTCTCTCTTGTTCTTTTATGAGCAGAGTTTGCTTCATCGATATGCCTGCATAGCAATTGCTATGTGCAAAAAGCATACGATTAAAATACTACCGTAGTTTTTTTAGTGAAAAGTCTTGAAATATGCCATATGGCAGGAAAATTTCCTGAATTTTTTAAAATTAACCGATTTTTACAAGTTGAAAACGCAGGAAGTAGAGAAAACAACAAGAAAAGACTTCACAGTGATGTCTTGCTGTCAGGAGAAAAAAGCGCCGACTCAACCACATCGGCCAACATCTCGGCCGTAATCGCAGACAGCGTCCAGCCCAGATGGCCATGACCGGTGTTGTAGAACACCGTTGGCAGGCTGCCGGGTCCCACTCGGGGCATCATGTTGGGCAGCATGGGGCGAAGCCCTGCCCAGGGGATGACGCGCCGGGTACTGACACCGGGGAAACACTGCTCTACCCAGCGGGTGAGAGGACGGATCCGGTCATCCCGGATATCCCGATTGAAGCCGCTGAATTCTGCCGTACCCGCAACCCGGAACCGGTCATCACCGAGCCGGCTGGTGACGATCTTGGTGGCGTCGTCCAGCAGGCTGACGGTGGGTGCCGCTTTCCGGGAATCCTCGTCGTTTAGCTCAACCGTGATGGAATAGCCCTTGACCGGATAGATGTTCACCCGATCCCCGAGCTTCCTGGCCAGAGCCCGGCTGCCCACACCCGCGCAGACGACCACACCATCAAAGGTTTCACGGTTCTGCTGTTCGCCGTCATCGGCGGTCACCCAGGCATGGCGCTGATCCGCACTCACTTCGGTGACCGTGTGGCCATAGCAGGTCCTGACCCCGAGACGCAGGATCGCCTCGGCCAGCCCATGGGTGAATTTGTGGATGTCACCGGTTGAATCACTCTCGGTATAGAAGCCACCGTAATAGCTGCCCGCCAGCGTCGGCTCGATCGCGCGCATTTCTTCCGGTGTCACGGCCCGACGCTCCAGGCCTCCGGAAGCGAGCAGTTTCGAGACGTTGGCCGCGTGGTCGAAGCCAGCCTTGTCACGGTAGATATGCAGAATACCCCGTTTTTTGAGGTCAAAATCGATACCTTCATCCTGTGCCCACCGGAACAGGTGATCACGAGCCGCGATCGCCAGAAGAGCGGTTTCGGTGGTGTTGGTTTCGTACTGGGGAATGGCGGCAATGAACTCGGCGAACCAGCTCAGCTTGTGCCAGGAAGGCTTGGGATTGACCAGCAGCGGCGCATCCCGGCGGGACATCCACTTGATGCCCTTGATCACTGTCTGCCAGTTGTTCCAGACCTCGGCGTTGGAGGCTGAAAGCTGGCCACCGTTGGCGAAAGAGGTTTCCATCGCCGCATAACGGTGCTTCTCGTACACGGTGACATCAAGGCCACGCTTGGCCAGGGTGTAGGCGGTCGTGATACCGGTGATACCGCCGCCAATGACTGCTATCCGCTTCATGAAAATCTCCAGGGGCGTCCAGGGTTTCCTTCCTGCACGGGTCGGCAGGAAGCACCCCTTCCGTCACGGGACCTGAGAGATTCACGCGCCGTTTCAATGAAACCGGCCGCTTGCTCCTTCGGTGTGCCGACGGACGCGCTCGTCGGCAGCTCTTCGGAAAGTCTTCATGCTAGCGGTCCTTTTGCCTGAGAGTTTCCGGGGCAGTTGCTCCTTCGGCGCCGGTCACGCAGTTGCGCGACTCAGTCTCTCCCGCCAGCACGTCTGAAACGAACTTTAGCCAATAACATAGCACTTCATATGCCAAAACCCATTTTCCTTGGTTATTGGCCGGTCAGAAGTCCACGTTCCGGCATTTCATGCCCTCCAAGGTGACAAAAGTCTGCGCTGCGCACAAGCAAAGAGCACTTCTTTATTCGAAGGAAGGCAGGCCATCTTGATCAAAAGCGGTCTGCCCTCCGTTCGTCATCGCAGATTCTTCAGAGCAAGACACCTGTCCACTTCTGCGACCACCGCGTCAGCGGTAATATTGAAATGCCGATAAAGCTCTTCCGCCGGCCCGGAATCACCGAATCCGGTCATCCCCACGAAACCACCATCTCCGAGATACTGATCCCAGCCGAAACGCAGAGCCGCCTCAACACCGACCCGAACGGAACTCCTCCCCAGCACTTGGTCACGGTACACGTCATCCTGTTGTTCAAAAAGCTCCCAACTGGGCATGGAAACCACGGCCGTGGGAAAGCCCCGGCACTGGAGCTGGTCCCGCGCCGCGACGGCCACAGCAACCTCGGAACCGGTAGCCAGCAGGGTCACTGCCCGCTCACCACCCTCGGCTTCAGCCAGCACATAGGCGCCTCGACGACAGCGGTTATCCGCCAGATCGGTCGTTCTGAGCAACGGCAAATCCTGTTTGGCAAATACCAGGGTGCTTGGCCCCGTGGTGTGTTCCAGTGCCACCTGCCAGCACTCGGCCGCCTCGACAGCATCGGCCGGGCGGAACACTGCCATGTTGGGCATGGCGCGTAGTGAGGCCAGGATCTCCACCGGCTGATGAGTGGGCCCATTCTTGCCGACCCCAATGGAGTCATGACTGAACACGTACTTCACCGGCAGTCCCATCAGTGCCGCCATACGCATGGCACCGCGCTGGTAGTCCGAAAACGCCAGATAAGTCACTGACAGCGGGATGGCGCCGCCGTGCGCGGCGATGCCGTTGGCCATGGCCCCCATAAGGTGTTCCCGCACGCCACAATGGATGTAGCCACCAGCACGATCCTCACTGGTAAAGGCCTTGAGGCTACGCTTATGGGAGGTGGGCGCCTCCAGATCGGCACAGGCCACGATCCGCTCTGGCAACACCTCCACCAGCAGGTCATTGATCTCCGCCGAGGACACAATGCCCGGGCGAGGCCGGTTCTCCTCGATCACCCTTTGCGTGTAATCAGTTAGCACAGTTTGCCAGCCATCAGGAAGCTGCCCTGCCAGCATGCGCTCGAAGGTCTCCCGCTGCCCCGCGGGCAGGGCGTCCATCCGCTGCTGCCACGCGGCATACTCGGCGTCGCTTCGCCGGCCGGCGGCACGCCAGCCGTTGAGAATGTCCTCGGGAATCGAGAAAGCCTCATGAGGCCAGTCGAGCAGTTGCCGTGCTGCCAACGAGTCCTCTGGATGCAGGCGGGCGCTGTGACCACCGCGCGTGCCCTGGACCCGGGGTACCCCGCGACCGATTACCGTGGTACACGCAATCATGGAGGGACGGGGGTCATCTTTTGCCTCGGTGATGGCGGCCGATACCGCCTCCAGATCGTGACCGTCCACTTCGATAACGTGCCAGTTGGCTACCCGGAACCGACCGGGCACATCCTCGCTGATGGCCAGGCTGGTATCGCCGTCATCGGTGATGCGGTTGTCATCCCAGAACAGAATCAGCCGCCCCAGTTGCAGGTGCCCCGCCAGCGAGATCATTTCCTGGCCCATCCCTTCCTGAAGACAGCCATCGCCGACAAACGCGTAGGTGTGATGATTGACCACCTCCTCGCCGAACCTCTCACGCAGGGACGCCTCGGCCACCGCCATCCCCATTGCGTTACAGATCCCCTGTCCCAGCGGCCCGGTGGTGACTTCGATGCCGCAACCGGTGTCGAACTCCGGGTGGCCGGCACAGTGCGATCCAAGCTCCCGGAAGGTTTTGATTTGCTCCAGCCCGATCTTCTCGTATCCGGTGAGGTACAGAAGGGAATACAGCAGCATGGAGCCGTGGCCGTTGGAGAGCACAAAGCGGTCCCGGTCCGGCCAGCTCGGGTCCGAGGGATTGAATTTCAGGTGCCGGGTGAACAAGGCCGTGGCGATCTCTGCCATGCCCAGGGGTACCCCCTGATGGCCCTCCCCGGCTTTGACGATGGCATCGATGGACAGGAAGCGGATGGCGTTGGCAAGGCTTTGGGAATCAGTCGTTGTCATGGTTTTTTTCCATTCCGGTGTACCAGGTCGCCGCAAGGTTCCTGGCGGCAAATCGTAGATTTTCTTCGGCATGTTCCAGGGCTTCGGGCAGGCTGGTGACGCCGCGGACAATGCTGTGGACCGCCGCGACCCCGTGATCGAACAGCGCTTCGGCACCGTCATTGACCGAACCGGCAAGCGCGAACACCGGAACACCCGCTGCCCGTGCCCGGCGGCTGATACCCGCTGGTGTCTTGCCCCGGACGGTCTGACCGTCGAGGCAACCCTCACCGGTTACCACCAGCACGGCTCCCTGCAGATGCCGGTCGAAGTCGAGGGTATCGAGGACAATGTCTATGCCTGGTCGCAGTTCGGCGTTGAAAAAGCCAAGGAAGGCGGCCCCGAGCCCGCCTGCGGCACCGGCGCCCGGTATATTGGCAAGCTCTCGGCCGGTGGTTTCAGAAGCCACATCGGCAAAACGCTGCAGGCATCGGTCCAGATGCCGGACCATCCCGGCATCGGCGCCCTTCTGCGGCCCGAACACGGCCGAGGCGCCGTGCTCCCCGACCAGAGGATTGTCCACATCGCAGGCCACACTGAAGCTGGCCTCCGCCAGCCGGGGATCCAGCGCGGCAAGGTCAATGCGCTGGAGGTTGACCAGCGCCCCACCACCCGGTGGCAACTCCCGGCCACTGGTATCCAGAAAACGCGCCCCGAGGGCCTCCAGCATGCCGGCACCGGCATCGTTGGTGGCGCTGCCGCCCAGGGCGATCACGAATCGCGAGGCACCCCGGTCCAGGGCCGATCGAATCAGCTCGCCGGTTCCCCGGGTGGTGGCCAGGGAGGCATCCCGAGCCTCGGCCGGCACCAGACAGAGTCCAGAGGCGGCAGCACACTCGATAATGGCGGTTCGGCCATCATCCAGCATCGCCCAGCGGGCCGGCACCCGGTTCCCGAGCGGTCCGGTGACCGTTTCGGAATGCCATTGGCCACCTCGGGCAGAGACCAGGGCTTCGGTGGTGCCTTCCCCTCCATCGCCAGCCGGAAGCTCGATCAGATCCGCGTCCGGCACAACCGTGCGAAAACCGTCTGCAATGGCGCGTGCTGCCTGCCGGGCACTGAGGCTTTCCTTGAATGAATCAGGAGCGATCAGGATTTTCATCGTCGTCATTTCCGTTCAGCAAAGGTGGTTTCAAGCTCCTGAATCTGAGCGCTGTCCAGCAGTCTCGGTTGCTCTCCCCTGAGCACCAGGGCCAGCCGGGCGGTCTCTTCCAGTTCCTCGATGGCCGACATCGCCGTTGCCAGATCACGGCCCGCCACAAGCGGTCCGTGATTGGCCAGCAACACAGCGCGGTGTCCGGCCGCCAGCCGGGTGATGTCTTCCGCCATCCGGGCGTCGCCCGGGCGGCGATAGGGCAACAACGCCACCTTGCCCAGGCGCATGATGGAATAGGGTGTCAGGGGTGGAAGCACATCCAGGTCGTCCGGATGGGACAGGCAGGCCCAGGCCGTCGCGTAGGTGGAGTGGAGATGAACAACCGCCCGGTCTTGGGGCCGGCGCGACAGGAATGCCTGATGTAACGCCAACTCCTTGGACGGCGGTTTGCCTGCAAGCAATTGACCCTCACCATCGAGATGGGACACCTCGGAGGTGCTGAGTCGGCCCAGAGAACTGTTGGTGGGGGTGACCAGCCACTCGTCGCCAACACGGACGCTGATATTGCCGGAGCTGCCGCCGGTCAGGCCACGCTCGAACAGGGATTGCCCGGCCTCCACGATCGCCTGTTTCAGATCTTCAAGGGCATCGCTCATTGCAGCCTCCCTGCGGCCTGCCGGAAGAAATCACGATCACCGAAGTTCCCTGATTTCAGAACCAGAATGTGGCTTTCTGATCCCGGAGTGCGGGTTGCCGGCACCCCGGGAGCAATACTGTCCTCGATCCGCAACGCCCGGATACCCATTGCAGCGATCACGGCCCCGGAAGTCTCCCCGCCAGCCACAATGAACTTGCGGACTCCCAGAGCGGAAAGGCTCGTGGCCACTTGCCCGAGCATCGATTCCACCAGCTCCCCAGCCCTTTCGGACCCAAGACGTCGCTGGTTTCTGGCGACCTGATCCGGATCATCACTGGCATAGATCATGGGCATCGCAGAACCCTGCCGCTGACTCTGGAACCAGTCGATGACCTTCCCGACTGTCAGTTCCCCCGACGCGATCTGTTCCGGATCCACTTTGAAGGCCGGATGCAGCTCTTTATAGACACCCACCTGCTCCCTGGTCCTGCGGGAGCAACTGCCGGAGAGGATCACACCCTCACCCGGCACTGGCTGCGAGGTTAGCGACGGTCGCTGGCCACCAAGTAGTCCCTGGGCCCTGAAGTATTCCGCCAAGGCTCCGGCGAGACCGGAGCCACCGGTGACCAGCCGCAGGTCGGCACACGCCTGGCCGATGGCCTGCAGATCTTGCTGGCGCAGGGCATCCACCAGGGCATAGTTCACACCCTGGGCGTGCAGGCGAATCAAGGCCTCTGTGATCGCATGGGGCCCCTGCTCGACGCTTCGATGGTCCACCAGACCGACTCGGCCACTGGTCTGGCGATCCAGCACCCGAACCAGGCAGGCATCGATCATGGGATTGAGCGGGTGCTGCTCCATACCACTCTCATTGAGCAGCTGACCGTTCACAAAGAGATGTCCGAGATACTGGGTCCGGCCGTTCACCGGTAACGCCGGACAGGCCACTGTCATGCTCTCCTGCAACCGATCGAGCAGTGCGTCGATAACCGGACCAATGTTGCCGTGTTCCGTCGAATCGAAGGTGGAGCCGTACTTGAAATAGTATTTCTCACAGTGCTGTGCCTGCAGCCATTCCAGGGCCTCCAGACACTGTTCCACAGCGACGGCGGGCGCTGCCGTCCGTGATTTCAGTGCAATGATCAGGGCATCTGCATCATTTGTTTCCGGTATCTCGTCGGGAATCCCGGAGAGCAACAGCGGCTGCATCCCCGCTTCCCGGAGAAAGCTGGCCAGATCGGTGGCACCGGTCAGATCGTCTGCAATGCACCCCAGAAGGACTGCCATGGCATCGTTCTCCTGTTTCCGGGTCAGGCAACGCCGCAGCGCTCGGCGTGAACCACGGTGCGCACCGGTTCGCCCTCGACAAAGGCGTCAATGCTGTCCACCACCTGTTGCCAGAGCGCCTGCATCGCTTCCTCACTGGCCCAGGCAACGTGCGGAGTCAGAATGAAGTTCGGGCGATCCAGGATGGTCATCAGGGGATTGTCTGCCTGCGGCGGTTCTTTGGTCAGGACATCAAAACCGGCGCCGGCGATCAGCCCTTCATCCAGCGCGGTCACCAGATCGGCCTCGTTCACCAGGCCGCCACGACCGGTATTGATGATCAGCGGCTTGCGCTTCATTTTCCGGAACTCTGGCAGCCCGATCACGTTGCGGGTTTCCTCGGTCAGAGGTGCGTGCAGGGTAATGATGTCGGCGGTCTCCAGCATCTCGTCAAACGGGGTGTAGAGTTCCCCCATGCCACTCTTGCCCTTGTGCTCGGCATAGAGGGGAATCATGCCGAAGCCTTCCGCCAGCCGGGCCACACTCTTGCCCAGCACCCCGGCGCCGATGATGCCGATCTTTGCGCCCTTCAGATCGCGGATCGGGTGGTTGAAGAAACAGAACTGGCCGGAGGCCTGCCACTGGCCATCGATGACATCCTGCCGGTAACCAACCAGGGACCGGCGCAAGGCGAGGATCAGCGCCATGGTGTGCTCCGGTACGGTGTTGACCGCATAGCCGCGGACATTGGACACCGAGATACCCAGTTCGGCACAGGCCTGAACATCGACCACGTCGTAACCCGTGGCCGCCACAGTAATGAACTCCAGGTCCGGCAACTGCTCCAGGGTAGCCCTGCGCAGGGGCACCTTGTTGGTGATAGCCACCCGGGCGCCCTTGAGTCGCTCCACTACCTGATCTTCGGAGGTGGCGTTGTAGCACACCCATTCGTGGTCGCTGTGGGGTCGGTTCAGGTTTACGGTCGGGCCGATGGTTTCACGGTCAAGAAAAACGATTCGTGTCATTGTTGTGGTCCTGTGTTTCCAGGTTTAAAAACGGCCGGGTATTCGACCTGCATTCGAAACATGTTCGAATCTATTGGCATTTATTTTCGGATATATAAGAAAACTTATTCACAGGGGGCAATTGAGATATAAATAGCACCATCTTTTTATAATTAAGTTAGGCAACCGATATATATTAATCCTGCTATTAAATATATCTGGCCGGCGTGCCGATAATGCGTATTCATTGTTATGTGTTTCACTGGAGCAAAACAACAATATCTTTTTAAGCATCTTTTAAGCTCTACTTAAGATTTCCCCTGGAAGCATAAAACCGGGATGAATAAAAAAGGCCGGAGCAAAGCTCCGGCCAACAAGGGGATGGCCTGACCATCCTATTGAGGAGGGGGTAACAAATCGTCAATAACTTTCGATTGGGGATGGATCAGTGGATGAGGGAACCACCATTCACATCGACTTCAGAACCCGTCACATAACTGGACAGATCCGACGCCAGGAACAGGCAGCAACCTGCCACCTCGTCGGCCTTGCCGGCGCGCCCCATGGGGATGCCCGCCATCACTTTGGCATTCATTTCCTCGGTCATCTTGCCGGCGGTTATGTCCGTCGCAATGAAACCCGGGCAAACCGCGTTCGCACGGATATTGTCGGGCGCAAAATCCCGGGCCGTGGCCTTGGTCAGGCCCAGCACACCGGCCTTGGCAGCTGAGTAGTGGGGACCACCGAAAACCCCGCCCCCACGCTGCGCAGAGACGGATGAGATATTCACGATGGAGCCGCTCTTGCGCTGCTGCATGTGCGGGATCACGGCCTGGCTCATATAGAGCGTGCCGCGCAGATTTACATCCAGAACCGCATCGTAGTTCTGGGGCTCGATATCAAGCAGGCGCACCGGTTGGGTGATGCCCGCGTTATTGACCAGAATATCGATCTGGCCCCAGCGGTCTACCAGTTGCTGGATAGCAGTAAAACACGCTTCCTTGTCGGTGACGTTGCAAGCCAGGCCGACATGCTGCTCACCCAGGTCCCGGGCCGCCTCTTCTGCGGCTTTCTGATCCAGATCGAGGATGGCAACGGTGGCTCCGTGCTCAGCAAACAGTCTGGCTGTCGCCTTACCCAGGCCATTCTTTGATGCTGCGCCGGTGATAACGGCGAACTTTCCGCTCAGGATACTCATACTGTATTCACTCTTTTGTCATTGTTCACAGGGAATGCTTGTTCTTGCCTGGCTCAACCCAGCCAGGCCTTGGTCTGCCGGATCATCGCTTCGGTGGAAATGCCGTACTGGTCGTGCAGGACCGGTAACGCACCGGCGTCCAGAAACTCATCGGGCAGGGCAATCTGACGGAATGCCGGGGTGACCGAGTTGCGCAGCAGCGTGCTGGCTACCGCTTCACCCAGGCCGCCCATGATCGAGTGGTTCTCGGCGGTGATCACCAAACGACCCGGCTTGCGGCAATGCTCCAGGATGGTGTCCACATCCAGCGGCTTGATGGTGGGGGTGTGCAGAATACCCGCCTTGATGCCGTCTTTGGCCAATTCATCCGCCGCCTCGAGGGCCCGCATGGTCATGAATCCGGAAGTGATGAACAGGACGTCGTTGCCGTCGCGCAACAACTTGGCCTTGCCCAGCTCGAACCGGTAATCCTCGATCTCGTGCAGTACCGACGGCACCTTGCCACGGAGCAGACGCATATAGACCGGGCCCTTGTGCTCGGCAATCGCTTCGACCGCCTGCTCGGTATCCAGGGCATCGCACGGATCGACAATGGTCATGTTGGGCAGGCCACGGAAGATGGCCAGGTCCTCGGTCGCCTGGTGACTGGGCCCATAGCCGGTGGTCAGGCCAGGCAGGGCACAACAGATCTTGACGTTTAGATTGTCCTCGGCGATGGCCATGGCGATAAAATCATAGGCCCGGCGGGAAGCGAACACGGCGTAGGTGGTTGCGAACGGCGTGAAACCTTCCTTTGCCAGCCCGGCGGCAGCGGAGACGAACACCTGTTCCGCCATGCCCATCTGGTAGAACCGGTCCGGGTAGGCCTGGGCGAAGACATGCAGATCCGTGTATTTGGCCAGATCGGCAGACAAACCCACAATATCCTCGCGCTCTTTGGCGAGCTCAACGAGCTTGTGACCGAAAGGGGCAGAAACCGTTGGCATGCCCTCGGCAGACAACGATGCAATCATCGCGGAAGTGAGTTGACGCTCACTCGCGTCCACCGGCTTGCGCGGCTCCCATTTGGATAGACGACGGCTCAGGCTCATGACGGTTTCCCCTCTTCCAGTACCTTCAGGGCAAGATCCCACTCTTCCTCGTCAACGCGAACGAAATGAGTGATTTCACGCTCCTCCAGGAACGGAACCCCCTTGCACATCTTGGTGTCGCAGATAATGGCGCGCGGCTTGGCGCCCTCGTAGTTGCGGGCATTATCGAATGCAGCAACCAATCCATCGATGTCGTTGCCATCGACCCGCTGGGCATACCAGCCAAAGGCTTCGAACTTGGCATCAACCGGTTCCGAACTCAGCATCTCGGTAGACTTGCCGTCGGCCTGCTGGTCGTTGAAATCAACGAGGCAGATCAGGTTATCGAGCTTGTGATGCGCAGCAGACATGGCCGCTTCCCAGGTAGAACCCTCGCCAAGCTCGCCGTCCGACATCAGGTTGTACACGAACGATTCCGACTGCTTGCGCTTCAGGCCAAGAGCCATGCCCACGCCAATACCCAGACCGTGACCGAGGGAGCCACCGGTGATCTCCATACCGGGGGTGTAAGACGCCATTCCGGACATTGGCAGCCGGCTGTTGTCTGTGCCGTAGGTTTCAAGCTCGTATTCAGGCAGAATTCCTGCCTCCAGAAGAGCGGCATACAGGGCTATGGCATAGTGACCGATAGAGAGGAGGAAACGATCGCGCCCTTCCCATTCGGGATCTTCCGGACGGAAAGTCATGGCGTGGAAATAGGAAACGGCAAGAACGTCGGATACACCGAGAGCCTGACCGACATATCCCTGTTTCTGGACCGCGCCCATACGCAGGGATTTATGACGTATATTCCAGGCTCGCTCAGCGAGACTTATATTTGCGTCACTGGTTGAAGTATTGGTCATGTCGATATCTCTTGTTTTACAGCCGTTAATATTTATTTCGGCTTTTGGGTAATGACGAGTAACAATTGTCTTCTCTCACCTTTTTTATTCAATCAGATGATCTTAAGCGTCTGTTAACCTATACTTAACAAACCCTCGAAACCGCCCGGGAATACCCGGAAAAACAAATACAAAGTCAATTGGCGAATATATGTCACGTGATCCCAGCCTGAATGGCATGATTTATTTTGAAGCGGTGGCCAGGCATGGACGGGTGGCCAGGGCGGCCGACGATCTCAAGGTGTCGCCCTCGGCCGTCAGTCAGCAGATCAAGTTGCTGGAAGAGATGCTGGGCGTGAGCCTGTTCCGCCGCGATAAACGGCAGCTCAGCCTGACCCTTGAGGGGGAGCAGCTGTTCATGGCGGTAACCTCGGCCTTCGGTCTGTTGCGCAATGCCCGGCAGACGATTTCCAGGCAGCGGGAGAGTCACCAGCTGATCATCCGGATGATGCCGAGCTTCGCGGTGCGCTGGCTTGGACCAAGGCTGGCCGGCTTTATCCGCGAGAACCCGGAATGGGACCTGCGCATCGACGCCAGCCCCGACCCGTCCAATTTCGACCGCGAGGTGGTGGACTTTGATATCCGGTATGGGCCAACCACCTGGGAAGGCTTGCACTGCGAACTGGTGCTGTCAGATTACGTCCTGCCCATGTGCAGTCCAGCCTACAGGGATCAGATTCGGGCGGAACACGGGCCGGATGACCGGAACATTTTGAAGCATGCGCGCCTGATTGACAGTGTCCGGGCGGTTGTCCAGTGGGATAACTGGCTGGCCGCTCACCGGGTTGTGCGCTCATCCACCTCCGCCGCCCTGCGGTTCGACCGTTCCTCGATGGCACTCGAGCAGGCCATCAACGATATCGGGGTAGTACTGGAGGCAACCACCCTGGCCCGCAAGGAGCTGGCAGAAGGCTCGCTGGTTCCGCTGGTACCTGCCCTGGGAGCGGTGCGCTTCCCGGCCTACTGGATTGTCAGCCCCAGCCGGCACCAGAGCCGCAAGCTCGTGCAGGTATTCAAGAACTGGATTCTTACCGAAGCAGAAGAACATGAGCGGGCCATGCTGTCTTTCCTCCAGGACAACAACATCACCGCCGACAGCACTCTGGACGTGTTCAATAACATCACACCGAAAAAGTAACAACCACGCCGACAAATTCGGCGTGGTTGTTACCCGGCTCAGTACATGGTCAGGGCCGGCACGTAACTGATCAGAGCCAGCACCACAATGGCCAGCAGATAGAACGGGGCCAGTTCCTTGACGACGCTGCCGACGGACGTCTTCGCGATGGTCGAGGAAATGTACAGAGTGGTACCCACAGGCGGGGTGTAAAGACCGATGGCCAGGTTGACCACCATCATCAGCCCGAGTTGCACCGGATCCAGTCCGATCGACGCGCCAATTCCAGTGAACAACGGCCCGAGCAGCAGCACTGCCGCCGGCAGATCCAGGAAGGTGCCAACCAGCAGCATGATGATGTTCATGGCCAGGATGACTTTCCAGGGATCGGACAAGGAAGCAGTCACCCACGTCGCCAGTTCCTGCGGCACCTGCTCCAGAGTAAGGATCCACTGGATGATCGAGGATGCCATGATGATTACCATCACCGCGCCGGTCATGACCCCGGTTTCCAGGATGGCCCGCAAGATGCCGGACCAGCTCATATCACGGTAGATCAGGGAGCCGACGATCAGGGCATAACCCACCGCCATGACACTGACCTCGGTCGGGGTGGCGATGCCAAATCGCAGGGTCCCGATGACAAAGATCGGCATCAACAGGGCCGGCAAGGCATGCTTGAGCTCGGACTTCCACTTTCGCCAGCCGCCGGTCACCTCGGAGGGCGGAAAGCCCCGACGCATTGCGGAAAACCAGGTCAACGCCAGCATGCCAACACCCAGCAGTACCCCCGGAAGAATACCCGCCACAAACAGATCGATGATCGAGGTGTTGGAAACCAGACCGTACAGGATCAGCGGAATGGAGGGAGGAATCAGCACCGACACTGTTGACGAAGAGGCATTGACTGCCGCCGCAAAGCCAGCGGGATAACCGCTCTTTTTCTGCACCGGAATCAGCGCATTGCCCAGGGCGGATGCATCGGCAACCGCCGAGCCCGACACCCCGCCAAACATGACCGAGCCAACCACGCTGACATGGCACATGCCGCCACGGAAGCGACCAACCAGCAATTTTGCGAAGTCCACCAGGTGCTCACCAAAGCGACCGGACATCATCAGACTGCCCGCCAGGATGAAAAACGGAATGGCCAGCATCGGAAAACTCTGGGTGGGCGTGTACAGACGCTGCCCCAGAACAGCCAGGGACTTGCCCTCGATCAACAGGGCAATACCCGAAGCCCCGATCATTGCGAACGCTACGGGCACCGAGACCAGCAGCAGGATGGGAAATACCCAAATAAGTAGAGACGCCATGGTTATTCTCCCGCCTCAGCTGTAGTTGGACACTGTGGGATCCTGATCATCCACACGGCGACCAAGCAGGTAGTCACAGGCTGTCAGAAGTCCGATGACTGCAACCATCGAGAAGGCATACACCAGACTGCTGTAACCGTAGATCTGGGGAATACCGGTTTCCGCCAGGCGACTGAACTGTGAGGCTTTGATAATCGGCATTGAGTAGTAAACGACCCCGGCGGACACGGCACTGACGAACAGATTGACGGCGATGCCCAGGATCCGGCGAAGCGGCGCAGGCAGGATACCGGCAAGAACATCAACGGCAATATTGCGGCCCTGCGCCGCAGCCATCACCATGCCGCCAGCGACACACCAGGGAAACAGGATGGCTGGAATCTCGTAGGCCCAGGTGATCCCGCTACCGAAGAAGTAGCGGAGAATCACATTCAGAAGAATGGCTGCGAACATGGCAACAAGAGTCACCACCACCACGGTGGCGCCAGACAGGTTTATGATCGCGGCCACTTTTCGAATCAGGGCCCGGGCGAAGCCGGAGCGGCTGCGCTCCGTCCTCGCCTGTGCTTCCAGGTTCACGGTAGACACCTCGAACGTGCTCATGGTCAATCCGCCGCTTTACGCAGATCAGTTACGAATCCGCCAAGTTCCTCCTGATACTTCTCGTATACCGAGTCCATGGCATCGGCAAATGCGGCTCGATCAACTTCGGAAATCTTGCCACCCTCGTTCTTGATGGCGGCCTTCAGGTTCTGGTTCAGAATATAGTTCCGGCCGCGCTGGTACCAACCGGCACGCTCGGCAGCCTGGGTGATGCACTGGCGGTTCTCCTCTGACAGCGAACTCCACCAGCCAAGGCCGGCAACCACCGGAGTGCTCTGGTACTGGTGACCAGTCATGGAGATATACGGCGTGATCTCATGGAGTTTAGCCGAATAAATGTTGGTCAGCGGGTTTTCCTGACCATCGAAGGTGCCGCTGCGCAGAGCGGTCGGCAGCTCACTCCAGGCCAGAGGCGCCGGATTGGCTCCAAGGGCCTTGAAGATGTCGATGGCCACCTGGTCCGGCGGGGTCCGAATCTTCATGCCGTCAATATCCGAAGGCGTTTTCACGAATTTGTCGACATGGGTGACGTTACGGAAACCGTTGTCCCAGAAGGTGACGATCTTGAGGCCGGACTCCTGCGCCTTCTTGTCCAGCTGGTCGCCGATGGGGCCATCGAGTACCCGCCAGACCGCCATTTCATTTTCGAACAGGAACGGCAGACCGAGGGCGCCCACCTCGGGGACGATTTGAGCCAGTGTGCCCTGGGAGTTGGCACTCATCTGGATGATGCCGGCGGTTGCGGAGGTCAGCATTTCGGCATCGTCACCCATGGTTGCTGACGGCGCGACATTGACGGTGAGGTCGTCGGAGCACGAGGGCAGAATGGCGGCAAACATTTCGGCCGCTTCGTAACGGGGGTTACCCGGGTTGGCACCGTGGGCAAAGATCAGTTCTTCAGCCTGGGCATTGGCCGCGACGCAACCGGAAACAATAGAAACAGCGATGACGCTTTTGGCGAGAGAATTCATAATTTTCTCCTGAGAGTGATTAGATTTGTTCTCTTCTCAAGTGCATGGACGCCTTTGCAGACTTGTGCTTGTTCCGCGTCCTAGGTGCCAATATTTGATCTAACCCGGACTGAATTCAATGAGATAGTCTTAACGAGAAGATAAGCTGAGCTTAACTTTTCAGCATTCCGCGCCGAAGATACTGTGTATCAACACTTTTTAATTGCGAGGAAGCTTTACAAGAAAAAGCCCCCACTTGAATTGCACAAAAGTGGGGGCTCATTCGATTGGGCTCTGATGGACTGGAAGAGTCGCTCCAGACTGTGGCTACTCCACCGTCACACTCTTCGCAAGATTCCGCGGCTGATCCACATCGGTGCCCTTGAGTACCGCCACATGGTAGGACAGCAACTGCAATGGCACGGTGTAAACGATGGGGGCGGTGATTTCATGCACGGATGGGATCTGCATGACATGGAGGCCGTCTTCTGCCTTCACGTCAGCCTTTTTATCGGCAAAGACAAACAGCTCCCCACCTCGGGCCCGAACCTCTTCCAGGTTGGACTTGAGTTTTTCCACCAGGTCGTTGTTGGGGGCAACGGTGACCACCGGCATTTCGCTGTCCACCAGAGCCAGGGGACCGTGCTTGAGTTCACCGGCCGGATAGGCTTCGGCGTGGATGTAGGAAATTTCCTTGAGCTTGAGCGCTCCTTCCATGGCCACTGGGTACTGGGAACCCCGGCCAAGGAACAGGCTGTGGTTTTTGTCCATGAAAGCTTTGGACATCTCTTCGATCTCGCCGTCCAGGGCGAGGATATCGTTGACCTGTCCCGGCAACTGGTGGATGGCCTTGACGATGTCCGCTTCCCGTTCCTCCGGCAGACCGTTGTGACGGGCCAGGGCCAGGGTGAAGATCAGCAGCGCGGTGAGCTGGGTGGTGAAGGCCTTGGTGGAGGCCACACCGATTTCGGGGCCGGCCTGGGTCATGATCACGAGGTCGGATTCACGGACCAGGGAACTGCCCGGCACGTTGCAGATCGCCAGTGCGGCGCGGAAGCCGGCTTGCTTGGCCTGGCGCAGGGCGGCCAGGGTATCGGCGGTCTCGCCGGACTGGGAGATGCACAGAAACAGAGTATCCGGCTGGATCACATGCTTGCGGTAGCGGAACTCGGAAGCCACTTCCACTGAACAGGGCACACCGGCCAGTTCCTCAATCCAGTAGCGGGCCACCATGCCGGCGTGGAAGGAGGTACCGCAGGCGATGATCTGTACATGGCGCACATTGTCCAGCAGGTTGGCCGCTTCGGTGCCCAGAGCCTGCTCCAGCACTTTGGAATCGGTCAGCCGGCCTTCCATGGTCGCCTTGATCACCTTCGGCTGCTCGTAGATCTCCTTGAGCATGAAGTGGCGGTATTCCCCTTTGTCGGCCGAGTCTGCGCCGTGCTCGAACCGGGTGATGGCACGCTCGACCGGGGTGCCTTCGCGGTCGTGGATGGTGACCTGGTCCTTGCGGATGTCGGCCATGTCGCCCTCTTCCAGGAACATGAACCGGTCAGTCACCGGCAGCAGTGCCAGTTGGTCGGAGGCAATGAAATTCTCTCCGATGCCGACGCCCACCACCAGCGGGCTACCTTCCCGGCATACCACCAGGTGGTCCGGCTCATCGGCATGCACGACCGCCAGCGCATAGGCGCCGCGCAGGCGGGCAATTGCCGCTTTCACCGCCGCGTACAGTTCCCCAAGCTCCCGATAGTTCTTCTCGATCAGGTGCGCGACCACTTCGGTGTCGGTCTGGGAGGTGAACTCGAAGCCATCGGTTTTCAGTTCCTCACGCAGCTCCTGGTAGTTCTCGATGATGCCATTATGGACAATCGCCAGGCGGTCACCGGACATGTGGGGGTGGGCATTAATCTGGGAGGGTTCGCCGTGGGTGGCCCAGCGCGTGTGGGCGATGCCCAGGTGGCCGCTCAGGGGGTTGGTTTCGATGGCCTCCGCCAGGGCGGCTACCTTGCCGACTTCCCGGGCGCGCTGAACCTGATGCTGGCCGTCGATCACGGCCATGCCCGCCGAGTCATAACCCCGGTACTCCAGGCGGCGCAGTCCTTCCAGCAAAATACCCTGGACGTCCCGCTCGGAAACCGCTCCTACAATCCCACACATGCTGTTGTCACCTGTTCGCTGATCGTTCGTTTATGCTTTTTTTCGGCTTTTCCCAACCGGAGATATTGCGCTGGCGTCCACGGGCCACGGCCAGTTCGCTATCGGCCACATCCCGGGTAATGGTAGAGCCGGCACCGATGGTCGCCTCTGGCGCAATGGTAACCGGAGCGACCAGGGAGGTGTTGGATCCCACAAAGACACCGTCACCGATCACCGTCCGGTATTTGTTCACCCCATCATAATTGCAGGTGATGGTACCTGCACCCACATTCACATTACGACCCAGGGAGGCATCCCCGACGTAACTCAGGTGGTTGATCTTGCTGCCCTCACCCACGACGGCTTTCTTGGTCTCGACGAAGTTACCCACCTTGGTGTTGGCGGCCAGCTCGGTACCGGGACGCAGGCGGGCGAACGGGCCAATCTGGGCATTGGCACCCACCACAGCGCCTTCAATCACACTGTTGGCCTTGATTTCGGCACCGTCAGCAATGGTGGCATCCTTGATCACACAGTTCGGACCGATCACCACGTTGCTTCCCAGGCTCACCTTGCCCTCGAACACCGTGTTCACATCGATCCAGAGGTCATTGCCGATGGTCAGCTCACCACGGACATCGACCCGGGCGGGATCGGCGAGGCTGGCCCCCTCGGTCATCAGGCGCTCGGCCTGCTGACGCTGGTACCAGCGCTCCAGTTCGGCCAATTGGACCCGGTTGTTCACACCCTGGACCTCGAACGGGTTGAGGGGCTGGGAAACCGTTACCCCGAGCCCGTGATCCACCGCCATGGCGATGATATCGGTCAGGTAATATTCACCCTGGGCGTTGCTGTTGGACAGGGTTGGCAACCAGCTTTTCAGATGCTTCGCACAGACCGCCAGAATGCCGGTATTGACCTCGTGGATCGCCTGCTGTTCGGCCGTGGCATCCTTCTGCTCCACGATAGCCTGGACCTCGCCCTGGTGGTTGCGCACGATGCGTCCGTAACCATGGGGGTTTTCCATATCCACCGTCAGCAGCGCCAGGTTGCGCTCGTCCAGTTCGCTGACCATCGCCTCCAGGGTTTCCCGTCGGGTCAGTGGAACGTCGCCGTAGAGAATCAATACCCGGGCGTCGTCCGGCAGGTCCGGCAGGGCCTGGGCCACAGCATGGCCGGTACCCAGTTGTTCGGTCTGGAGTACCCAGTTCACTGCCTCGTCATCGAGGGAAGCGCGCACCTGGTCTGCACCATGACCGATCACCGTGTGAATTCTCTCCGCCCCCAACTGCTTCGCGGTATCCACCACGTGATGCAGCATGGCCTTGCCGGCCACCGGATGGAGAACCTTGGGCAGTGCGGACTTCATTCTGGAGCCCTGGCCGGCGGCCAGGATCACAACGTGTAACGGGCTCATGGAAAACTCAGGCTCCCGGGATGTTTGTTTGAATCAATAAAAAAGCCGCAACCATCGGGGCCGGATCGCCAACGCAGGGCGCTGGTATTCCAGCCGCTCAGGATGCGGCTTTGGTGTTCGGCAAACCCGAAACGAAAACGCTTAGCGCATTTTGTTACGCAGCTGCTGAATGGTGCGAAGCTGTGCGACAGCCTCGGCCAGTTCCGCAGCGGCACGGGAATACTCGAATTCACCGGTCTTGTCGGCAAGTGCCTTCTCAGCCTCTTTCTGGGCTTCAAGCGCAGCAGCTTCGTCCACATCCTTTGCACGAACGGCTGTGTCTGCCAGCAAAGTCACCAGATTGGGCTGGACCTCCAGATATCCGCCGGACACGTAAAGAATCTCTTCTTCACCTCCCTGCTTGATGATCCGAATGGGACCAGGCTTCAGCTGGGTCAGCAGCGGAGCGTGACCCGGGGCAATACCCAGGTCACCTTCAGAGCCCGCTGCGATCAGCATCTCTACCAATCCGGAATAGATCTTTGTTTCGGCACTTACCACGTCACAATGCACGGTCATACCCATGTCAGTTGCCTCTTTGATCGATCCGGAAATTCGGGCTTGGGCTTCAGTTTACTCGCCCTTGCTCTTCATTTCCTTCGCTTTCTCGACCGCTTCCTCGATGGTACCGACCATGTAGAACGCCTGCTCAGGCATGTCGTCATAGTCGCCGTTGAGGATGC
>JABURI010000163.1 GCA_014762755.1 Marinobacter sp.
GAATCCCCTTCGCTGACGATGATTTCGATGATCTCGACTTCATCAGCACCGCCGAGATCGGGAACCTTGATTTCCTGTTCACTCATGGCGGTCTCCTTAGCTCAGCACCGGGTTCGTTTTGTTGCGATCGATTCCGTACTTGCGCATGGCTTCGAGAACCTGCTCCTGCTTGATCTCGCCATCTTTGGCCAGAGCCGCCAGAGCGGTAACGGTCACGTAGTAGCGATCTACCTCGAAGAAGTTACGCAGTTTCTCGCGGGTATCGCTACGGCCGAAGCCGTCGGTGCCCAGGGTCATGAAGGTCTTGGGAATGAAAGCCCGCAGCTGCTCGGAATGCAGCTTGATGTAGTCAGTGGAAGACACCACCGGACCCTGTGCATCTTCCAGCATCTGGGTTACGTAGGCTTTCTTGGGCTTGTCGTCCGGATGCAGGTGATTCCAGCGCTCCACATGCTGGCCGTCACGGGCCAGTTCGTTGTAGCTGGTCACGCTCCAGACATCGGAGGCCACGCCCCAGTCGTCTTTCAGCATCTGGGCGGCTTCACGCACTTCGTTCATGATGGCGCCGGAGCCCAGAAGCTGAACCCGCGGGCTCTTCTTGCGGCCCTTGGTTTCCACCGATTCAAACTTGTACATGCCCTTGATAATGCCGTCTTCGCAATCCTTGGGCATCGCAGGCTGTTCATAGTTCTCGTTTTCGATGGTGAGGTAGTAGAAGACGTTCTGGTTCTCCTCGAACATCTCTTTCATACCCTGACGGATCACCACCGCCATCTCGTAACCGTAAGCCGGGTCGTAGGCCTTGCAGTTCGGAATGGTGTTGGCGAGCACATGGCTGTGGC
The DNA here is from genome assembly GCA_014762755.1 of Marinobacter sp. Taxonomy (GTDB): domain Bacteria; phylum Pseudomonadota; class Gammaproteobacteria; order Pseudomonadales; family Oleiphilaceae; genus Marinobacter. The sequence continues at coordinate 843 of JABURI010000163.1, forward strand.
CGTCCTGGTGCTGCAGACCTTCGCCGTTAAGGGTGGTACGGCCTGCGGTGCCCCCGATCAGGAAGCCGCGGGCCTGCATGTCGCCGGAGGCCCAGGCCAGGTCACCCACACGCTGGAAACCGAACATGGAATAGAACACATAGAACGGGATCAGCGGGAAGCTGTTGCTGCTGTAGGACGTGGCGGCCGCCATCCAGGTGGCCATGGCACCGTCTTCGTTGATGCCTTCCTGCAGGATCTGGCCCTTCTTGTCCTCCCGGTAGTACATGATCTGGTCACGATCCTGGGGCACGTACTTCTGGCCCTCGGAGGTGTAGATACCCAGCTGACGGAACATGCCCTCCATACCGAAGGTCCGGGCTTCGTCCGGCACGATCGGGACCACGCGCTTGCCAATCCGCTTGTCTTTCACCAGGGCGGTCAGGATGCGCACGAACGCCATGGTGGTCGAAATTTCACGGCCATTGGACCCTTCCAGCACCTGCTTGAAGATGTCCAGCTCGGGGATCTGGAGCGGCTGGCAATCCTTGTTACGCTTGGGATAGAAGCCACCCAGTTCCTGCCGGCGCTTCTTCATGTAGACCAGCTCGGGGCTGTCCGGTGCCGGGCGGTAGTAAGGAACGTTCTCCAGCTCGTCGTCCTTCAGGGGCACGCCGAAGCGGTCCCGGAAGGCTTTCAGAGTGTCGATGTCCAGCTTTTTCAGGGAGTGGGCGGTGTTCTGGGCTTCGCCCGCTGCACCGAAACCATAGCCCTTGATGGTGTGCGCCAGGATTACCGTCGGCTTGCCGTTAGCCTGGTTGACCGCACGATGGTAGGCCGCATACACCTTATACGGGTCGTGACCACCGCGGTTCAGCTTCTGTATGTCCTCGTCGGACAGGTGCTCCGCCAGCTTGGCCAGCTCCGGCGATCTGCCAAAGAATTCCTTGCGGGTATAGGCCGGCCCCTTGAAGGTGAGGTTCTGCAACTCGCCGTCGCAGATTTCGTCCATGGCCCGCTGCATAACACCGTTCTGATCTTTCTCGAACAGCGGATCCCACATGCGACCCCAAACCACCTTGATCACGTTCCAGCCGGCACCCCGGAACACACCTTCCAGCTCCTGGACGATCTTGCCGTTACCACGGACCGGACCATCGAGGCGCTGCAGGTTACAGTTGACCACCCAGATCAGGTTATCCAGATTCTCGCGGCCGGCCTTGGAGATGGAGCCCAGGGTTTCCGGCTCGTCGCACTCACCGTCGCCCACGAAGGCCCAGACCTTGCGGCCGTCCATATCGATCAGCTCACGGTTGTGCAGGTACTTCATGACGTGAGCCTGGTAGATGGACTGGATCGGCCCCAGACCCATGGACACCGTCGGGAACTGCCAGTAATCCGGCATCAACCAGGGGTGCGGGTAGGAAGACAGGCCTTCGCCATCCACCTCTTCCCGATACTTGTCCAGCTGGGATTCCTCAAAACGACCCTCGAGGAAAGAACGGGCGTATATACCGGGTGCGGCATGCCCCTGGAAGTAGATCAGGTCAGACTCACGCTTTTCGTCGCCACCGTGGAAGAAATAGTTGAAGCCCACGTCGTACAGCGTGGCGGCGGAGGAGAAGGTAGAAATATGGCCGCCGAGGTCGCCCGGGCGCTTGTTGGCGCGGACCACCATGGCCATGGCATTCCAGCGGATCAGGGAACGGATCCGGCGCTCCATGAACAGATCACCAGGCATCTGCGCCTGTTGAGTGACCGGAATACTGTTTCGGAATGGCGTGGTGATGGAGTATGGCAGTTCGGTGCCATCACGGCTGGCGCGCTCGGAGAGGCGCTCCAGAATGAATTTGGCTCGCTCAACGCCTTCGTTCTCGATCAGAGATTCCAGTGCGTCAAGCCATTCACTGGTTTCAATGGGATCATCGTCCTGGTACATCAAACCCTCCCCTTGGCATCAAAAGGTGCAGCGCGGGCCACGATCAGCAGCCGCTGCGCATACGGTGTCGATAAGCTGCGTGAAATGCAGAGTAATTGTTATGGGTGTATCAGCCTGATGGCGGTACTGCAGGACAGTACATGGAACCTCCATCAAGCATAGAACAGCTTTCAAAGTTTTCCTGCCCGACAGGCCTTGTGGCATCAGGCTTTTGGCCCGCGGCCAGCCAGGAATTCGAAAGCGCGCTCACATTGATGCGCCCGAAGTTGTAGTGTTTTTACTACATTTTGATTGAGCAAAGCAATCAAATGGGCCTATATGACCCTTCGAACAACATTCCATTGCGGTTACTTACGCAAGAATGACCTTTTTCAGACCACCACACAACCAGAATCAGACCAAGGTCGTAGTTTTCCGAACACACTGTAAATTCATAGCGTTACTAAACGATCCAAAGCTACGCCCGCTCTTCGTTTTGGTAATTTATTCTTTATTTTCAGTTAGTTTTAAGAGCCATCACGACCCGCCCCACTCTTCTTTGGCGACATTTTTTAATTAGACCTGAAAATAAATTTCGATTTATGTATACTTGCCTGCCCGATTTTTAACCAGCGGGAAAGTGGTCCGACCACTTTTTCAGTCATTGGCAACAACAGAGGGCGATCTATGAACTCCATCGTCACCTTTCCGAACCGGATTCCCGTTACGGAGTTCGAGGAACGGCGTTTCAAGGTCTACACAGACCGCCAGCTCGACAAGATCGAAGTCATTCAGAATCTCCCTGAAGAGACCCTGTTTGAAATGAAAGTGGTAGCCAGCGTGCTGCCCTTCCGGGTCAACGAGTATGTAATCAACGAACTGATCAACTGGGACAATGTACCCAACGATCCGATCTACCAACTTGTCTTCCCTCAAAAAGGGATGCTCAAGGATGAACATTTCGAGCGTATGGCAGCGCTGCATAAAGAAGGTGCCGACAAGAAGGAAATCCAGGCCGTCGCCAAGGAAATCCGGGACGAACTGAACCCGCACCCGGCCGGCCAGATGGAAATGAACATGCCGGAATTGGACGGCGAGGTCCTGGACGGCGTTCAGCATAAGTACCGCGAGACCGTACTGTTCTTCCCGGCCCAGGGCCAGACCTGCCACTCCTACTGCACCTTCTGCTTCCGCTGGGCACAGTTTGTCGGTGACAAGGACCTGAAGATGGCCAGCACCGAAGCCGAGAAACTTCACGGCTATCTGAAAGAGCACACCGAAGTGACCGACCTGCTGGTCACCGGCGGCGACCCCATGGTGATGAAGACCAAGAACCTGGTCCAGTACCTGGAGCCGCTGCTCGAGCCGGAATTCGACCACATCCAGACCATCCGCATCGGCACCAAGGCCCTGACCTTCTGGCCATATCGCTTCGTGACCGACAAGGATGCGGACGAGCTGATCGAGCTGTTTGCCAAACTCGTCGACGCCGGCAAGCACGTAGCCATCATGGCCCACTACAACCACTGGCAGGAAATCACCACCGAGATCGCGGAAGAGGCTATCCGCCGCATCCGCGCCACCGGTGCCGAGATCCGCGCCCAGGGGCCGCTGATCAAGCACGTGAACGACGACGCCGACGCCTGGGCCAAGCTGTGGAAGAAGGAAGTGAAGCTGGGCATCATCCCCTACTACATGTTTGTCGAGCGGGATACCGGCGCCAAGAACTACTTCGAGGTGCCCCTGGCCGAGGCCTACAACATCTACCGTGAGGCCATGAAGCAGGTTTCCGGCCTGGCCCGCACCGCCCGCGGCCCC
>JABURI010000116.1 GCA_014762755.1 Marinobacter sp.
ACGACTGCCCGGGCTTCCTGGTCAACCGTGTTCTGTTCCCGTACTTCGGTGGCTTTGCCGCGCTGGTGCGTGACGGCGCCGATTTCCAGAAGATCGACAAGGTCATGGAAAAGTTCGGCTGGCCCATGGGCCCGGCCTACCTGCTCGACGTGGTCGGCATGGACACCGCCAGGCACGCCAATGAAGTGATGGCAGATGGCTTCCCGGATCGCATGAAGGCCGACTTCAAGTCCGCCATCGACGTGATGTTCGAGAATGACCGTTACGGCCAGAAGAACGACAAGGGCTTCTACCGCTACGAAGAAGACAAGAAGGGCAAACCGAAGAAGGTTGTTGACGAAGAGACCTACAAGCTTATCGAGCCTGTGGTTGATGGCAGCAAGGACTTCGACGAAGAAGAAATCATCGCACGCATGATGATTCCTCTGTGCCTGGAAACCGTTCGCTGCCTGGAAGACAACATTGTTGAAGACCCGGCCGATGCAGACATGGGCCTGATCTACGGTATCGGTTTCCCTCCGTTCCGTGGTGGTGCTCTGCGCTACATCGACGACATGGGCGTCGACAAGTTCGTCGAACTGGCAGACAAGTACGCAGACCTCGGCCCGCTGTACGCGCCGACCGAGAAGCTGCGTGAAATGGCCAAGACTGGCAAGAAGTTCTTTGGCTAACCCTGAACGAGATTTCCGAACGGAGAAAGATCTATGAGCCTTAATCCGAGAGACGTTGTCGTCGTCGATTGCGTGCGGACTCCGATGGGTCGTGCCAAAAACGGTTGTTTCCGCAACGTGCGTGCGGAAACCCTGTCGGCTGCGCTGATCGAAGCACTGTTCGAGCGCAACCCGAAGCTCGACCCGAAAGAAGTAGAAGATGTGATCTGGGGCTGTGTAAACCAGACCAAGGAGCAGGGCTTCAACGTGGCCCGGCAGATTTCCCTGCTGACCCGTATCCCGCACGAGTCCGCGGCCCAGACCGTGAACCGTCTGTGTGGTTCCGCCATGAGCGCCATTCACACGGCTGCCCAGGCCATCCAGACTGGTAACGGTGACGTGTTCATGGTGGGTGGTGTCGAGCACATGGGTCACGTACCCATGACCGAAGGTTTCGACCACAACCCGGCAGCTTCAAAGTACTCCGCCAAGGCCTCCAACATGATGGGCCTGACCGCGGAAATGCTGGCGAAGATGCACGGCATCACTCGTGAGCAGCAGGATGAGTTCGGTGCCCGTTCCCATCGTCTGGCCCACGAAGCCACCCAGGAAGGCCGTTTCAAGAACGAAATCGTGCCCATTGAAGGTCACGACGAGAACGGCTTCGTGAAGCTGATCGAGGAAGACGAGACCATTCGCCCGGAAACCACGGTTGAGTCCCTGTCCCAGCTGCGTCCGGCCTTTGATCCGAAGAACGGTACCGTGACTGCTGGTACTTCTTCGCAGCTGACCGATGGTGCGTCTGCCATGGTGCTGATGTCCGCAGAGCGGGCCGAGGCGCTGGGTCTGACCCCGATTGCCAGGATCCGCAGCATGGCCGTGGCCGGCTGTGATCCCGCGATCATGGGCTATGGTCCGGTTCCGGCTACCAAGAAGGCGCTGAAGCGTGCAGGCCTGAAGGTCGAAGATATCGACTTCTGGGAACTGAACGAAGCCTTCGCTGGCCAGTCCCTGCCGGTCCTGAAGGACCTGAAGTTGTTGGGCGTTATGGAAGAGAAGGTGAATCTGAACGGCGGCGCGATTGCCCTGGGCCATCCGCTGGGCTGCTCCGGTGCCCGTATCTCCACCACACTGCTGAATATCATGCAGGCCAAAGGCGGTAAGCTTGGTGTTTCCACCATGTGTATCGGTCTGGGCCAGGGCATTGCCACGGTGTGGGAGCGGGTCTGATTCCGCTTGCGGAACTGATCGCTCTGTGTACAGGAGGCCCGGCAATTGCCGGGCCTCGCTGTTTGTAAGCAGCGAAAAAAGGCCCTCGTAAGACAAAGAATGGGTTGTCTTGCCAATCTTGACCCTGTAAAACAGTGGGCCTATACAGAATGGCGGTGCCTGTGTGTTTTCTAGCCGCCTGATTTTACAGCGAGTTTACGGTTTGCTGAATATTTGACCGATTTGTCGCCAAGGAAACAGATCTCCGATATGGGTAAAAGTCTCGTAATTGTCGAGTCGCCAGCGAAAGCGAAGACCATCAACAAGTACCTGGGCTCCGACTACATCGTGAAGTCCAGTGTTGGGCACATCCGGGACCTGCCAGTAAGCGGCAGTGGCTCACAAACCGATCCCAAGGAACGGGCGCGCCAGGCTGCGCTGACCCGCAAGATGAGCCCCGAAGAGAAGGCCGAGCACAAGAAGCGTAAGGCCCGTGAGCAGCTGGTGGCCCGCATGGGGGTCGATCCCGATCACGACTGGCAGGCCCGCTACGAGGTACTTCCCGGCAAGGAAAAGGTCGTCAGCGAACTCAAGCGCCTGGCCAAGTCTGCCGATCATATCTATCTGGCAACGGATTTGGACCGTGAAGGGGAGGCCATAGCCTGGCACCTTCAGGAAACCATTGGCGGCGATTCCGACAAATACCGGCGCGTGGTCTTCAATGAGATCACCAAGCGGGCCATTCAGGAAGCTTTCAAGGATCCGGGGCAACTGGACAGGAACCGGGTGAACGCGCAGCAGGCGCGCCGTTTCCTGGACCGGGTTGTAGGCTACATGGTGTCGCCGCTGTTGTGGGCGAAGATTGCCCGCGGCCTGTCCGCCGGCCGTGTTCAGTCCGTGGCGGTGCGTCTGATCGTCGAGCGGGAACGGGAGATCCGCAAGTTCGTACCGGAAGAATTCTGGCAATTACACGCAGATCTCGCGCCCGAGGGTGCGAAGAACCCGGTGCGTTTCGAGGTGACCCGTTACAATGATCAGCCGTACCGGCCGGTCAACGAAAGCCAGAGCAGCGAACACGTCGCGCGCCTGAAAGCGGGCAACTTCAAGGTTGCCAAGCGGGAAGACAAGCCAACCCGGTCTCGTCCCTCTGCTCCCTTTATTACCTCCACGCTGCAGCAGGCAGCCAGTAACCGCATGGGCTTCAGCGTCAAGAAGACCATGATGCTGGCCCAGCGTCTCTATGAGGCCGGCTTCATCACCTACATGCGGACCGACTCCACCAACCTGAGCCAGGACGCGGTGGCCAGCTGTCGGGAGTTCGTCAAGAAGCAGTTCGGTGATAAGTACCTGCCCGAGAACCCACGGGTCTACGGTAGCAAGGAGGGCGCCCAGGAGGCCCACGAGGCGATTCGCCCCACCGAAGTGAGCCGTCGCCCCTCCGATATCTCTGGTCTGGAAAAAGACGCAGAGAAGCTCTACGACCTGATCTGGCGCCAGTTCATTGCCTGCCAGATGGCGGATGCCGAGTTCCTGAGCACCTCCATCGTGGTGGCCAATGACGGCTACGAGCTCCGTACCCGGGGCCGCATCGTCAAGTTTGACGGTTTTCTCAAGGCCGCCCCCCAGTCCAGCAAGAAGGACGAGGACGTGGCACTGCCGGATATCAAGGTCAACGAAACCCTGGACCTGAAAAAGCTCGACCCGAGCCAGCATTTCACCAAGCCGGCGCCGCGCTACACCGAAGCGAGCCTGGTAAAAGAACTGGAAAAGCAGGGCATTGGCCGGCCGTCCACCTATGCGTCGATCATTTCAACCATCCAGGACCGGGGCTACGTGCGCTTGCAGAACCGCCGGTTCTATGCCGAGAAGATGGGGGAGATTGTCACCGAGCGGTTGTCCGAGTCCTTCCCGAACCTGATGGACTTCGATTTCACCGCCCGCATGGAAGACGAGCTGGACGAGATTGCGGAGGGCGACGAGGACTGGAAGAAGGTTCTCAATGATTTCTATGCCCGGTTCCGGCAACAGCTGGAATCCGCGGAAAAAACCGAAGGCGGCATGCGGGCCAACGCGCCAACGGAGACCGACATACCGTGCCCGTCCTGTGGCCGTAATATGCAGATCCGTGTAGCCAGCACCGGCGTGTTCCTGGGCTGCTCCGGCTACTCACTGCCGCCCAAGGAGCGTTGCAAGACCACCATCAACCTGATCCCGGGCGATGAGGTGGTCAGTGCCGACGAAGATGTGGAAGGCGAGGGCGAGACCCGCCTGCTGCGCAAGAAGCGCCGCTGCCCCAAGTGCGGCACCGCCATGGACAGCTACCTGATCGACGAGAAGCGCAAGCTGCACGTGTGTGGTAACAACCCCGATTGTTCCGGTTACGAGGTCGAGGAGGGTACCTTCCGCATCAAGGGCTACGACGGCCCGACCCTGGAATGTGACAAGTGCGGTTCCGAGATGCAGCTCAAGACCGGCCGCTTCGGCAAATACTTTGGCTGTACCAACCCGGACTGCAAGAACACCCGGAAACTGCTCAAGAACGGCGAGCCGGCACCGCCCAAAATGGACCCGGTGCCCATGCCCGAGCTGAAGTGCCAGAAAGTCGATGACACCTACGTACTGCGAGACGGCGCCTCCGGCCTGTTCCTGGCGGCCAGCAAATTCCCCAAAAACCGGGAAACCCGTCCGCCGCTGGTGAAGGAAGTCAAACCACACCGCAAGGAAATCGATCCCAAGTACGATTACCTCATGGACGCCCCGGAAACCGATCCCGAAGGCAACCCCACGGTGATCCGCTACAGCCGGAAATCGAAAGAGCAGTACGTCATGTCCGAGAAAGACGGCAAAGCCACCGGCTGGTCCGCCTGGTACGTCAACGGCAAGTGGCAGCCGCGGGAGAAGGGGAAGTAAACCGCCGGGGAAACTGCCAAGTCGGGGTCTCAGGCTCAGGGGTCTGATGAACTTTGTTCATCTGACCCCAACTTAAGGTCAACCCCGGGGTCAGAAGAAAGCTTTCTTCAGACCCCTGCTTTCCAGCTTCCGTTCCAAAACGGGGTCAGATGAAGGCATTCATCAGACCCCAGTGCCTCTCAGACCCCAGTGCCACATCCTCAGGGGTCTGATGAACTCTGTTCATCTGACCCCATCTTCATCCATCCCCCAAACTCACCGAAACTTCCGCAACCGCTGAATCAACGAGGAAGTATCCCACCGATTCCCCCCCATCGCCTGCACATCTGCATAAAACTGATCCACCAACGCCGTCACCGGCAAGGTCGCATTAATCTTGTTGGCTTCCTCCAGACAAATCCCCAGATCCTTGCGCATCCAGTCCACGGCAAACCCGTGGTTGAACTCGCCCTCGATCATCGTTCCGGAGCGATTCTCCATCTGCCAGGACTGCGCTGCGCCCTTGGAAATCACATCCACCACCTTCGCCACATCCAGATTCGCCTGCTCGGCAAAATGCAGTGCCTCTGACAGTCCCTGAACCAGACCGGCGATGGCAATCTGGTTAACCATCTTGGTCTTCTGTCCGCTACCAGCGGGCCCCATGAGGTTAACGGCGCGGCCATAGTGGTCCATCACCGGCTTCGCCCTGGCAAAAGCCTCTTCAGGCCCGCCACACATAACGGTCAGCTTGCCGTTCTCCGCCCCCTGCTGGCCGCCCGAGACCGGCGCATCGATAAAGGCCTGATCCCGCTTCGCTGCAGCTGCCGCCAGCCGCTCGGCCACGCCCGCCGATGCGGTGGTGTGATCTATCAGAATGGCGCCCTCGGGCGCATTGGCGATGATGCCGTCTTCGCCCTCAAACACCTCAACCAGATCCTTGTCAGCACCCACGCAGGTCATCACAAAATCCGCGCCTTCAACGGCTTCCCCAATCGTCGTGCAGGCGGTTCCCTGGTATTCGCTGGCCCATTGTCCGGCCTTGGCAGCCGTCCGGTTCCAGACCCTGACATTCAGGCCCGCTCTGGCAAGGTGCCCGGCCATCGGGTAGCCCATTACACCAAGTCCGATGAAGGTTGCAGTGGTTGTCATAGTGTTCTCCGGGTTGTGTAAGTTATTGATTATTTGGCTTCGTTGAGACAAAAGTTTTGAATTAATCCAGGCGTGAGGATAGCGCAGATCGAACTGAGTTGGGATCAGGTCACACTGTTACAAAACATAGCACTATGTTGCCAATGGATACCCGTTTTGTTGTGTAACTTTGTTAAGTTTCCGCAAGCTTTTGGTAATAACAAGAAATTTTCTATTTAGAAACAGAATGTTCTGGGCGTGACAACGATAGTGTCCGCTTAAAACAGGGAACTCAGGGAGAGGGTCTGTGCCGCTATATCGCTATCGAGCGATCACTGCCGAGGGGCGCGTCGTAACCGGCGAGTATGCTGGTGATGACGTGGCCACTGTCCGCCGTTATCTCCTTGCGGCCAATCTTTTCCCCGAAAAAATCTCCCGTGCCCTGAACCTGCTGCCGCAGCGATCGGGATTACGAACCGGGCGACTTCTCTTTATTCATTCCTTCGAGCTTCTCCTGGCTTCCGGCCTCGATACCGTCGATGCGTTGGCCGTCGCCGCGTCGAAGGTAAAGAACAGGGTCTTGAAACAATCCCTGGAAGACGTTGTGGTCTCGGTTCGCAATGGTCGGTCACTGGCAGACGCGTTCAATGATCATGTCAGAGTGTTCGGGCATCAATGGATAGCGGCACTCAAGGCCGGTGAAGCGTCCGGCAACCTGGAAGAGTCGGTTCGTCTTTATCGTGGGTTGAATGAGAGGCTCGACGAAATTTCCCGCAAAGTATCCGCGGCCATGACCTACCCATTGATCCTGGTGGCGATGATCGGGGTGGTCCTTGCGGTCCTGCTGATCGTCGTGGTGCCCAGACTGTCCGAAGGTTATCACTCCCTTGGAGGCGAACTCCCGGCGCTTACCCGGTGGGTCTTGTTTGCCAGTGAATCCTTTCCCTACCTCGCCGGTGGCCTGCTGTTCCTGTTTGTTCTGGGGCGCCAGGTGTTCAGGTACGCCATGGCCGCGACCACCCGTGCGCGCTGTAAGCGACGGGTGTTGGACCACCTTCCTATGATAGGCAGGGTTCGCATCGAATTCCGGACGGTGAATGTCGCCGCCACGCTGTCAATGCTTCTGCTGGCAGGCCATTCGCTACATGACGCCCTGAAACTCATGGCGGTGACGGAAACCGACCCGGACCTTGCTTCGCGACTCCGGAATGCAGCTTCGTCTGTTGAGGAAGGTCATGGGGTGGTGCCGTCCCTGCAAGCCAGCGATCTGTTGCCGGAAACTGCCCTGCAGCTGCTGGAGGCGGGCGATCGCACCGGTCAGCTTGGATGCACCCTGGAACAGGTCTCCCGGTTCTATCTCGGCTTGCTGGATCTGTCTGTCGGTCGGTTTGTCAGTGTTCTCGAGCCAATACTCATGTTGGCCATCGGACTGGTTATCGGGGTTGTCGTTATTGCCGTTTATCTGCCGATTTTCTCAATGACACAGGTGATTGGATGAGCGCAGACGCAATCACCCGGTCGCTGGTCGCGGCCCTGGTCACAAGAGGGATGCTGTCAGGCCCCACCGATGAATTGTTGTCTGTGGCAGGTGAGCGCGGTGAGGAACTCGTTGCCCGTGGCCTGGTGTCTGATGCCCATCGATTGGAGGCGCTGGCCGCTCTACTGCATCTTGATTATGCGGAAATTCCGCCGGATTTCGCCATTCCCGAGCCGTTGATCGAGCTGGTGTCCCCCGAGCGGATCCGGCAGTTCGCCAGTATCCCGCTCGAACTGGATAGCAACGGAACACTCAAACTCGCAGTCGCCTATCCCTACGACCCGGAACTGGAAGACGTTCTCCACAGGCTGACCGGCAAAGGTATCCGGCTCGTGCTGTGCCAGGCCGTGCGAATTCAAGAGGTACTTCGGTTCAACCGGTTGGACAGCCGGATACTGGATTCCGTGTCCAGTCATCTGCAGGAGCATAAAGACCGGGCGGACGACGGAGGTCTTCATTTTGATCTGAGCGTGGACGCACGTGATCCGGTGGTTCAGCTGGTCAACCAGGTATTCAAGGACGCGTTGCAGCATCGGGCCAGTGATATTCATATTCACTCGGCAGCGTCCGGTGTTGTCATCAAATACCGGGTGGACGGTGTGCTGCTGCCATCAAAAGTCTCGATAGGAAGCCGGCACGTCGATCAACTGATCTCCCGGGTAAAGGTGATGGCCGGAATGGATATCGCGGAGCGCCAGATACCCCAGGATGGTCGGTTCAGCGTCTGTGCCGGTGAGTCAGAGACGGATATGCGGGTCTCGATTCTGCCCACGGCGCTGGGTGAGGATGCGGTCATCCGTCTTTTGGACCGGCGGTCGGTTGTTGAGGATTACAAGGGGTTGGGAATCGGCGATCTGGGCCTAAATGCCATCGCCGTCGCCAGCATCGGAAAAGCGATTCGGGAACCCCATGGCCTGTTCCTCGTGACCGGCCCGACAGGAAGCGGGAAAACGACCACGCTGTACGCCGCGCTCAACGATGCCAATGACGGGGCCGGGAAAATCGTCACCATCGAGGATCCCGTCGAGTATCAGCTTCCCGGTATCACCCAGATACCGGTGAACGAAAAGAAGGGCCTGACCTTTGCCACCGGGCTGCGTTCGATTCTCCGCAGTGATCCCGACCGGATCATGGTCGGGGAAATTCGTGACGCGCAGACCGCGGACATTGCGGTGCAAGCCGCGCTGACCGGCCACCTGGTGTTCTCTACGGTCCACGCAAACAGTGCCGTGGATGTTATTGGCCGTCTCGAGCACATGGGTGTCAACCGCTTCAATTTGCTCGGCTCCCTCAAGTTCATCCTTGCCCAGCGCCTGCTGCGACGGGTTTGTTCCGACTGCTCGCAATCCCGGGCCATCACGGAGGAAGAGCGCATTGAGTTTGAACGATTGGGGCTGGTACCTCCAGATAGCCTGACACAAGCAGTCGGCTGCACCCATTGCGCGGGAACCGGGTACTCGGGACGTTTTCCCATCACGGAATTCCTGAGGCTGGACGCGGCGTTGAGACAACTGTTCATGGACCACGCTTCCCCGCCTGAAATCGAAGCGAAATGTCGGGAGCAGGGCCAGCAGTCGCTGCGCTACACGGCACTGGAGGCCTGTACTGATGGCCGTACCACCCTGGCTGAGGTGCACCGGGTTATCGGACAGGAGTGGTCATTGTGATTTTCGCAACCCGCAGAAAGGCGTTTGTTGGGCTTGGCCGGAAAGAGGTCTGCGTGCACCTCCCCGGTCCTGGCCGCAAGGAAGACGTCGACAAAGCTTTTGCCGCGGACTCAGGCGATGACGTGCTGTCTCCTGACTCCCTGGCGACGGTTCTCGAGACGGCGGCAGGTTGGATACAGCAAACACTCGGGTCGTCGAAACCTGTCGAGGTGCATTGGGTGATTTCCGACCCCTGGGTACATCAGCGGGTATTCAAGGTGGACAGGCTTCCGGGCCGGAACAAGGCAACGCAGGAACTGGTGCAGTGGCGGTTCGGCCAAGACCTGGGCGGGGCGGGCGAAACACTCAAGGTTGCCTGGCAGCTTCGCTCGGCGGCCGGGGAGCCGGCGGTTCTTCACGGCATCGGGCTTGAAAACGAGTTGTATGAGGTGCTGTGTCAGCCATGGCTGAAACGCTGGTGGCCGGTTACCAGCATGGTCACGCTTCTGAGCGGGCTCGAAGTGACACAGGATTGGATAACTCTTGATAAGGCGCCGCTGACCGTGGTTCTGACGGACGAATACTGGCTGACCTCGCGACCCGGCGCGTCGGGAGTGCGTTGTCGCTGGTTCGCCGATGATCCGGGCTGTGAGTCATTGCTGAGGGACATTGCCCGGGGAGTCAATGAGGAAGGTCGGGAAAGAATCGCCGTTTATGGCAGTGATACCGCACCCGGCGTGTGCGAACGCATCAAGTCACGGTTTGCTGGCGCCTTGACCGCGGATAGCCTGGCTTTTGTTGACCTGTACCATTGTCAGGATTCCCGGTGCGAGGGCCTGATATCCGGCCTCCGGACGTGGGCAGGGGGCCGCGCATCATGATGGCGATGGACTTCCAGGCCCCGGTTCAACGGCGCTTCCGCTGGCTTCGTTTTGGGCTCCTGACTCTGGTTGGTATGGCTGCGTTGTCGCTGGTGGCGGCGCTATTGATCGCGGAAAGGTACCGAAATGGCCTGGCAGAAACCGAGCGGGGTATCGCTGAGCTCCGCGCCGACCTGTCGGCGTCAGTGTTGGGCGAGATCGATCTGGAGAAACTGACGCATCAGGCCGGGAAACTCAGGAATGTCGTTGCCCATATTGGAGCACCACTGCCGGACGTGTTGAGCTCGGTGGCTGCCGCCATTCCTGCCAATGTCCGGCTCGAACTGCTCGAATACGACGCCCGGGAGGGTGCCGGGACGGTTCGGGCTGTTTCACCGGACCCTCATGCCCTGGCGGATTTTGTCCGCACCCTGGAATCAAGCCCTTCGGTGCGCCGGGCGGTGGTCGCCCGACAGGAAACTCTGCCCGGGCCGGAAGCGGGTTATCGCCATGACATCCACCTGGTAGCGGAGCCCTGAATGGATAACTTGACGCTAAGGGCCGAATTGGCGCGGCCTGCCTACCTGTGGCTTGCCTTGTTGCTGGTTCTGTTGGTCGGCACCACGGCCACCGTAGTGGCTGTCTCTATCGTTCCCGCCCGGGAGGATTTGCAGGAGGCGAGGGAAAGCTACGCGACGATGTCCGAACACCTGAGGCTGGCCAGCCAGCTCAGTTCGCTTCGCGATGACGTGAATTACTGGGCATCGGTAGTGCCTGGCATGGCCGCGAAGCTTGGCTGGAGAGGATCTGCGTCGGATTTCTCCGGCGCGATCCTTGATGCGGCGACGCTGGCCAATGTCCGGCTGGACAAGGAGGTTAACGACGTGCGGAGTGGAGAAACCCACCGGATCTACTCGAAAACCCTGTATTTCAGGGCTCAATACGGGGCGTTCGAGCGGTTTATCGCGGAGTTGGCCCGCCTGGATCTGCTGGTCGTGCCCGGCAAGGTCTCACTGGCACCGGCCGGGGAAGGTGATGACCGGCTGGGAGTCACCCTCGCACTGACAGGATATGCGGAGATGAAGCGATGAGCCGACTGTATGTGATCGGTCTTGCAGCGTTTGCCTGGCTGGCGGTCCTGGCATCGTTGGCGGGTGTGGCTACGCCAGGGGTCGCCGGGCACCAACAGTCCGGTCACCTTATTGCCCTGGAAGACCTGGTTGTGGGTGGCGTTCCGACAAACGCAGGGCAGAATTCGCCAGTCTTCGAGAGCCGGAATCCGTTCCGGTTTGCACCGACGTTCCTTGAGGACGCCTATAGCCCGATGCCGGAATCACCCTCGGAGCAGCCACTTCTGGCCGGGCTCGACCTGACCCTCGAGGGCGTCCAGCTACGCGCGGGCAAATTCACAGCCTTCGTGAGCTACCAGGGCGAGCGACGGCCACTGCGCACCGGCGACCGGATCGGCGACCAGCTCGTGGTCGCCCACATAGAAGAAGACCGGATTCAGGTGCTTGGTAACGGCAATGAGGCCCGCTGGATCTATCTCACCCAATGACGACTCGACATGAAACAGATAACGGGGAACACACCAACGTGAGTACACGATTGACGCTGACACTCCTGCTGGGCTTGCTGCTGGCAGGATGTGCCGCCCAGGTGCATATGGAACCGGAACCGACGGCGTCCGGCGACTGGTTGCAGACGGTGATGGATTACCGGGCCAGGGCTGCGGAGCATCCCCGTGACGCGGCTGTCCGTATGGCTCGGGAGAAAGCGGAGTTGGCCGCCGCCGAGTTTTACCTGGAGGAGGGTAACGAACGGATGGCGGCGGGCAACGTAGAAAAAGCCATCGTCTCGTACCGCAACGGCCTGGTAGCCCGGCCCGATGACCCACAGCTGCGCCGGGCCCTGTCCGGGGCCATGGGTGCCCGGGAAGCCCGGCATGCCTATGACCAGGCGCTATCGCTGATCGAGATGAACCGGCTGAGCGAGGCCACCAGCCGCCTGGAAGAAGCCCTGGATCTGAACCCGGATTTCAGCCAGGCCCGCCGGAAACTGCAGGAAGTGGCCGCGAAGAAAGACCTGTACCAGCGTTACCGCTCCCAGCTCTCTTCCCGTGAGCGCATTACCCTGAACTTCAACGGTACCGACATCCGCGATGCCTTCCAGTATGTGGCGGAAGCCAACGACCTGAACATCGTGTTCGATAACGAGGTCAAGAGCGTTCCCGTCACCCTGTTTGCCGAAAACGTGACGCTCCGGCAGGCCCTGGACCTGATCTTCCGGTCGACCGATACCCAGTACAAACAGATCGGTTCCAACACCCTCCTGATCGCACCGGACACCCCCGAAAAGCGTTCCCAATACCAGGACCGGCTCCTGCGCACCTTCAGCCTGAACTCCATCAAGGCCGCCGAGATGGCGGAGATCCTCAAGTCCGGTCTGCGGCTGGAGTCCGTCGTCATCAACGAGCGCATGAACACCCTGAGCATTCGCGAACCGGATGATGTGATCGCCCTCGCGGAGAAGCTCATCATCGCCAATGACCAGCCCATGGGGGAGGTCATCCTGGATGTGGAAGTGCTCGAACTGGACCGCACCAAATCCGAACAGCTGGGCCTCAACCTGGGCGAGCAGATCACGCTGGCCTATCCGCAATTCGAGACCGGGGACTCCATCCGGGACGACGTGCTGACGAAAGGGGTGGTCACCATCCCGACCATCACCTTCAACTACCTCAAGCGGGACGTGGGCGCGACGATGCTCGCCAGTCCCTCGCTGCGCGTGCTGGACAACCAGCAGGCCAAACTCCACATCGGTGAGCGGGTGCCGCTGCGCTCGTCCACCATCCTGGACGCCACCGGCCAGACCCGCACCACCTTCGAGTACCGGGATGTGGGTATCAAGCTTGAGGTCATGCCGGATATCCACCTCGATGGCTCTGTGGCGGCAAGCATCGGCATCGAAGTCAGCGCCCTTGGTGCCAACCTGGGCACGCCGGACGAGCCTGCCATCAGCATTCTTACCCGCCGGGTGGAAACAGGCATGCTCTTGCGCGATGGCGAGACGGCCGTCATCGGCGGGCTGATCCAGGATATGGACAGCAACAACCGCGTCCGCCCCGTGGGACTGGGCGAGCTCGGCACCATTGGCAAACTGTTCAGTAACACCACCGACGAGAAGCGCCGAACCGACGTGATGCTCACCATCACTCCAAGGGTGGTACGGCCTGCGGCGATGCCGCCCCAGGCGGTCCGGTCTTTCTACTCCGGTAACTCCGAGCGCTTCACGTCCGAGCCCATGTTCGACTACATCGGCTCGAAGGCCAACGTCCGCATGCATGGCAATAGTGCTGAACCGGGCCCGATGGCGCCTGCGGTCGCCGCTGCCGAGGACCTCGCCGAAAAAGCGGCCGGCAACGGCGCCCCCGGACTGGCATTCACCGACGACAGTTATCAGACCACATCCGGCAAGACCCTCACCGTCAGTGTGCGCGCCGATGCCCTCGGTGCCATTGAGGAACTTCCGCTGGACGTTCTTTTCAATCCCGAGCTGGTCAGTTTCAAGGGTGTCCGCCCGGTGGGTGGCGGAACGCTCACTGCCTCGGCAGAGACCGGCGACAAACCGGGCATGGTCACCATCAGGCTGTCGGGCAGGCCATCGAAAACCTCCGACAGCCTGATCGACATTGAGCTGGAAGCCCGTAAGGCCGGCATCTCCTACCTGATGGCCCGGCCGGCAATGCTGGCCACGCCGGAAGGAGAGGCGCAGCCGGTGGATGGATTCAACTCGCGGGTGGTGGTGCGGTAATGCAGCGTTCCGCCGGGCTTTCTCTGATCGAGCTGATGGTGTCCGTGATGATTCTGTCGGTGCTGGCGGCGGTGGCCTTGCCCTATGCGGAACGGGAATACATGCGCAAGAAGGAACTGGAATTGCGGGAAAGCCTGAGGACCATGCGTAACGCCATCGATGCCTTTCACAGCGACTGGCTCAAGGGCCGGATTCCCCCCGGCAGCGGCACCGCCAGTGAGGATGGCTACCCGGTTTCCCTTGAAGTCCTGGTGGAGGGCGTCGACAGCGGGACCATGGAAGGCGGCCGGCGGTATTACCTGCGCCGGATTCCCCGCAATCCGTTTGCGGACCAGAGCCTGGAGACGGCCAGTCACTGGCAGCTGCGCAGTTACCGGGATGAGCCGGATACCCTGGCCTGGGGAGGCGAGGATGTTTACGACGTATGGCCGGCCACCCAGGGCACGGCGCTTGACGGGAGTTGCCGCTGTGACTGGTAACCGATACGCGAGGCGACAGGCCCAGCAAGGCTTCACCCTGATCGAGGTGCTGGTGGTGATCGTGCTGATTTCGATACTGGCGGCGGTTGCCGTGCCGGTGGTGTCCGGCTCCGTCGAAAAAGCCCGGGAAGCGGCGCTGAAAGAGAACCTTCAGGTGATGCGCAAGTCCCTGGACGATTTCTTTGCCGACCACGGGCGCTATCCGGCGAGCCTTGAAGTGTTGGTGGACAAGCGATACCTCCGCTTCATCCCGGAGGATCCGGTGCTGGAGGCCCCCGCGCCACAGTGGCAAACCGAACTCACCCGCTACAGCGACGGAGGGCAGGGCATTCACGACGTCCACAGCACTTCCGGGGGAACGGCGAACGATGGCAGCCGCTACGCGGATTGGTGACCGGCGCGCCGAGCAGGGCGTGACCTACCCGGTGGTGCTGGGCCTGCTGATGGCCTTTGCCCTGGGCACGTCGGTCTCGGTGCCACTGGCATCGACGGAAATGAAAAGAATGCAGGAGGCGGAACTGCTGTTCCGCGGGACGGCCTACCGGAACGCCATCCAGTCCTATTACGAGGCTGTCCCGCAGGCGCCGGAGTATCCGGCCGAACTGGACGACCTGATTAACGACCGGCGGTTTGCACACCGCCGGCACATACGCCGGCTCTACGCAGACCCCGTTACGGGGGACGACTGGGAGCTGATACGCACAGCCGGAGGCCGGATTGCCGGTGTCCGGAGCCGGAGCGGGAAGAAGCCCCTTAAAACGGGCAACTTCCCCTCCGGCCTGGAAGGATTTGCCGCGGCAACGCGGTACCAGGACTGGTGGTTTGTCTTCACCAAGGACAACCCCTGATAAAAACTCGAAGAACGTAGTCTCGGGAGAAATAACATGGAATTCTGGCGCCAGAACCGCCGTACGTTTGCGTTTGTTGCCCTGTTTTCGCTGCTGGCCCCCCAGCTTGCGCAGGCGGCAACCATTACCATGGACTCGGTGCGAACCTCCCCCAAGGGCTGGTCGCTGCAATCGGCGGCCGCCTTGCCCCCGGAAATCCAGGCGGTTGAATCGGCCACGCTGGAGAAGGCCTTCGACCGTGACACCGCCACGGAATACACCGCCTACGACAACCAGAGTTTCGATATCACCCTCGGTGGTGAGCGGGATGTAACGGCGATCCGGGTCTTCGGCGCCGCCCCGTACACCCTGACCGTCCAGGAAAAGGCAAACACCGGCTGGCGGGACATCCAGGGCCTGAAAGGGCTGGACCTGACCAGCCTGCCGCCCACCTGGAACAGTTTCAGCACCAACAATGCGGCGAAAACCGATCAGGTGCGCGTGGTGCTGGAAATGGCGGATTCCCCCGCCACCGGGCTGCGGGAACTGGAAATCTGGTCCAACGGTGAACACCTGCCCATCGAAACCGGCGAACAGCTGAGCGCCCTGCTGGAAGAGCAGGGCCTGCCAGACCAGGCGGTCATGGCCCGGGCGACCCCTGCGCACGGCGAAATCGGAAGCCGCTCGGAAACCAACCCCGATGACCCGACCGACAACACTTTCACCGCCCAGCTCCCCATGCCCGCGAGCCAGATCAAGTACGCGTGGCTTGCGTACGAATTGAACGGTCTGTCGCACTGGGCAGAAGCGATCCGTGTTATCAATGACCAGCCGGCACTGGGTGGTGTGGTCGTCGAAGGCAGTGACAGCTGGAACGCCCAGCTGGAACGCATCAGCCCGACCTGGCTGAAACAGGGTGCTAACCGCATCCGCTTCACCGCCCCCTCCGACAAGGATTTCCTCTACCAGGTACGCAACGTGCGGCTGGTGGTGGAAATGGACAATGGCGCCAACTTCGTAAGCTACGTCAGCGCCAGTGCCACCGACGATAATGCCACCATCGACAGCCTCTACGATGGCCAGACCGACAGCGGCATGGTGGTGTACAGCGGCACCGGCGTTGGCACCTCCACCAATACCACCAGTAGCGAAACCGCGCTGCCCCCGGGCCTGATCGATAATCCCGGCAACGGCCTGCACCTGGGCTGGGTGAAAGGCAAGGCCGCCTGGAAACAGGCACTGGCAAGCCAGACCGCCATGGCCGGTGGCTCTGTGGTCGAAGTGGGCTTCGATCGCGAAGTGGAACTGGAAACTGTGGGCTTCTATCTGCGGGGCAGTCTTGCGGGCAAAGTCGGTGTTCAGCTCTATGTGAACGGTGGCTGGCAGGAAACCGGCGCGCCGGACGTCTCGGCACGTTCCCTGAAGAGCGGCTGGAACGAGATCCCAGTTGCCGACGGCAACCGTGTGCGCGGCGCCCGGCTGGTGTTCACCGGCGGCGAGGGCAGCGCCGGGGAAGTACGGGAACTCACCGTGCGCGGCTCCGGTATCGGCGGTGCCTGGCTGCCGCCCGAGGTGGTCGTCACCTACCCGGATGCCGGCCAGTATTACGGCCGCGAAGCCTACATCCGTGGCTTCCTGCAGGGGCTTGAGAACGAGAGCGGCGAGGCCGAACTGTTCATTGGTGGCCGCCCCCTGAATCACGTCAATGGTGAATTCCAGACCCTGATCAGCAAGGACGACATCGGCCTGGAAGGACAGCCTGACGATGCCGCGTGGACCGTTCAGCTGGAGGCCGTCTATCCCGATGGCGAGCGCAGCTCCGTCATCGTTCCCCTGTACGTCAACAAGGGCGCCCTGCCGGAAGAGGGCGCTGTGAATGACGACAATGTCGACATGCCCCCGGTCACGAATGTGCCGGTCACACCCGATACCGGCAACACCGGTGGTACCGGCGGCGCCATTATCGACGTGGGTTCCGGTGCTGTGGACGAAAACCTCGACATCGAGATGATGCCGCTGCGTGGCATTGACCTGGCCACGATGGACGCCTGGATGACCAACGTCACCGGCCCGGACGCCGGCTACCGGTTCCTGCCCCATGGCAAGCACTTCAAGAAGAAGGTCGAAGTCCGCATCAAGTACAACCCGAGCATGCTGCCACCGGGCTTCAGTGAGGACGACATCCGCACCTTCTATTTCGATGAGAACGCCGGCCAGTGGAAAGAACTGGAACGCAAGGCCATCGACAAGGGCAAGAAGGAAGTGGTGGCCCTGACCGACCACTTCACCGACATGATCAATGCGGTTATCCAGATCCCGGATTCACCGCAGAACACCCGGTTCAACCCGACCCAGATCAAGGACATCAAGGCCGCCGATCCGGGCGCGAAGGTCAACCTGATCGAGCCGCCGCAGGCCAACAACATGGGCGATGCGCGCCTGAGCTACCCGATCGAAGTGCCACCGGGCCGCCAGGGCATGCAGCCACAGCTGGCGGTGCAGTACAGCTCCGGCGGCGGCCACAGCTGGCTGGGCCACGGCTGGGACCTGAGTACCCAGGCGATCACCATTGATACCCGGTGGGGCGTGCCGCGTTATGACGCAGAGAAGGAAACCGAAACCTATCTCCTGAACGGCAGTCAGCTGACGCCCATGGCCCACGTGGGCGAGCCGGTAGCGCGCTCTGCAGAAAAGGTATTCCACACCCGGGTGGAAGGCGGCTTCCAGAAGATCATTCGCCACGGTGACAATCCGAAGAACTACTGGTGGGAGGTGATCGACAAGTCCGGAACACACTATTTCTATGGTGGTGACGACAGCACCCGGGCGCCTGTCGACTCCGCCGTGCTTCGTACCGATCAGGGGCCTACCAAAAACAGTATTGGTAAGTGGGCCCTCGTCAAGGTTCGCGATAGTAACGGAAATGAAATCACCTATAGCTATGACCGCGAGCATGACACCGGTATTGGCGATGGTAGTGGTGAACTGATTGATGGGGCGGCCGTCAACGGCAAGGTATTTGGCAAGCAGCTGTATATCGAAACAATTCAGTACACTGGCTACAAAGGAAAAGAGGGTGCTTACAAGGTCAGCTTCACCCGTGATCGGGACGAGCTCTCCTTTAACGTAGCGACAGATCGCCGCAAGGATGTGAACGTTGACGGTCGCCTGGGATTCAAGCAGGTAACTTCGGACCTGCTCAAGCGTATCGACATTACCTACAAAGGCCAGCCGGTTCGCAGCTATACCTTCGAGTACGAGCAAGGCGCCTTCGCCCGCACCTTGCTGAGCAAGATGAATCAGCTGGACAGCAAGGGCGAGTTCTTCAATGCCCACAGCTTCAGTTACTACCAGGACATCCTGGATTCCGACGGCAATTACCAGCCGCTGGCGGGCGCGGACCAATGGGCCAACACCGATGATCACATCGAGGCAGGTCTGTCCCTGGATCGGTCCGGTTTTGAGGACGGTGCCAGTGCCACCAGCGGTATTGCGTCAAAATCAAAAGGGGACAGTAGCGCCGTAACCGCCGGCCCGAACGACGGTAACCTTGCTTGCAAGAGCAGCACCATCGGTGACACCAGGAATTCCACCAAATCCAGCAGTAAGGGGTTGCTGGCGCTGGCGGACATCAACGGGGACGGGCTTCCCGACAAGATCTTTGTCAGAGACGGCCGGATGCAGTTCCGTCCTGGTACTCCTGGCGGCGGCTTCAGCGGTCAAACCGTTCCGGTGGTCGGTGCCACCCGTTTCTATGAAGACACGGCCACTTCCAGTGCCAAGGGGCAGCAGGCGGTGCTCGGTTGCAGTGGTGTTTCCGCCTCCTACAGCTCGGTGACGACCAATACCTACACCAGCTCTCGCACTTACTTTACCGATGCCAACGGCGATGGCCTGATCGATATCGCCATGAACGGCACGATCTATTTCAATCGACTAATTGATGGCAAACCGACCTTCCTGACCCATTCCGGAGACACGCCAAACCCGATCGAGGCGGGCGCCGATATCGACAGCGACGGCCTGGTGACCTTCGACCCACAGGAATACGAGCAACGTATTGACGACAACCCGCTTCATGACACCGTGCGTGTATGGGAAGCCCCTTACGATGGTCAAATCGCCATCAGCGGTCCGGTGGCGCTGGTTGAGGACAAATCCGCAGATCGTCGGAACTATGAGGATGCGGATGGCGTCGCCGTGCATATCGAGCACGGGGGCAGGGCGCTCTGGTCCGCCAACCTCGCAGCCAACGATTACACCCCCAGAACTCCCGAGGGTGTGTCGCGCATTCCGGTTACCCGTGGGGATCTGGTGTTCTTCCGGGTGCAGTCCGTGTTCGATGGCCTTTACGACCAGGTGAGTTGGGCTCCGCAAATCCGTTACCTGGATGTTCCCGCCGTCAGCGACGCCAATAACAAGCCTCTCTACACCTACCATGGTGACGGAGATTTCCTTGCCGTCGCCTATCCCGGCCAGACCGTCAATGCGCCCATCGCCGGCACCGTGCGCGTGGATGCGCCACTGCACAAACGGGCCACCAGCGACGACGTCACCGTGACCGTTACCCTGCAAGACGAGGTGATCTGGCAACGGGAACTCGCGGCCGGGACGGAAGGTACGTTTAATCCGGATACGGTGGTGGAGGTCTCGGAAGGAGACACGCTTGCCTTCCGTATGGAAGCCAGCACCCGCATAGACTGGCAAGCGGTCGACTGGAAGCCCGCGCTGATCTATACCGCGGCTCAAAACAGCAATGTGAATGTCACCGACGGTGACGGCAATCCGCAGATCGTGATTCCCGGGATAGCCTCGGCAACCCTGTACTCCGCCACCGTAACCCCGGTGACGGCGCCACTGACCATCCCGGAAGAGGTACAGGTTCCGGTGAGCAATATCGGGGAGCGTACAGAACCGATGCCGGACGACGGCACCGTGGAAGCGGTGGTCACCCCCACAGCCACCTTTGATGCCAATGAGGGCGAGGTGGTGTTCACCGTCAAGCGTGATGGGGCGCTTATCCACAAGGAAAGGCTCGCGGTTTACGACGGCCAACTTCTGCGCCCTGAAGACGTGCCGGAGGAAGACGACAACAGACCGGACCCGTACCTGCCAACTCCGGAAGTACGCTTCCCGGTTGTTCCGGGGGAAACCTACTGGCTTGAATACCACACGCCGGACACAAAGCTGGCGCAACGCGTCGAGTCCTCCGGGAGCGGGGTTTATTACCACAACACCGGTAACGGTACCTGGAGCACGTCGGTGTCTGAATCGGTCACCAGCGGATTCTATACTGTGCGGCAGGATTTCCGTTTCGGGCCGATGTTCCGCCAGTGGGGCCAGTTTGTGTGGAATGGCAACCGTGGGGCCGCCGGAGAGCCGATTGATGAAGCGAAGCTGGTGCTTGATCCCAATCTTGGGAAGGACCGTTCCACGGACGGGTTTGGAGACATCAGTAACTCCGATCAGCTTGAATCCGAGTTCGATGCCAACGGTTACGATTCAACGGCTGCCGATCTGGTTCTGATGTTCCCGGGTATTGGCGGCAACACCTGGGAAGGCTATGACGCTGAGAGTTACATCCGGCCCGGCCTGATGAGCAGCTCCCGCTATGGCCTGGACAACCCGGGCGATCCCGACCCGGTGGCAGGTGCCGGCGCCCGTGCGATTATCAAACTGACGCACAGTTACAACAAGAGCCGGACCCTCGGTGGCTCGGCTATGGGAGTCAGCGGCGGTGCCGGGGAGACCAACGGCGAATCCCGCACCCTGGTCGATTTCCTGGATATGAACGGCGACCGCTACCCCGATATCGTTGGCCCTTCGCTGATCCAGTACACGTTGGCCAACGGTGGGCTGGAAGCCTCTCCCATCAGGCTCGATGAACTCGACGGGCTACCCCGTGTAAACAAAACCGAGGCGACCTCCTTCAACGCCGGAGGCTCGGTTGGCAGCTCCGAACCCCAGAAAGAAAAAACGTTCGGGGGAATGACAATTATCTATGCCAACTCGCCCCCTTCGGTGGGTATCACCGGCAACCTTGGCAACAGCGAGGACCAGGAACAGCTCGGCTGGACCGATATCAATGGTGATGGCCTGCCGGACCGTATCTATAGCAACAGCACAGTGGCCCTGAACCTGGGCTATGGTTTTGCACCCGCCGAAAACTGGGGCGCCGTGAGCCGTAAAGGTGAGAGCGAGAGCGCAGGCCTGAGCCTGGGCTTCAACTTCGGTGTCATGAGTATTGCCGGGGGGCTGTCCCTGTCCCGATCTGAAACCTCGCCTCAACAACAGTTGTTTGACGTAAATGGCGACGGCCTGCCCGATGTTGTCGATTCGGGTGGCAGTGGTCCCATCAACGTTGCCATCAACGCCGGCAGCGGTTTCCTGGCGCCCATGCTGTGGCAGGGAGCCCATGTAACCAACCAGACGGCGTCGGTGACCGAGGGTGGCAACGTCGCGGCCACCTTCTGCACGCCATTCCCGCCATTTGCTCCGGTGTTCAAGGCCTGTGTTAACAAGGGTCGCAGCAAGTCCAAAGGCATCAGCCGCGAGGAACATTCCCTCAACGACATCAACGGCGACGGCTACCCGGATTTCCTGAGCTCCGGCAATGACGGCGACCTGCGGGTAAAACTCAACACCCACGGCCGCACCAACCTGCTCAAGTCCGTCCATCGCCCCTTGGGTGCCAGCTTCGAGCTGGACTACGAGCGGACCGGCAACACCTACGAGATGCCCCAGAGCCGCTGGGTGCTGAGCAGCGTAACCGTGAACGACGGCTTTGAAGGCGATGGCGTAGACAGCCTGCTCAAGACCTTCAAATACGCCAACGGCTACTACGATCGCCGCGAGCGGGACTTCTTCGGTTTCGAGACCGTGACCGTAGCAGAGCGGGATAACAGCAAGGCAGAGAATCCGGCAGAGGCACCGGTCAGCCGAAGGGTGACGCAAACCTACCTGAACGGCAGCGTGTACGAGCGCGGTCTGCTGGCCAACAGCAAGATGACCGACGGCCAGGATAACCCATGGACCGAGTCCATCAAGGCGTACCGGTTTGTCGACATCCACAGTGATCAGGCCGTCGCCAGGGAAGCCCTGCCTGCGGTAAAAGCGGCTACTATCTTCCCCCAGGTTGCGGAAGAGACCACCCGCTTCTACGAGGGGCAGCGCGTTGCCGGCAAATCTACTCGCGTCCGTTTCCTGGAATACGACGACGTGGGCAACGTCACCCACCTGATCGACGAGGCCGACAGCGGCACCGAAGACGATGTGGAAGCCGTCATCAGCTACTTCCGGGATGAATCCGCCTGGATCATGGGCGCGCCGGAATCCATCCGGGTGACCGGTGCCGGCGGCCTGCTGCGGGAGCGCTTCTCCGACATCGAGCCGGGCACCGGCAACGTGAAGGCCATCCGCCAGACCGTGGAAGAGGGCGAAGCCCGTTACGACTTTGTCTACGACCAGTACGGCAACCTGACCAAGGTGACCGGCCCGCAGAACTATCGCGGCCAGCGTTACGGCCTGGACTACTTCTACGACCCCGATGTCCACACCTATGTGGAGCGGATGAAAGACAGCTTTGGTTATGTTTCCTCCGCGGACTACGACCCTTACTGGGGCGAGGCGAAGGAAACCGTCAGCATCAACGGCCAGCGAATTATCACGACCTACGACTCCGTAGGCCGCGTGAAAACCATCACCGGACCGTATGAGCAAAAAGAAAACCAGGCAGTTACTACTGGGCCAGATGAGGATGAAAACCGTAAGGTGACCATCCGGTTCAAATATGAACCCCAGGTCGCACTCGGGCAGATCAACCTGAACCAGACCCTAAACCGGGCCCTGACCCAGCACTACGATCCGGAGCACCCGAGCGATCCGATCGAAACCGTGCTGTTCACCGACGGCCTCAAGCGGGTGCTGCAGACCAAGAAGGACAGCCAGATCGGCAACGGCGTGGACGATCCGCAGGCGGTCATGGTGGCCTCCGGCCGGATCCTCTTCGACCACCTGGGCCGCAGCGTCGAGCAGTACTACCCGGTCACCGAACCGGTGGGCAGCGCCCTGCGCTTCAATGCGACGTTCGACCCGATCCCGCCGACCGTCACCGAATACGACGTTCAGGACCGGCCGCTGACGGTCACCCAGCCGGACGGCGCCACCACCGAATTCGACTACGGCTTCGGCACCGACCGGGACGGCCGGCAGCAGTTCCGCACCACGGTCACCGACGCCAACGGGGTACGCAAGGACAGCTTCCGCGACGTACGCCAGCTGATCACCGCCGTGAAGGAATACAACAAGGGCGGTAACGAGATCCTCTGGACCAGCTACCGATACGATCCGCTCAAGCAGATCACCGACGTGTTCGACGCCCAGAACAACCACACCACCGCCGAGTATGACCTGCTGGGCCGGCGCACCGTGCTGGACAACCCGGACACCGGCAAGGTGGTGATGGACTTTGACCTGGCGGGCAACCTGATCCACAAGGAAACCCCGAACCTGCGGGCGCTGGGTGAGACCATCACCTACCGCTACGACTACAACCGCCTGACCGCGATTGAGTACCCGCAGTACCCGGACACCAACGTCAGCTACGAATACGGCGCCCCCAACGCACCGCACAACGGGGCCAACCGCATCGTCCGGGTCACCGACCAGGGCGGCTGGGAAACCCGTCAGTACGGCCCGCTGGGCGAACTCACTCAGAGCACCCGCTATCTGCAGTGGAGCGCCGGCCCGGGCGAGCAGTACACCACCCAGTACAGCTACGACACCTGGAACCGCCTGCAGCAGCTGGTGTACCCGGATGGCGAGGTGCTGTCTTACGACTACGACCTCGGCGGCCAGATGCACGCGGTCCACGGCCGCAAGGGCAGTTACGACTACCCCTACGTACAGCGCCTGGACTACGACAAGTTCGGCCAGCGCACCTACGTGCTGCACGGCAACAACACCGTCAGCCGGTACAGCTACGATCCGTACAACCGCCGCCTGAGCCACCTCACCGTAGGCAAGGGCGACGGCAACCCGTTCATGGACCTGTCCTACGGCTATGACGAGGTGGGCAACATCACCGACCTGGCCAACCGGGCGAGCAACAACAGCCCGAGCCAGATGGGCGGTGCCACCAATTACACGTACACCTACGACGACCTGTACCGGCTCACCGGCAGCAGCGGCACCTTCGACACCCCACCGGGCAAGCAGCACCGCTTCACCCTGAGCATGGGTTACGACACCATCCACAACATCACCCACAAGACCCAGGTGGATGTGCTCAGACAGCCCTCAGGCCAGGAAGTCACCCAGAAGAAAACCACCTACGACTGGACCTACCGGTACGATGCCCAGCAGCCGCACGCGCCGACCCATTTGGGCGACCGCACCTTCACCTACGATGCCAACGGCAACCAGCTGGGCTGGACCCACGACAGCAACGGCACAAGGCGCCAGATCACCTGGGATGACGAAAACCGCATCCGGGAGATCAAGGACAACGGCCACCGTCTGACCTACACCTACGACGCCTCCGGCCAGCGCCTCACCAAGCGCGGCCCCCAGGGGGAAACCGGTTACATCAACCAGTGGTTCACCCTGAGAAACGGCGAGGTGGGCACCAAGCACGTCTACGCCGGCACCACCCGGGTGGTCTCCAAACTGGTGAAACAGGACAAGCCCAATGCCAAGAGGAAAGGGCGGATCGTGTACGAGAAAGACCAGTACACTTACCACCCGGACCACCTGGGCACCAGCGCCTACATCACCCACACCAACGGGCAGGTGTACCAGCACCTGGAGTACTTCCCGTTCGGGGAGACGTGGGTGGAGGAGCACTCGAACAAGCAGCGCACGCCGTATTTGTTTACCGCCAAGGAGCTGGATGAGGCCTCGCAGCTGTATTACTTCGGGGCGCGGTATTACGATCCGCGGACGAGTGTTTGGCAGTCGGCTGATCCGATCCTGAATCAGTACATGGACGGTGAAGTCGGTGGGGTGCATGTCTCGACCAACCTGGGCCTGTATGGTTATGGTCGCCAGAGCCCGGTAATCTTGAAAGACCCGGACGGCAACATCGTCCCTCTGCTGGTCGGTGCCTGGGCGGTTATCGAAGTAGGCCTGACGGCGTATGATGTGTACTCGGCTGGCGATACCCTGCTGGATGAGAATGCCTCTACCTCCGACAAGCTGATTTCGGTTGGTGGCCTTGTCGTGGGTGCTGTTGCTCCCGGAGGCGGTTACGGTGCTGCGGGCAAGACCGGGGCGAATGCGCTGGAAGGTGGGGCTAAGGCGACGACTCGAGGCGAAGAGGTAGCCAGTGGTGCTAATACAGTTTCTCAAGGTCCACTTCATCACATATGTACCAATAAGAATTGTGTTTCGACAGCAAGAGGTGGCCCATGGACGCCACGATTTGAAGCAATTTTTGAAAAAGCAGGTATGAATCTGGAGGATTCACTGAACAAAGTTCGAGTTCCAGGACATAAAGGCCCCCATCCCGAAGAGTACCATCAGGCAGTTTTTGATCGGCTTACAAGTGCTACCGAAGGGTTGGATGGCACAGCTTACAGCGAAGCGCTCCGAGGAGAATTGCAGGCGATTGCGAAAGAAGCCGTGGACCCAGGTTCTCAACTCAATCGATTGCTAACCAAACAATAGAGGCTAAATGTGGGAAAATTTTACAGAGTACTAGCAGATCCCAAAGCTGTGAACCGATGGCATTTAAAAGCACCTGTTACGGCTTGTGGTATCGAAATTGATCCCCGTAACTTTACTAGTGGAACTTTCTATACCGGAGAAACTTCGCTAGACCTGCAGCTGAGACGTTTGGGGCAGCCCGTCGATTTCAATTTTTGCGATTTTGACATGCTGGTGGTTAAGCGTGAAATCAATTCAAATTTGGAGAGAAATTTCGGCGATGCGATCCAGAGAATCCCTGTCCGTATTCAAAATTTTCAAGAAGAGTTTGAAATATTAAATGTACTGAATGTTGTTGATTGCATCGATGAGGTGAAATCGGAGTATCTAAAATGGGAGCCTCAAGACGGTAGGCCGGAGAAAATAGGTGCTTACAGGATGATGACGAAGTTGGTCATTGATCCAGAAAAAGCTAAAGGTCATTCGATATTTCGTCTTGACGGTTGGAAAATTGCGGTAATTGTCAGTGATGAAATAAAAAAATACCTTGAAAATAGATCGGTTTCGGGGATTGTTTTTCAACAAGTCACATAATTATATCGTCACAGCATTTCCCTGATATATGGGCTCTTTATCTTTAGTTAATGAGACTCTGAATCTATCCAAAATCAGCGATAGGAAGGCCATGATCAACTGCATAGGATTCAGTTTCGCTATGGGTTAGATCACCTTCTCCGAAACCGGGTAACAGATTAAGAAGCATGCGGGAAACCGGGACAGATCTATTTTCCGCCTTTTAAATTGATATAGATTTGGGGGTCACAGTATCAATGCTCATCTGATACTCCGCTACTGCGTCACGCTCGCCAAATTGCTCTTTAACAAACCGGGCCCTGACCCAACACCACGATCCGGAACACCCGGGTGATCCGATCGAAACCGTGCTGTTCACCGACGGCCTCAAGCGGGTGCTGCAGACCAAGAAGGACAGCCAGATCGGCAACGGCGTGGACGATCCGCAGGCGGTCATGGTGGCCTCCGGCCGGATCCTCTTCGACCACCTGGGCCGCAGCGTCGAGCAGTACTACCCGGTCACCGAACCGGTGGGCAGCGCCCTGCGCTTCAATGCGACGTTCGACCCGATCCCGCCGACCGTCACCGAATACGACGTTCAGGACCGGCCGCTGACGGTCACCCAGCCGGACGGCGCCACCACCGAATTCGACTACGGCTTCGGCACCGACCGGGACGGCCGGCAGCAGTTCCGCACCACGGTCACCGACGCCAACGGGGTACGCAAGGACAGCTTCCGCGACGTACGCCAGCTGATCACCGCCGTGAAGGAATACAACAAGGGCGGTAACGAGATCCTCTGGACCAGCTACCGATACGATCCGCTCAAGCAGATCACCGACGTGTTCGACGCCCAGAACAACCACACCACCGCCGAGTATGACCTGCTGGGCCGGCGCACCGTGCTGGACAACCCGGACACCGGCAAGGTGGTGATGGACTTTGACCTGGCGGGCAACCTGATCCACAAGGAAACCCCGAACCTGCGGGCGCTGGGTGAGACCATCACCTACCGCTACGACTACAACCGCCTGACCGCGATTGAGTACCCGCAGTACCCGGACACCAACGTCAGCTACGAATACGGCGCCCCCAACGCGCCGCACAACGGGGCCAACCGGATCATCCGGGTCACCGACCAGGGCGGCTGGGAAACCCGCCAGTACGGCCCGCTGGGCGAACTCACCCAGAGCACCCGCTACCTGCAGTGGAGCGCCGGCCCGGGGGAGCAGTACACCACGAAGTACAGCTACGACACCTGGAACCGCCTGCAGCAGCTGGTGTACCCGGATGGCGAGGTGCTGTCTTACGACTACGACCTCGGCGGCCAGATGCACGCGGTCCACGGCCGCAAGGGCAGTTACGACTACCCCTACGTACAGCGCCTGGACTACGACAAGTTCGGCCAGCGCACCTACGTGCTGCACGGCAACAACACCGTCAGCCGTTACAGCTACGATCCGTACAACCGCCGCCTGAGCCACCTCACCGTGGGCAAGGGAGACGGAAATCCGTTCATGGATCTGTCCTATGGCTACGACGAGGTGGGCAACATCACCGACCTGGCGAACCGCGCGAGCAACAACAGCCCGAGCCAGATGGGCGGTGCGACCAATTACACGTACACCTACGACGACCTGTACCGGTTGACGGACAGCAGCGGCACCTTCGATGCGCCCCCGGGCAAGCAGCACCGCTTCACCCTGAGCATGGGCTACGACACCATCCACAACATCACCCGCAAGACTCAGGTGGATGTACTCAGACAGCCCTCGGGCCAGGAAGTGACCCAGAAGAAAACCACGTACGACTGGACCTATCGGTACGATGGAAACCAGCCGCACGCGCCGACCCATCTGGGGGATCGCACCTTCAGCTACGATGCCAACGGCAACCAGCTGGGCTGGACCCACGATCAGAACGGCACGCGCCGAACCATCACCTGGGACGACGAAAACCGCATCCGGGAGATCAAGGACAACGGCCACCGCCTGACCTACACCTACGACGCCTCCGGCCAGCGCCTCACCAAGCGCGGCCCGCAAGGGGAGACCGGTTACATCAACCAGTGGTTCACCCTGAGAAACGGCGAAGTGGGCACCAAGCACGTCTACGCCGGCACCACCCGGGTGGTCTCCAAACTGGTGAAACAGGACAAGCCCAATGCCAAGAGGAAAGGGCGGATCGTGTACGAGAAAGACCAGTACACTTACCACCCGGACCACCTGGGCACCAGCGCCTACATCACCCACACCAACGGGCAGGTGTACCAGCACCTGGAGTACTTCCCGTTCGGGGAGACGTGGGTGGAGGAGCACTCGAACAAGCAGCGCACGCCGTATTTGTTTACCGCCAAGGAGCTGGATGAGGCCTCGCAGCTGTATTACTTCGGGGCGCGGTATTACGATCCGCGGACGAGTGTTTGGGTGAGTGTGGATCCGATTCTAGAGAAGTACTTGCCGACTGGTAATGAGGAGCAGGATGCGAAACTACCCGGCATGGGAGGGGTATACACGTCCATCAATTTGGGGATGTATACATATACGCATCAGAATCCTGTGAAATTAACCGACCCGGATGGTAACGCAACAGCGTTAGCAGGCTGTGCAGGTGGTGCGGGAATAGGTGTATGGTTCGGTGGTGTTGGCGCAGTTCCGGGATGTGCAATTGGCTCTGCTGTTGCCACAGTCGGTACTATTACTGTCGGTGCACTTGCACTAACCCTATCAGGGGACACGCCGCAAGATCATGGTAATTCTCGAGTAAATAGTTCCGCTGCCGTTCAGGCTATGGCGATTGGTGAGGTAACGCCAGGTATTCAGAACCTAATAGACATCGCTGAAGACGCACGCGCATCAGAACAAAATAGAGGAGAGGTACGCGTTCAGCTTCAAACAGGAGGGGAAACTATCTCAAGCATATCCTTAGTCGGAGGAGCGGCTGGTGTTACAAAACTTCAGGCCACTGGTGGGCTCGCGTACGTTTGGGCAGATGGAATTTCAAAGGATTCATCTTTAGCTTCAAATGGAGCTTACAATACTGCAACCGTTAAACTTAGCGCGAAGATCAATAGCCTTTCGGGAGGTGGTCTGTCTGTCGGAGGAAACGCTCTGCGCGAGAATTTTGTTCATAAAAATAAGTTATATCGAATTGACGTGGAGATAATCAATGGGAGGCATTTAATTGAGTAATCTAATAGATGATCGATTAAAGTTGCTTTTAAGTGCATGTTTTGATGGCCGGGATAATATTCGAGTTGAGGCTAGGCACCTTGCCAGGTTTTTTTTGGAATCCAGATTAACGAAGTATGACTCTCGGCAACATGAGCAATTTTTGAGCGAGTTGCGCGAGAGTGATGTTTTTTTGCATGAGTATGGAGCATTAGATCTATTTTCTGGAATGTTTTCTGATGGTCAGGTGAGAGCATTTGCATTGAAAATTCTTGACCGTTTTCTTCTGCAAAAAAGCGATCGCCAAGATTTGATAAATGTTCTTAAGTTCACTGGTTCGATATTTGAAGTTCAAAAGAAACTCGCCGAGTTCTTGGAGGAAAATTGGAGGGTGGATGAAATTGTAGCGGACCGAGCTCTTGATATTATTTGGGATGTTGAAGTTTTGAGTGACATTAAAGGCACTCTGGAGGATATTTCAGGAATGGCATGCAACGAAGTTCTGCGAGAACATGCGGAACAACTTATTGAAGCTGTGAGAATAATTCAAAGCAGGCCTTGAATGCCCTGATAGGGATATTTGTTTGAATATTTCTACTCATTTGAGCCACTAATGTCGTTGAATGCTGTGCTGGAGCCTGAGTACGAATCGGACCTCGAAGGTAGAATATGTTCAAAATCGGCCATCGAGCATCCGGGCGCAGGTCTTGCGTTTTGCCTCGCGGAAGGGGAAGCCGGGACACCCATTAGCCAGCTGTAGTCAAGGCACAACAAAAGGCCTGCCCGCTTTTTTGCTGCGCCACACTCGTCCAATAGCTCTTTAACAAACCGGGCTCTAACCCAGCACTACGACCCGGAACACCCGAGCGATCCGATCGAAACCGTGCTGTTCACCGACGGCCTCAAGCGGGTGCTGCAGACCAAGAAGGACAGCCAGATCGGCAACGGCGTGGACGATCCGCAGGCGGTCATGGTGGCCTCCGGCCGGATCCTCTTCGACCACCTGGGCCGCAGCGTCGAGCAGTACTACCCGGTCACCGAACCGGTGGGCAGCGCCCTGCGCTTCAATGCGACGTTCGACCCGATCCCGCCGACCGTCACCGAATACGACGTTCAGGACCGGCCGCTGACGGTCACCCAGCCGGACGGCGCCACCACCGAATTCGACTACGGCTTCGGCACCGACCGGGACGGCCGGCAGCAGTTCCGCACCACGGTCACCGACGCCAACGGGGTACGCAAGGACAGCTTCCGCGACGTACGCCAGCTGATCACCGCCGTGAAGGAATACAACAAGGGCGGTAACGAGATCCTCTGGACCAGCTACCGATACGATCCGCTCAAGCAGATCACCGACGTGTTCGACGCCCAGAACAACCACACCACCGCCGAGTATGACCTGCTGGGCCGGCGCACCGTGCTGGACAACCCGGACACCGGCAAGGTGGTGATGGACTTTGACCTGGCGGGCAACCTGATCCACAAGGAAACCCCGAACCTGCGGGCGCTGGGTGAGACCATCACCTACCGCTACGACTACAACCGCCTGACCGCGATTGAGTACCCGCAGTACCCGGACACCAACGTCAGCTACGAATACGGCGCCCCCAACGCGCCGCACAACGGTGCCAACCGGATCACCCGGGTGACCGACCAGGGCGGCTGGGAAACCCGCCAGTATGGCCCCCTGGGCGAAATCGGGACAGATCTATTTTTCAGCTTTTTAATCTGGTGCAGATTAGGGGGTAGAGCGGCCTCACCAAACAACACCTTGCAGTGGAACTCTGGGGACAGTTTTTTAATTCAGGAGGGCCTAAGGGGGGCGGACCCCGTCGTGTGTAAAATCGTGATACAACGTATTGATAAATAAACCACTAAACATAAAAAGAGGTAGTATGCTTACTCGCATTATTGTTGTTGTTTTACTCAGTCATTTCCTGTCTGGATGCGTGGCTCTCGTAAATGCGTTCGGCCACGACTTTACAGACCCGGAAAAGACCATGGTTCTAATGCAGCTTTACTCGCCCGAGGGCGCGAGTTTTGATTCGGCGACGTTTCAGGCGCTGACAAACGAAAACCGTCACTCTATGTTGAACTCGTATCGGCAGGATAATGGCTGCATGACGATGATGTCAGTGTTTGATGCTGGAAGTTATGAATTGGTATCCCTTTTCTACAATATAAACAATAAGGGGCATATAGTTTATGACTTCGAAGAAGGGGATCCGGATAATGTCACCTTCGAGGTTGGGCCGAGAGGGGTCGTCTACATCGGAGCCTATGCTGTTACCCAGGGAGAGACATCCGAAACGTTCGGGTTTGGCCCGACAAATCATTGTGGTAACGAGGAAGAAGCCATATCCGGTTACGATGCTTACGCCATGGATAGCTATCTGTTCAGAGGAACATTCTGGCCAGAGCGCTTTGATGATAAATTGAAGAGCATGGGTGTCACCTCTCAATAGAGTACTGTCACGCCGTTTATTTCCCTTCCGGTAACCCGTGTTGAGATTTGGGGCGCCACTTTCGATACTTGGCCTACTGACTGGTAGGCCGGTGGTGCCGCCCATAAACTCGCCACAAATATGTCCGCACCAACGTCGAGCTTTTCCGCTACCAAGTCCTGAATCGTGGCCGCAGTCGGCATAAGATCGACCTCAGCCCTTCCGATTACGTTCAGTGAAGCCCGCTAGCGTTTTGATCGCAGTTTTATGAACCCGTCGCGGACGAGCCCATCATCGAGACGGTTGCAGGACTGTTTGGTGTAGAACCAGGAGAGTTGAAGATTGGAAAGCGCAGGCAGCGCAACCCGTTCATGGATTCATCCTACGGCTACGACGAGGGTGTACGTGCCGGGTAGTGGCCTGAATTGCCGCTACCCGGCGATTGGTATTCAAGACATTGAGTTGAGCTTTCTCATCGCTTCCCTGAGCACTTTGACAGACTCCGCATGCTTGCCCTGCTTATGCAGGGATTCACCCTGATCACGAAGCGCTTTGACGCTGGCTTCGGTCTCACTGTCCAGTTGTGCTGTTTGTAGCTGTTGGTCGATCTGGCTCACCAGAGACGGACATTGACCGGCCAGTGCAGCACCGGCGAAGAACATTGCGAATAAGAATGCAGCTAAGTAACGCATGGTATTCCCTCCTTTTTACACGCCCTCAGGGAGCATAGCTCACCTGGTCAGATTTTGAGCAAAACATCCTCGTTTGGTTCCGGGCGCGTCAAGAGGATTACGCGCGGCTATGGTGACCCGGATCACACTCTGACCAGAGGGGCGGCGAAATCGATATGTAGCCGTGGAAGAGATTTGATGCTGTTTCTATACTCCTTTGTCTACTGTGTGGACGCACCGCAATGACACTCCCGCCTGAAAATCCCGTTCATTGCCCTGTGCTTTCGCCCGGTTGAATTAACCGGGCCCGGGAAGTGGCCCGTCACCCTGTAGTCATTAAATTGAGGGAATAGCATGGAATTGGTTTACAAGAACGAGAAGCCGTTGCTCAGGATAGCGGTCGTTTTTTCAGCGATTATCTGGCTGGCGTTGTTTGTCGGTACGTTCGGAATTGTGTTGTTGTACCTGCTTCTGGGATATGTGTTCTTTCTGTTTGCGCATTCCGCATTTATCTCCCATCTGAAAGGATCGGGGGTGCGGATCAGCCAGGAGCAGTATCCGGATTTGTATGAGCGGCTGGTCCGTTGTTGCCAGAAGGTTGGCGTCAAGGAAGTACCTGAGGCTTACCTGTTACGTACCGACTTCTTTAACGCATTGGCCACCAAATTCCTGGGCCGGCATTTTGTGGTGCTGTTTACGGATGTGATCGATGCGCTGGAAGATCAGCCGGGCGCAATCGATTTCTACATTGGCCATGAACTGGGCCACATTCACCGCAAGCACCTTTCCTGGCGCGCGTTTGTGATGCCGGGCTCTTTGTTGCCCGTGGTTGGCCCGGCCCTGCGTCGCGCCGAGGAATACACCTGTGACCGGTACGGCGTCGCCTGTTGCCAGTCTGAAGAGGACATCAAGGCTGCGATCGCCGCGATTGCCGCAGGAGATACGCGCTGGAAGACCATCAATGTGGATGCCTACGTCAATCAGGTGCAGGCTACCAATGGTTTCTGGATGTCGTTCAATGAGCTGACCGGTGATTATCCGTGGCTGACCAAGCGGATGGCGACGGCAGTAGCCCTGGCGCAGGGCAGGGAAGTGACGCATCCGCGCCGCAGCCTCTGGGCCTGGACACTGTCGATGTTCGTGCCCCGGGTCGGTGGCGGTGCTGGTGGAGCGGCGTCTCTGCTGGTGACGGTCGCAATGATCGGTGTTCTGGCTGCGGTGGCTATCCCTGCGTACCAGGAATATACCGAAAGGGCCCGATATACAGCTGCCTACTCCCAGGCCCAGGATGTCCAGCAGCGTGTCACCTCCTACGCCTATGACAATCAGGCCTGGCCGGTGACGATGCAGGAACTGGGTTACCCGGAGCTGACCGTGACTGATGACGTGCAGAATTACACGATTGATGTTTACGAGGAAGGTCTGATCGGGGTCGAAATGGGCGTCGATAACGCCGGTGAGTCCGAATACATCGTACTTGAGCCTACCGTCGAAGACGGCGAGATCAGCTGGGTCTGTTACGGCCAGAATGTTAATGAGCAGTATTTGCCAACTGATTGCCAGTAGGCTCAGGCTGTAAACCGAAATAAGGGGCTTTCGGGCCCCTTTCTTTTTATTTCAATATTTTAGGGGTATTTTGCAGAATTGACCTGAGCTTTTCCCTGTGTACTAGACTGTAATGAGGATATCTGCAGACGGGGAGGGTTCGCCATGGTCATTGGTAATGATCCATTCGGTTTGGGAGGTTCCGCGGTAATTGGCGGATCTGTTTCCGGCCCTGATCTCCCGGGGGCAATAGCCGGTCTTGCGGAGCCGTTCGATTCGGTACCCGGCATGCCTCTCGATAACTTGCTGGCTCGTATCGGGGATGCGCGGGTGGTGCTGCTTGGAGAGGCCTCCCACGGTACGGCAGAATTCTATCTTGCCCGAGAACGTATCACCCGCGCCCTGATCGAGAAGAAGGGTTTTTCCTTTGTGGCCATTGAAGGAGACTGGCCGGACGCGGCGCGGGTCGACCATTACGTTCGCCACGCCGAATACCCGCCCTCGGAATGGACTGCCTTTTCCCGTTTCCCCACCTGGATGTGGCGCAATGAGGAAGTGCGGGGCTTCGTCGACTGGTTGCACGAGTACAACAGCGAGCGCCCTGCGCACGAGCGGGTCGCTTTTCATGGCTTGGACCTGTACAGCCTGTACAGCTCGATCCGTGCGGTGCTTGAGTACCTTGAGGAGGTGGACCCGGATCTCGCGATCCATGCTCGCCAGCGCTATGAGTGCCTGGCGCCGTTTGAAGGTGAACCGGCGACCTATGCCAAAGCAGCGCTCAATCCGCACTATCAGACCTGTGAACAGCCTGTCCTCGACATGCTCAACGAGTTGCTCAGCCGGCACCGTCGCTATGCGGAGCACGATTCCGACCGTTTCCTGGATGCCGTGCAGAATGCCCGGTTGGTGGCGGATGCCGAGGAGTACTACCGCACCATGTATTACGGCTCCCACAGCGCGTGGAATCTGCGGGATACCCACATGTTCGAGACCCTGGAGTCGCTGCTTAAACACTACGGAGACGACAGCAAGGCGGTGGTCTGGGCCCATAACAGCCATGTAGGCGATTCTGATGCCACGGACATGAGCCGGCGGGGAGAGTTCAATATCGGCCGGCTGTGTCGGGCCAGGTTTGGCAAGGAACTCTATACCGTCGGCTTCGGCACCGACCATGGCACCGTGGCGGCCGCATCAAACTGGGATGCGCCGATGGAATTCAAGCAGGTCAGGCCATCACTGGAGGGTAGTTTCGAGCGGTTGTGCCATCAGACTCGACTCCCGGGCTTTCTGCTTCCGTTTCAGAAGGCGCAGGGTGGGGTGCTTGAGGAATTATCGGAGCGGTTTCTGGAGCGGGCCATCGGGGTGATCTACCGGCCGGAAACGGAGCGGCAGAGTCATTATTTCCGGGCCTGTCTGCCGGAGCAGTTTGATGAATATATCTGGCTGGATGAGACCCGGGCGATCACGCCGTTTGCCACGGGGGTATTGCCGGGGGTTCCGGATACCTATCCGTTCGGGCTGTAAGTTGGCAGTTGGAGCATAAAAAAAGAGGCCGCTGGAATCAGCGGCCTCTCTCGTTCCGATCGGCAAGTCTCTGAAAGACTTACTTCTTCGGATAGTCCCGCTTGTCGGAGCCGGTGTACAGCTGGCGCGGACGGCCGATGCGGTAGTTGCCGCTGACCATTTCGTTCCAGTGGGAGAACCAGCCAATGGTGCGGGCCATGGCAAAGATCACGGTGAACATGGAGGTCGGAATCCCGATCGCCTTCAGGATGATGCCGGAGTAGAAGTCGACGTTCGGGTACAGCTTGCGCTCCACGAAGTACTCGTCTTCCAGGGCAATCTTTTCCAGACGCTGTGCAATCTTGAGCAGCGGATCGTTTTCCAGGCCCAGCTCCTTCAGAACTTCGTGTGCGGTCTCGCGCATGACCTTGGCGCGGGGGTCGAAGTTCTTGTAAACGCGGTGACCAAAGCCCATCAGGCGGAAGGGATCGTCCTTGTCCTTGGCCTTCTCGATGAACTTCTCGATGTTGGCCTCGTCGCCGATCTCGGCCAGCATGTCCAGTACCGCCTCGTTGGCGCCACCGTGAGCCGGACCCCACAGGGCGGCAATGCCGGAAGCGATACAGGCGTACGGGTTGGCGCCGGTGGAGCCGGCCAGACGCACGGTAGAAGTAGATGCGTTCTGCTCGTGGTCCGCGTGCAGGATGAAAATCTTGTCCATGGCCTTGGCCAGAACCGGGTTCGGCTTGTATTCCTCACAGGGAACGCCAAACATCATCTGCAGGAAGTTCTCGGAGTAGGACAGGTCGTTCCGCGGGTACATGAACGGCTGACCCAGGCTGTACTTGTAACACCAGGCGGCGATGGTCGGCATCTTGGCGATCAGGCGGTGCGCGGTGATCTGGCGCTGGGTCTCGTCGGTCACGTCCATCTGGTCGTGGTAGAACGCGGACAGGGCGCCGACCACGCCGCACATGATGGCCATCGGATGCGCGTCACGGCGGAAGCCGTTGAAGAAATTGCGCA
>JABURI010000155.1:0-9127 GCA_014762755.1 Marinobacter sp.
CTATGATGGGTTACCAACTATCGGGGTAATTGACTATCCTCAAGGAGGTATCAAGGACGTTGAAGTGCGGTCATAATTAACCAGAGGCCCGCCAGCAAATTTCCCACAGAGCGTCGTTCAACGGACACCATGAAATCCAGAAGCCCCCTAGTTAACCGTATCGCCATCGTCGTTGGCGCCATCGTGCTGACCGCCGTCGTCAGCATGGCGACCACGCTCGCGGTTTCCAAGAGCATCGAGGGCAACGCCACCGCCATCAACCTGGCCGGCGCGCTGCGCATGGGCGCATTCAACCTGCTCTCCCACGCAGCAACGACCGGGCCGCATAATGAGGGTGAGCAAAGCCTGGCCAGCATGATGGACGACTACAGCGACAAGCTCTCTGACGCCACCATCCTCCGTGCTCTGCCCCAGGCCGTGGACCATCCCCTGACGAGCCAGTATCAGCGCATCCTGGGAACCTGGCAGGAGAACCTTCGGCCGGCCCTGGCAAACCATCCCCCTGGTACTCCAATCGCTCCGCTGATGCTTGATGCCGCTGAGAACTACGTTGCGGAAGTCGATACGATGGTGAATATGCTTGAGCAACGCACCGAAGCCCGGATCGACCTGCTCCATCTGATCCAGATCATCAGTCTGGTGTTTTCAGTCCTGATCGTGATCGCCCTGTTCCTGGACCTCAAGAACCGGGTACTGCGCCCCCTGCGCAAGCTGGTGGGCATTGCCACAGCCGTCGGTGAGCAGGACTTCTCCCGCAAGGCAAAGCTCAGGGGCTCGGACGAGCTGGCCCAGCTGGGCCAGGCCTTCGACCAGATGACCAGCGAACTCGCCCTCACCTACTACGAACTGGAGGAAC
This sequence comes from Marinobacter sp., assembly GCA_014762755.1. GTDB lineage: Bacteria > Pseudomonadota > Gammaproteobacteria > Pseudomonadales > Oleiphilaceae > Marinobacter. The sequence goes on from JABURI010000155.1 coordinate 857, forward strand.
GGGTCCGGTCCAAGACCGAGGAGCTGGAGAGGAGCCATGCTGCGCTTCAGCTGTTGCATTCCTCCAGCCGCAACCTGTTTGCCAACCATGACCTGTGCAGTGGTGCCGTCCCCATGCTGCAGGATCTTGAACAGTTACTGGGCATCGGCCCCATTAATCTGTACCTCCATGACCGGGATTCTGCCGAGCCGGTGCGGGCCGTCACCACGGCCACCAAAGAGCGCCCCTTCTACTGCCGCGACCACCACTGCAACGCCTGCCTGGTGACACCCGAGGTTTATGATGACCTGCCGGTGGAGGAAAACGATGGCCGGCGCCTGCTGCTGCCCATCCGGACGCCGGGCATGCTGCTCGGCACCCTGGAGGTCTGGTACCCCATTGAGATAGGTCTGTCCGAAACCGCACGCAGACTGCTTGAAACCCTGAGCGACCAGCTGGCCACGGCGATCTACCTGGAACGCCAGATTACCGAGGAGCAACAACTGACCCTGGCCGAGGAGCGCACCGTCATTGCCCGTGAACTCCACGATTCCCTGGCCCAGTCCCTGTCCTACCTGAAAATGCAGGTGGCTCGTATGCGGCGCCTGAATATCGAGGGCCCGCAGAAGAAGGCGCACGACGCCATCCTGGACGAACTCAGTACCGGCCTGAACAGCGCCTATCGTCAATTGCGGGAGCTGCTGGCCACCTTCCGCCTGAAACTGGATACCCCCGATCTGTCCACGGCGCTGCGAAAAACCATCGACGAATTCAGCGAACGCCTGGGTAAACCGGTGGAGCTTAATTACAACCTGCCGCCCCAGACTCTCTCCCCGAACGAGGAGATCCATACCCTGCAGATTGTCCGGGAAGGTCTGGCCAATGCCGTCAAGCATGCAGATGCCACGGAGATCTCGGTGGATGTGATGTTCGAATCACCGCAGGTCAAGGCCCGGATCCGGGACAACGGCAAGGGACTACCCGGCGGCAACCAGCCCGTAAATCACTACGGCCTGATCATCATGCAGGACCGTGCCCGTACCCTTGGCGGACAGGTCAACGTGCAAAATCGGGATGAAGGCGGTGTAGAAGTCACGCTAACATTCGTCCCCAAGAGCAGAAACCTGATTCCAACCGAAGTTTCCAGTGCCTGAACACAAGAGAGAGACAATGTCTGAATCACCCGCGAGTATTTTGCTGATCGACGATCACCCACTGCTGCGCCAGGGCATCAAGCAGCTGGTGGACATGGAAGACGATATGGAAGTGATCGGCCAGGCGAGCAATGCTGCCGACGGCATCCGCATGGCTACCGAACTGGAGCCGGACCTGATCCTGATGGACCTCAACATGCCGGAGATGGATGGCATCGAGGCCCTGAAAAAGTTGCGGGAACAGAACGTGAGTTCGCGCATTGTGATGTTCACCGTGTCGGATCAGGAAGATGACGTCGTGGCCGCCCTGCGCGCCGGTGCCGACGGCTACCTGCTCAAGGACATGGAGCCCGAGGAAATGATCGCCCAGCTGCACCAGGCCGCCGTAGGCAAGATGGTGATCAGTGACCGCCTGACCACCCTGCTCGCCCAGGCACTGCGATCCAATAAACCCCAGCAGGCTGCACGGCCGGACTTTGACAGCCTTACGCCCCGGGAAAAAGACATCCTGCGCCTGATCGCCGAAGGCCTCTCCAACAAGATGATCGGCCGCAAACTCGACATCAGCGATGGCACCGTCAAAGTGCACGTCAAACACCTCCTCAAGAAGCTCAACCTGCGCTCGCGCGTGGAAGTGGCCGTCTGGGCGGTAGAGGAAGGCCTTCACCGCTGAGCCGCGAAGACAGGGCACCCCGAGGGGTCTGAGCCATCCCAGGGGTCTGAAGAAAACCTTCTTCTGACCCCATCTTAATCCCATCTCCCAGCCAAACCCAGGGTCAGAAGAAAGCTTTCTTCAGACCCCACCCCTGAGTTATATCAAAGCCCCCAAATCACATTTCCCCTACCCTGCTCCAGAGCCAAATAACGGAGCCGACCATGCACCTCGCGTTACCCAAACTGCCTCCCTTCCCAACACACCACCCGTTACTCAACCAGTCCCTGGCGGTCCTCCGGGAGTACCTCCCCTCTCCCGCCCCAGTGCTGGGCGCCGTCGACCAGCGCATCCCCATGCCAGTCAAACAACTCGCCGCCGAAGCGCCCCTGAACAGACTGTTCACCCAGGCCATGGCCGATGGCGAGTTTGATGATTTCGAAGGTCGGCGGATCCGACTGGAACTCAATGGTGGTCAGCCAGGCGTAACCCTGGGTTTCTGGTCAGGCAGACTGAGGGTGGTCGAGGGCCCTGGGGAAGCCACCATTCGAGGCTCCCTGTCAGCGTTCCGGACCCTGGCCGAGCGTCGCCAGGACCCGGACCAGCTCTTCTTCCAGCGCCGCCTTGTCATTGAGGGCGACACTGAACTGGGGCTTGCCCTGAAGAACCTGCTGGATGGTCTGGAGTGGAATGTCAGCCTGCGGAGAATCCTGTTCCCGGACGCCTGAACCAGGTCCGGGAGCCGCCGACTGGCGGCTCAGATCAGCCCTAATTCCAGACGCGCTTCCTCATCCAGGCTGTCATAGCTCCACGGAGGATCAAACACGATGTCCACTCGTGCGTCCTCGACGCCGGGAACTTGCAGCAATTTGTCTCTCACGTCGCCAGCGATAATATCGCCCATGCCGCAACCCGGTGACGTCAGCGTCATTTCAACACGAACGAAATGCTTGTTCTGGTCGAGATCCAGTTTATAGATGAGCCCCAGGCCGACGACATTGACCGGAATTTCCGGATCATAAACCAGTCGCAGAGCATCCCAGCATTGCTGCTCGCTGATCCGGCCATCTTCCTGTGGCTCAAACATAATGGCGTCTGAATGAAAGCCCAGGCGGCGAGTCACCTCTGGTGACAGACGATACAGGTTACCCTCGTACTTGACGGTAAAACTTCCGCCGAGTGCCTGGGTTATGGAGACGGACGCCCCCACCGGAAGCGTTGTGGATGCCCCGGAAGGAACCCGCAGAGCTTCACAGCTCTCTGACAGAACAAAGGTTTTCGGGGGCTTTGCCGGCTTTTTCCACATAGACCCGGGCTGCCATTCCCGGCACTTCCTGTTTCGCCAGTATAAAGACCAGATAGCCACGGGCTTCCGGTGTCACTTCAGCGTTGATGTTCACGGGCTCCACCTCCTTTGCGCTTCTCGCGTTGACGCTTGAGCTGATTGGATCTGCATTCATCGCCTACAAGATCCAGCCATCTGAGGTGCTGCTCCCAGATCTTCTCCTTGATGTGTTCCGGCTTGCTGCAGCTCATTTCTACCCCCCATGGGCCAGGAAAATAAGAACGTTTCTTGACACCAACTAACATATATATTTTTTACATGTTAAAGCAAGAGAAAGGGTTGAGCAATGAACTACCAGGATATTCCCGGCCGCGGCCCGAAACACCAATTGCCAGATGAACGTTTACCTGCAACAGGATGTGTTGTTCCCGCGCTTCCAGTTCCGGTGCTATGCGGAACTCAACTGACCGGCTTTTCTTCTTTCAAACCCATCTTTTTGAGGATGACCATCGCCGGGCACCACTTGGTGAAGGCGGACTGGATCAGGTTAAGGGCAATAAACCCGGTAAACAGAAGCCAGTAAGGGCTTACATAATGGGCGAGCAGAATGGATATCAGCGTAAACACGCCTGCCATCAGGCGAAGGCCTTCGTTGACTGTCATGGCGCACCTCCTTCAGAACATATGGCTATACCTTTATACCCAAAAGCCCTTCCATGCAATGCTATGCATCATTTTTTTCGGCCCAAGGGACCAAGACGCCCGGCCAGAATGAAATCCCGAAGGGCAACGGCGTTGTTGTGGTCAGTATCTTTCGCCGCAAAGACCAGCGTGATCCGGTCATGGTCTCCAAGCAAGCTTCTGAGTGCTGCAAGATCCTCGCTGGCCTCATCCGATTGCAGCTCTTTCAGGTAGTGCTCGCGAAACTCCGGCCACTTGTCCGGATCATGCCCAAACCACTTGCGTAGTTCGGTCGAAGGTGCCAGCCCTTTTAACCAATGGACGATATCAGCATCCTTCTTCGCAACGCCCCTCGGCCAGATGCGATCCACGAGTATGCGCGGGCCGTCTGATCGGGCGGGAGTTTCAAAAGCGCGTTTGAGTCTGATGTCCATAACTTCGCTCCTCTGTCAGCTTCTCCTTATCGTCACAAACCGGGCGGAAAAGATACACCCAACCCCAAGCCATGAAATGAGTTATGCCAAGACAAACTCCGAACATGGCCAACCTTGCATAATCGGGAATCCCACATCAAAATAAAGTAATTAATTACTTTCTTTTGGAGAGTTGATGCCTGAGCCAATCGAACCCAACAAGCGGGTATACCGCAGCACCGAGCAACGCCAATCCGCTGCCATCGAAGCCGTTGTCCAGCTCTGTGCCGACCAGGACCCCGCCACCCTCACCACGGCCCGGATTGCCAATGAAGTAGGCCTGTCGCAGGGCGCCCTGTTCAAACACTTTCCCAACAAGAACCGGCTATGGGAATCCGTGGCCGGCTGGGTGTCGGGCCAGCTGACGAGCCAGGTTTTCCGTGAAGCAGACCGGCATGAACTCGCCGATCAGGCTCTGGAAGCCATGTTCCTGGCTCATGTGCGCTTTATCGCCCGGCACCCGGGCATTCCCCGCCTGATGCTGGGTGAATTGCAGAAGCCCGGCAATGGCGCCGCCAAAACAGTTATCCGCCAGACCCTCGCCGGCTACCGCAAAAAGGTGGTGGGATTGCTGGATCTCGGCATCCAACAGGGGCGCATTGCTCCCTCCATTGATACTGAAGCAGCAGCGGTATTGTACCTCGGTGCCATTCAGGGGCTGGTGGTTCAGGGTATGGTCAGTGGCGAGATTGCTACCCTTGAGCAAGCGGCACCCCGGATTTTCAAACTTTACAGCGCCAGCTTCCAGGAGATGCCCGATGACCCGCAAAAATAAGCTGACTCTGGCTCTGGCCCTGATTGCCGGCATCTTCTTTGTCGTGATCATGGTAAAGCTGAAACAGCCACCGGAACGGGCAGAGGCGCAGGTAGCCCCTACCCCGGTGCGCATAATGACCGTCACGCCCCGGGAATTCCGTACCGAAGCCCGGGGCTATGGCCAGGTGGTGCCGGCCCAGACCTGGAACGCAGTGGCCAATGTTGGCGGGCGGGTTATCTGGAAACACCCGGATCTGGAGAGCGGCAACCTGATCGCCAAAGGTACCCGCCTGCTGGAGATCGACCCCACCCGTTATGAACTGGCAGAAGCCTCCTCCAAAGCGGACCTGGCCGGTATTGAAGCCGAGCTGCGTCAACTGGAACAGGAAGAGCGCAACACCGGGGAGTTGCTGAAGCTTGAAGAGCGCCGGCTGACACTGGCGAGGCGGGAACTGGACCGGGCAGAAACCCTGGTTGAGCGGGGCGCCCTGTCCCAAACCCGGTACGACGAGCAACAGCGGGCCACCCTGCAGCAGGAACAGGCCGTCCAAAGCCTGAAAAACCAGCTGAACCTGATTCCAGTCAGGCGGGATACCCTGGAAGCCCGAAAGGCCCGCACGGAAACAGCGCTGGCCAGTGCCCGGGAAAACCTGGAAGACACCCTTTTTGTAGCACCTTGGGATCTGCGGGTTCATCAGGCCGAAATCGACACCGGTCAGCATGTCAGCCCGGGTCAGACTCTCTTTATTGCCGACGACATTACCCTCGCCGAGGCCACGGTGCAGCTGGAAGTGGCGGAGCTACGCCGGGTGCTGTCGCAACTGTCGGATGACAACCTGCCGGAATCCCCCGCGGGTACGACCAACAACTTCATCGACTTTCATGACCAATTACCTCTGGGCGATCTACAGGTCCGGGTCACGCCCACCAACGTGCCGGATGCCCACTGGTCCGGGGAGCTAACCCGGGTCACCAGTAGTCTCGACCCGGCCACCCGCACGGTTCAGGCGGTAATCTCGGTAGAAGAGCCTTACCGCAACGCCAATCCGCCTGCCCGCCCGCCGCTGGTGCGAAACATGTTCGTGCAGGCCAGCATTGCCGCCCCCACTCCCAAGCCGGTTATCGTGATCCCGGCCAGCGCGGTTCACCAGGGCGTGGTGTACTTGGTGGATGAAGACAATCGCCTGCAGCGCCGGGAGGTCACGGTCGGCTGGCAACAAGGTGACCAGGCCGTGATCACCGACGGCTTGGAACCGGGCGACCGGCTGGTTCTGGATGATCTGGTGCCCGCCATCGACGGCACCCTGCTGGCCCCCGGAGATCAACCATGATCCGCTGGTTCGCCGGGCATCCGACGGCGGGTAACCTTCTGCTGATCATGATTCTGGCAGCAGGGCTGTTTGCCGCTCCCAACCTTACCCGGGAAACCTTTCCGGACTATCTGCCACCGGAAGTCAGCATCACCATGGAGTACCGGGGCGCCACTGCGGCCGACGTGGAGGAAGCCATCTGCCAGCGCCTGGGTGAAGCCCTGCAGCGGGTGGACTATATGCAGGAGATTACCTGCACTGCCCGGGACAACCAGGCCCAGACCATCGCCAGCATGAAACCCGGTGGCGATATGGGCCGGTTTCTGGATGATATCCGCACCGAGATCGAAGCCCTGACCGACCTGCCGGAAGAAGCCGAAGACCCGATCATCCGGGAGCTTTACCGAACTGACCTGGTGGCTGCCATCGCTGTCACCGGCCCCATGAGTTTCGCCCACCTGGAGAGCTACACCAAGCAACTGGAAGACCGTCTGTTTGCCATCGACGGTGTTGCCGATGTGGTACCGGTGGGCCTGTCCCAGCGACAGTGGCAGGTGGAGATATCCCGTGACCGCTTACGCCAGTACGGCCTGGGTGTCCGGGATATTGCCAGGGCCATCGCCGGCCAGAACGTCGACATGCCCCTGGGTACGCTGGAAACCGACAGCCAGGATATCCAGCTGCGCTTTGTGGATGAAAGGCGTTCGCTCCAAACCCTGGCCGGCCTGCCGGTGCTGGGGGGCCAGGCCGGTGCCGTGCTCACCCTCAGCGATATCGCCACCCTGTCTGAAACGTATGAACGGCAGGAGGAGCGGGCCGAGTTCAATGGCCAGCGGGCAATCATTCTGGAAATTCACAAAAGTCGGGATGAGGATGCCCTTCGGGTGATGGATGCGCTGCGAGCGTTCATTGATGACGAAACTCCCCGGCGGGATGGCACCGTGAACCTGGCGATCACCCAGGATATGACGTCCATCGTCAAGGACCGCCTGCAGATGCTGGTGGGCAATGGCATTACCGGCTTGCTGCTGGTGGGGCTGGTGATGGCCCTGTTCTTCCGGCCCCGGCTGGCCTTCTGGGCACTGTTCGGCCTGCCCGCGGCCTTTGCCGGCGCCTTCGTGATGATGGCCCTGACCGGACTGTCCCTGAATATGATCACCCTGGTGGCCCTGCTCATGGCCATCGGTATTGTGATGGATGACTCGGTGGTGATCACCGAGAACATTGCCCGCCACGCCACTGAAGGCGCAGGGCCTCTGCAGGCCGCGACCCGGGGAACCGTGGAAATCCTGCCGGGCGTGTTGTCCTCCTTTCTCACCACGGTCTCGGTGTTTTTACCCCTGGCGTTTCTGGCCGGCGAACTGGGCTCGGTACTGGAAGTCCTGCCGGTGGTGCTGATTGCCGCCCTGGCTGCCTCGTTAATCGAAGCCTTCTGGATTCTGCCACATCACCTGAAAAGTGGACTGGGCAAAGGGCGGGAGAAACCTGCCTCACGCATTCGTGCGCGGTTCGACCGGGGCTTTGAAGCCGCCCGGGAAAAGGTGGGGCAACTGGCCGATACCGCCATCCGCTTTCGCTACGGGGTGCTGGCCGGGATACTGATCATTCTGCTCGGTTCCGTCGGCCTGATGGCGGGCGGTAAGGTGCGCATGGAAGCCATGCCGGAAATCGACGGTGACGTACTGGAAGCCCGGGTACTGATGCCCCAGGGCACACCCCTGCACCGGACCCGTGAGATCACCAGCCGCATTACCGACGCCATGCTCCGGTTGAACGAGGAATACAGCCCCGGGCAGCCGGATGGCCAGGCACTGGTTCGCAACGTCCAGACCCGGTTCAATCAGCACGCCGGCGCCGGCGAGAAAGGCGCTCATGTGGCCACCGTGATGGCCGACCTGCTCACCGCAGAAACCCGCACCGTCGATCTGGCCACCCTGACCGACCGTTGGTACCAGGAAATCGGTGACATCCCCGGCCTGAT
>JABURI010000155.1:10077-36051 GCA_014762755.1 Marinobacter sp.
GCCGGTGCCGCCAGCCGGAACCGGTTCCGGGCCATTCTGATCACCACCAGCACCACCGTAGCCGGCCTGCTGCCCTTGCTTGCCGAAACCAGCACCCAGGCCATGGCGGTGATTCCGCTGGTGATTTCCGTGGTGTTTGGTTTGCTGGTGTCGACTCTGGTCGTGTTACTGGTTTTGCCAGCGCTCTATGTCATTCTGGAAGATCTGGGGTGGGCGACTTCTTCCAACTCCCAATAGCCTGGAGGATTCAACACACAGCGGACAGTTAACATATCTCAACGGGCAAACTGCTCAACACTGATACCCTGAACTGTGCTCAACATTCATCGATAGAGGGGGCATCCTCATGACAAAAACAAACAGTTCGCTTCTGGGCATCCTCATCCTGAGCCTTACTGTGTCATTGGCTGCCACGGCCGCCGAACCGGTCACACCCAAGCTCACCGACAAACTGGATCGCCTGCTGCGCGAAGAAATGCGGTCCATCCAGACGGCCATGGGGAAGATTCATTCGGCCATCGTTATGGGGCAGCATGACCAGGTTGCGAAGCAAGCCCAGGATATTCACGACAGCTTCATCCTGCAGCAATCACTCACTGAACAGGATCGTAAAGATCTGATGTCGGCCGTACCAGAAGGTTTTATCAAGCTGGACAAGGAGTTTCATCAACTCGCGGCATCACTGGCACAAGCCGGCAGGAATGACGACACGGAGAAGCAACATGAGCTGTTCGGCAAAATGACGGGCAACTGCATCCAGTGTCACAGCACGTATGTGTCTGACCGTTTTCCCGGCGTCAAACCCGTCAGGGACTGATCGGCCTCAGCCGATCAGGTCCATCCCCGGCTTGCCATACCAGTATCCGTTGCAGGGCGGTGCCTCCACCAGCTGCAGCGGGTCGGTGGCCGGCACTTCGCCCCGGCGGACCTGATCAAACCGCTTGACCACTTCCTCCATGCCCTGGTGCTCCGGGCTCAGGCGCACCGTGTTCACGCCCATCCGCTCCATCGCCGGCAACTCCCGCATCAGGTCATAGCGGGAACCCGACAGAGTGGAAATGCCGTTCAGGCGGAACAGCTCCTGGGACTCCCTTGAGCGTAGCTCCATGCCATCCGGGTGTTGGAGGCAGCGGAACTCACAGTTGTCCTTGGGCAGGTTGTAGTGGCGGGCGGTGAAACAGCGGGATGACCAGGCCAGGGGCAGGAACCCCCAGGCGAAGACTTCGGCGGGCAGATCCAGACCTTCCTGTTTCAGTCCGCTGATCAGCTGTTCCAGAGTTTCCCGGCCCAGTTCCACCGGCAGGTTCCAGCCTTTCAGTCCCTGCTTGGCCAGCACCTTGAGCGTGGCGACGTTGTAGATGTTCATGGAAGGGCCGGTAATGAACGGAATGTGATGACGGCTGGCCACCTGCACCGCGCTCTGATCGTTGGCCTCCACCAGGAATTCATCCTGATCGCAGATCCGGCGCAGGCGGCGCAGGTCGGCTTCGGACTCGATCAGGGTCTGGGTCGAGATCACCACCTCCTTGCAGCAGGCTTTCAGGTCCCGGGCCAGATCAAACCAGTCGTCCGGCTTCAGTTCGCGGCGTCGGGAACAGACCGCCTCACCCAAGTAGATGGTGTCCACCGGCCATTCGGCGGCTTTGGCGTAGAAATCGAACACGGTCTGCTTGGACCAGAACCACAGGATGGGTCCGAGAGAAAGTTTCATCATGATTGGCAGAACCTTATTTCCACTTGCGGTGATAGGCGCCCAGGGTGGTCAGGCCGCCTTCGGAAAGGCCGGACAGGGTGTTGCGCCAGTCGTTTTCCACGGTGAACATGCCCGGCGTTCTTGCCAGGTTATCCAGGGCCTGGCGCCAGGTGCGGGCCACATCGGCAATGTAGGCCGGGCTGCGCTGGCGACCCTCGATCTTGACGGCGCTGATACCCAGCTCCTGCAACTCCGGCAGCAGGTCCAGGGTATTCAGGCTGACCGGCTCCTCGATGGCGTGATAGACACTGCCCTCCACTTCGAACCGGCCCTTGCACAGGGTCGGGTAACCGGCGGACTCACCCTGACCGTAACGGTCGATCAGCACGTCGTTCAGGCGTGACTCCAGGCCCTGAGGTGTTTCCTGCCAGCGCACGGCCTTGGCGGGAGAGCAAGCGCCGCGGGTGTTGGGGGATTCATCCGTCAGATAGGAGGAAAGATAGCAGCGCCCTTCGGCCATGATGCACAGGCTGCCGAAGGCAAACACCTCCAGCTCCACCGGGCTGTGCTTGGCCACGCCGCGTACCTGATCCAGGGACAGCACCCGGGGCAATACGGCCCGACGGATGTCGAAGTTGTCCTTGTAGAACGACAGGGCTTCATAACTGGTGGCCGAGCCCTGCACCGACAGGTGCCGGGGGATATCCGGGTAGCGGCTGGCGGCATAATCGAGCAGGCCCATGTCGGCAAGGATGATGGCATCCACCCCCAGGCCCGCCGCGCGGTCGACCGCAGCCTTCCATTGTTCCCAGCCATCCGGCTGCGGGTAGGTGTTGATGGCGCAAAAAACGCGGCGGCCTCTGGAATGGGCGTAATCAATGCCTTCGGCGGCGCGCTTGTCGTTGAAGTTCAGGCCCGCGAACTGGCGGGCGTTAGTGCTGTCGCGGAAGCCGATATAGACCGCATCGGCACCATTATCCACGGCGGTTTTCAGGGCCGGCAAACTGCCGGCCGGGCACACGAGTTCCATGGGTTTCTCCGCTGGAATTGGGTGGTTAGAGGGTAGCGGGTAGGGGGCCGGGGTGCCTTGACCTTTGTCAGCGGGGTGAAGTTGGGGTCAGATGAAGGCGTTCATCTGACCTCGGAGATTGATCGAACCTGGTGGGAGTGAAAAGGGGGTGAGAAGAAAGCTTTCTTCAGACCCCGTCTTGGAGTTTGGCGCTAACTTGGGGTCAGAAGAAGGTTTTCTTCAGACCCCTGAGGGGGATCTGGCGCCGGCACAGGGGTCTGATGAACTCGTTCATCTGACCCCAACTTTATCCGTGCCCCTCACTCAAATAATCCGCGAAAACCGTTGGCTCGCGCCTTCCTTCCGGTACAGGTCAAAGATCTGGCAGATCGCCCGAATCAGCAACCGCCCCGCAGGCTGGACCTGCAGCACCTGGCCTTCGTCGGCCACCAGTTCGTCCTTGATCATCGGCCGCAGGCGGTTGATTTCGTCGGCGAAGTAGCGGTCGAAATCCTCGCCCCAGGCGTCGGCAAACTGCTGGCGGTCCAGGCGGAACTGGCAGATCAGCTGGCCGATGACCCAGCGGCGGATACGGTCGTCCCGGCTCAGGCTGACGCCACGGACGGTGGCCAGCTGACCGGCATCGATGGACGCTTCCCAGGCCGGCAGGTCGTGGTTGTTCTGGAAATAGGCATCGTCGGTCTGACCGATGGCGGAGACGCCCAGGGACACCAGGTCACAGTCCGAGTGGGTGGTGTAACCCTGGAAATTCCGGTGCAGACGCCCTTCCCTCTGGGCCACGGCCAGGCTGTCGTCCGGCTTGGCAAAGTGGTCCATGCCAATGTACTCGTAACCCGCCTCCAGCAGGCGGTTAATGGTGTTGTGCAGAATGGTCAGCTTTTGCTGCGGGCTAGGCAGAGTCTCGGCCTGGATCCGGGTCTGCGGATAAAACCGGTCCGGCAGGTGCGCGTAGCTGAACACCGACAGGCGGTCCGGGGACATCTCGATGACCGCTTCCAGGGTCTCGGCGAAACTCTCCGGAGTCTGGTACGGCAGGCCGTAGATCAGGTCCAGGTTGATGGAGCGGAAACCGATCTTCCGGGCCTCATTCAGCACCGCCTCGGTCATATCCCGCGGCTGGATACGGTTGACCGCCTTCTGTACCTCCGGGTTCACATCCTGAACGCCCAGACTGATGCGGTTGAAGCCCAGATCCCACAGGGTTGGCAGGGTGTCCTGGTCCACTTCCCGGGGATCGATCTCCACGCTGTAGTCCCGGTCATCCCCCGACTGCAGGTTGAACAGCTCGCCATACCCTGCCATCAGGTGCTGCATCACATCCTTCGGGAGGAAGGTGGGCGTACCACCACCCCAATGCAGCTGCTGCACCGGGCGGTCAGCGCCAAACAGTTTCGACTGGATGGCCGCTTCCTTAAGCACCCGCTCCACGTAGGGCATGGCCTTGTCACGCTTCTTGGTGATCACCTTGTTGCAGGCGCAGTAGTAGCAAAGGTGCGCACAGAACGGCAGGTGGGTATAGAGCGAGATCGGACCACCCGCAGCCTTGCTGCGACCGGCCGCCTTGACCATGTCTTCCACCCGGTAGTTCGGGGTGAACTCCACCGCCGTGGGGTAGGACGTGTAGCGGGGGCCGCTGAGGTCGTAACGCCGGATCAGGGCTTCATCCCAGATGAAGGCGGGGAGGTCATTTTTGGTCGCGGTGGCGGTGTTGGAGGCCATAGATCACTCGGATTGGTCGGTGAAAACAGGGGTTGAAGTCCAAATTGGGGTCAGAAGAAAGCCTTCTTCTGCTTCCCCCTCTTTACGAACATTATCGCTGAACCCGCCCCGGCAGGGTTTGATGCGTGTCAGCTGATCATGAGTTTCAGTCTAGCATCCCCCGCACTGAACCACCCTTGCGCCCTTGGCGTATTCTGCCTACCTCTTTGGTGTAACCCGTAACCGACGGAGTTTGTTCCCATGGCCAATCTCATCCTCATTCTGGGCGATCAGCTCTCCCCCAACCTGAGCGCCCTGGATGGGGCCGATCGCAACGAGGATCTCATCGTCATGGCGGAAGTCCACGACGAGGCCAGCTACACCAACCACCACAAGAAAAAACTGGTACTGCTGTTCAGCGCCATGCGTCACTTTGCCGACCGCCTACGGGAGGACGGCTGGCAGGTGCATTATCAGCGCTATCACCCGGACAACTCGCACCAAAGCCTCGAGTCAGTGGTGGCCGATCAGGTGCAACGGACAAGGGCGGAAAGGATCGTCACCACCGAGTGTGGCGAGTGGCGGCTGCATGAGCAGATCGGCCAGTGGCATGAGCGGCTCGGCGTGCCGGTGGAGATCCGGCCGGATACCCGGTTCATCGCCAGCAAAGAGGAATTCGCCGACTGGGCAAAGGGCCGCAAACAGCTTCGAATGGAGTTCTTTTACCGGGAAATGCGCAAGAAAACCGGATTGTTGATGACACCGGAGGGCAAACCGGAAGGCGGTCAGTGGAATTTCGATGCCGAAAATCGCAAGAAGTGGTCCGGCAAGCCGCCCGCGCCGGCGCCCTTCCGGGTTGAGCCTGACGAGATCACCCGGGAAGTCATCGCCCTGGTCGAGGAGCACTTTGCCGATCACTTCGGCACCACGGATGACTTTCACTTCGCCGTTACCTCAGAAGAGGCAGAGGCAGCCCGGGAACACTTTATTGACTTCGCCCTGTCCTGTTTCGGCGACTTCCAGGACGCCATCTCGGACACCGAGGACTGGCTGTTCCATTCCATCCTGTCCCCCTACCTCAATTGCGGCCTACTCGACCCATTGGCCGTTTGCGAAGCTGCGGCTCACGCCTGGTATACCGGCCGCGCGCCAATCAATGCGGTGGAGGGATTTATCCGGCAGATCCTGGGCTGGCGGGAATTCGTGCGCGGCCTCTACTGGCTGAACATGCCGCAGTACGCGCAGGAGAACCGCCTCGGCAACACCCGCGCCCTGCCCTGGTTCTACTGGACCGGGGAGACGAAGATGCGCTGCATGCACAAGGCCATCGATGCCACCCGGCGCAACGCTTACGCCCACCACATCCAGCGGCTGATGGTCACCGGCAACTTTGCCTTGCTGGCCGGGATCAAACCCGAGGAGATCTGCGACTGGTACCTGGCGGTCTACGCCGACGCCTACGATTGGGTGGAGCTGCCGAATGTGCTGGGCATGGTGATGCATGCCGATGGCGGCTACCTGGGGTCCAAACCCTACGCCGCCAGTGGCAAGTACATCCAGCGCATGTCAGACCACTGCGCCAACTGCCATTACAAGGTGAACAAGGCCACGGAAAAGGATGCCTGCCCCTTCAACGCCCTTTACTGGCATTTCATCGACCGGCACCGGGACGATTTTGCCAACAACCCCCGCATGGGCATGATGTACCGGAACTGGGACAAGCAGAACCCGGAAAAACGGCAGGCGCTGCTCCGGCGCGCCGAGCATGTGCTGGCGAACCTGGAGCAGCTGTAGGCCTCAATGGGGAGCGATGCGCTTTTCGGTTTCAGGATCGAAGAACACCACCTTCTTCATGTCAAACATCAGTTCGGCGGTCTCGCCCCACTCCACCGGATGCTCCGGGTCGATCCGGCAATGCACATTGGTGTCATTGAGCTGGATCAGCGCGATCACATCCGGGCCGGTGGGCTCGGTGACCTCGATAGTGAACTCGCCCTTGGCCACCAGGGTCTGATCGTTCTTCTGATCCTGGGGCTGGGTAATGTGCTCCGGGCGGATGCCCAGGATCACCTCCCGGCCCACGCGGTCGGCCAGGAACTCCGGTACCGGCAGCCTGATGGCCCGGCCATCGTTGCCCCGCACTTCCGCTTCCAGACCGTTGTCGCCCTGCTCCACGGTTACCGGCACAAAGCTCATGGCCGGTGAGCCCATGAAGCCCGCCACAAACAGGTTTTCCGGCCGGTCATAGACCTCTTTCGGCGTGCCCAGCTGCTGCAGTTCGCCATCCTTGAGCACGGCAATCCGGTCCGCCAGGGTCATGGCCTCGATCTGGTCGTGGGTCACGTACACGATGGTAGTTTTCAGGCGCTGATGCAGCTTCTTGATCTCGGTGCGCATTTCCACCCGCAGCTTGGCGTCCAGGTTGGACAGCGGCTCGTCGAACAGATAGATGCGCGGCCGGCGGGCCAGGGCGCGGCCCATGGCTACCCGCTGCTGCTGACCGCCGGACAGGTTCGCCGGCTTCTTGTTCAGCAGCTGGGAGATCTGAAGCAAATCGGCTACCCGCTCCACTTCCTGGTCAATTTCTTGTTTCGGGAGGCCACGGATTTTCAGGCCGAAGGCAATGTTCTCCCGCACCGACATGGTCGGGTACAGGGCATAGGACTGGAACACCATGGCGATGTCGCGGTCCTTGGGTTCCATTCCGGCAATGTCCGCGCCGTTAAGCACGATGGCGCCATCGGTGATCGATTCCAGGCCCGCGATGGTGTTCATCAGGGTGGACTTGCCACACCCGGACGGGCCCACCAGGATCAGGAATTCACCGGAAGCGATGTCGATGTCGATCCCCTTGAGGGTTTCCTCGGCAGCCCCCGGATAGGTTTTGCGGATGCCCCGCAGTTCCAGTTGAGACATTGTTGTTATCCTCTCAGGTCAACCTTTGACAGATCCGGCGGTCAGCCCCCGGATGAAGTATTTGCCAGCCACGATGTACACCACCAGGGTGGGCAGCGCCGCGATCATGGCTGCAGCCATATCCACGTTGTATTCCTTCACCCCGGTGCTGGTGTTCACCAGGTTGTTCAGCGCCACGGTGATGGGTTGGCTGTCACCGCTGGCGAACACCACACCGAACAGGAAGTCGTTCCAGATCTGGGTGAACTGCCAGATCAGCGACACCATGAAGATGGGCGTGGACATCGGCAGCAAGATGCGGAAGAAAATCGTGAAGAAGCCGGCCCCGTCCAGCCGGGCCGCCTTGATCAGCGCATCCGGAATGGCCACGTAGTAGTTCCGGAAGAACAGTGTGGTAAAGGCCACCCCGTAAATCACATGCACCAGCACCAGGCCCGTGGTGGTATTGGCCAACCCTAACTGGCCGAGGGTTGCGGCCATGGGTAGCAGCACCACCTGGAAGGGTACGAAGCAGCCGAACAGCAGCATGCCGAAGAACAGGTCGGAGCCCTTGAACTTCCATTTGGACAGCACGTAACCGTTGAAGGCGCCCAGCAGTGTGGAGATCAGCACGGCGGGCACGGTCATCTTGAACGAGTTCCAGAAATACCCGCTGATGCCATTGCAGTCGACGCCGGTGCAGGCCTCGGACCAGGCCTTGGTCCAGCCGATGGTGGTCCAGTCCGTGGGCAGGGCCATCAGGTTGCCGGTGCGGATATCCATGGGCGTCTTGAAGCTGGTCACCAGCATGATGAACAGCGGTATCAGGTACACCAGCGCGGCCAGGAGCAACACTCCATAGATGGCCACGCGGCTCGGGCGAAAGCCGGTACGAACCACATCAGTCATGGCGTTTCTCCCTCAGTTCCGAGTAAAGGTACGGCACGATCAGTGCCAGGATGGCGCCCAGCATCAACATGGCGCTGGCAGAACCCAACCCCATCTGGCCGCGGGTGAAGGTGTGGGCGTACATGAACACCGCCGGCAGGTCAGTGGAATAGCCCGGACCACCGGCAGTCATGGCCATGACCAGGTCAAAGCTTTTGATGGCGATGTGGGCCAACACCATGACGGCACTGAAAAACACCGGGCGCAGGGACGGCAGGATGATCTTCCAGTAGATCAGCGGCAGGCTGGCGCCATCAACCCGTGCGGCCCGGATAATGGACGAATCCACACCCCGGAGACCGGCGAGAAACAGAGCCATGACGAAGCCGGAGGCCTGCCACACCGCCGCCATCACGATGGTGTAAATGGCCATATCCGAGTTCACCAGCCAGTCGAAGCTGAACGAAGTCCAGCCCCAGTCGTGCATCAGCTTCTCCAGCCCCAGACTGGGATTGAGGATCCACTTCCACACGGTGCCTGTGACGATCATGGACAGCGCCATGGGATAGAGATAGATGGTGCGGATGGCGCCTTCCTGGCGAATCTTCTGGTCCAGGAAAATGGCCAGCACCACACCGATCAGCAGGCAGCTGAGGATGAACAGGCCACCGAAGATGCCCAGGTTGACCGAGGCTGTCAGCCAGCGGTCATTGCTCATCAGCTTGGCGTACTGATCGAACCCGACGAAGTCATAGACCGGCAGGAAGCTGGAACTGGTGAAGGACAGCACACCGGTCCAGAGCATGTAACCGTAGATACCGATGCCCACCAACACAAAGGTGGGGGCCACCACCAGCTTCGGTAACCACCGCTGCAACCCGTCCAACAGGCGCGAGGATGCCCTGGCCACCCGGGCGGGGTGACGTTGAATGTGTTCCATGAGAGTTCTCCCGAGAGGATCGGGGGCCACCCGGATGGATGGCCCCTACCGGATCAGAGTGCCGCCTGGATGGCAGCCGCCAGCTGGTCGGTAGCCCGGACCGGATCCTTGTCGTCGGAGTTCACGAAGTTGGTGACAACATCAAAGATCTGGCCCTGGACATAGCTGGTGGTTGCCAGGCCGTGGGCAAAGCTGGGCACCAGGCCGCCGTCATCGGCACTGCTCTTGAAGGTGTCCATGGACGCCTGGGCGCAGGCATCAAAACCGGACATATCCATATCGGTACGTACCGGGATCGAGCCCTTGGCCT
This sequence comes from Marinobacter sp., assembly GCA_014762755.1. Classification (GTDB taxonomy): domain Bacteria; phylum Pseudomonadota; class Gammaproteobacteria; order Pseudomonadales; family Oleiphilaceae; genus Marinobacter. The sequence continues at coordinate 19,532 of JABURI010000155.1, forward strand.
TGTTGAACACGGTCTGGAACTCAGGCTCCAGGATGGTCCGGGCCAGATCCTTCTGGGCTTCGGAGTTTTCCTCATCGCTCAGGCTGAACATGGCAAAGGAGTCCACGTTGAAGGTGAACTCACCGGTAGTACCCGGAGCCGGCGCGCAGATGTAGTCCTCGCCCGGGGTCAGGCCGGCGGCAGTAAACTCGCCCTTGGCCCAGTCACCCATGATCTGCATGGCCGCTTCGCCCCGGATCACCATACCGGTGGCGGTGTTCCAGTCACGGCCCGCGGCATTGTCGTCCACGTAGCTCATGACCTTGGCAAATTCGGTGAACACTTCCTCCATCAGGGCACTGTTGATCACCTCCATGTCATGCTTGACGAAGGCCTTGGCGTATTCCTCAGGCCCCATGACCGCAAGGGCCACGGCCTCAAACACGGTGGCGTCCTGCCAGGGCTGACCACCGTGGGCCAGGGGAATCACACCGGCCGCTTCCAGTTTTTCGGCGGCCTGGTAGAACTCGTCCAGAGTCTTGGGAACGGACAAGCCGGCGTCTTCCAGAACGTCCGGGTTGGCCCACAGCCAGTTCACCCGGTGCACGTTCACAGGCACCGCTACGTACTCGCCCTCATACTTCATGACGTCAGCGATCACCGGCGGAACCAGCTGGTTCCAGTTGTTGGCTTCGGCCACGTCGTCCAGGCTGGTCAGAAAGCCAAGCTTGGCCCATTCCCGGATATCCAGGCCCTTGATCTGGGCCGCCGCCGGCGGGTTGCCGGACACCGCCCGGGTCTTGAGCACGGTCATGGCCGCCTCGCCACCCCCGCCAGCCACGGCGAAGTCTTTCCAGGTGTGACCCTGCTCTTCCATCATTTCCTTGAGGGCGGCCGCGGCGCGGGCCTCGCCACCGGCGGTCCACCAGTGCAGCACTTCAACTTCTCCGGCCTGAACGGCCTGGACCGGCAACAATGCGGCAGTCACGGCCGCAGCGGTGAGGGTTTTCTTGAATACGTTCATGGTCATTCCTTCCTGTTTTGTTGTCTTGATCAGGTTCAGAACCAGATTTCCATTTGCGTGCCGAAGGTCCACTGGCCGCTCTCGAAGTCGCTATCCGCGCCGAGGGCGTCGCCCGCCGAGTAGCCATCCAGCTCGTCATCCCAGGTGGAGTAGCTGGCGAACAGTCGGATTTCCGGACGGTTCCAGAAGCCACCGACCTGGGGTTTGAATGTGGGAGCTATCGTGAAACGGCTGTAGTCGCCGTCCACGGCAGTACGTCCCTGATAACCCTGCGTGGTGAGATCCATGGTCTGCCAGGAACCTTCGTACTGCATTTCAAAGTTGGCGGTGAACTCCTGGGCCAGACGGGCATTGAACGTCAGCCACTGGTACTCATCACCCTCGATGTAACGGTCCTCACTGGTTTCCGCCATGATGGCCGGGGCGAAACGCCAGTTATCGCTCAGGTAAGTGGTGCCGTACAACGCAAGGCGGGTGCTGACCGCATCCTCGTGCAGATCACCGTCGGCACCGATGTTCTTGGTTTCGGCACCCAGGCCCTGGCCGTGCAGCACGGCGACCTTGAAGCTACCGTCCGAGAGCCCGAAGAAGCTGTCGCCATGGTAGGCCAGCATGGTGTGAACCCCGGTCTCGGCTGCCTGTTGGGCGCCACCCACCACGCGCAGGTCGTTGTCCTGAGCCTTCATGCCGCTGATCGTCCATTGCACGTTGCCGAAGTAGTTGTCGGCGGTGAGGATCAGGTTATCTGTGTCTTCGGTGATGTCCTGGTCCTGGACGTCGGAGGGGAATGCCAGAAAGCTCCGGCCATACAGGGAGAAGTTGGACTTCACGCTCTCGCTGAACTTGACGTCGTAGATGCCGGCACCGAGGCCACCGAGGAAAATGATGTCGCTGTCCAGCCAGTGAATGTCGAAGTTGAGGTCCCGGTCGAAGCGTTTGCCGGCCCAGATCGAGGCCTCCTCGAAAATGCCACTGAAGCTGGCCAGGTTGCTGAACTCCACGTAGGCCTGGCGAACGTTAAGCGCGCCGTCACCGGCGGTCCAGTCGTTCGAGGAGGTGGTGGAGTCGGCGATCATCAGCCGGTAATGGGATTCGGTGCCATTCTCGGCCACCTGCTTGTAGTTCAGGATCGCTTCCAGGTAGGTATCCGGCTCGTTACCCAGACGGCCCACGGGGCCACCCACGGAACCGGCCGGGGTCAGGTAGGGGCCACCCGGTACGCTCTGCAGGTCTCCGCCGAGCAGCAGTCCGGAGCGGGCGTAGGTGTTGAAAGAGAAACCCTCATCGCCGGTGGCCTGGGGTTCAACCTCGGCCAGTTTCTGTTCCAGGGCTGCCAGGCGCTCCTCAAGGCTCTGCTGGTCCTGGGCGTACACCGATCCGGTTGCCAGTGCCAGCGAGGCCAGCCCGACCGCAACGGACAGGGATCGACCGGAGAACCGGCCCTTCACAGGGGCATTCGTAGTGTGAAACATGTTGACTCCTTGTTTTTGTTGTCTTCACAACTTCGGAGTCTATGGCAGGAAACCGAGACGATGAGTATCAAACTGAAAGACCGATGTAACGCCCTTGTTACATTCGCTATTCAGTGGCGGGGCAACGTGAGCGTGACACGCAGTCCGCCCTCGGCACGGTTGGCGATGGCCAGCTCTCCACCATGATTCTGGGCGATGTTACGGGCAATCCCCAGCCCGAGTCCGTGCCCCTGGCGCTGGCTGGCCTGCAACCGGTAATAGGGCTCGAAGATCCGCCCCAGCTGATCCTCTGGCACCCCCTCGCCCTCGTCCTCCACGTGGATGACCAACCGGCCTGGCTCATCCTCGACACGAACCCGCGCGACATGACCGTACTTGACCGCATTGTCCACCAGGTTACCCAGGCAACGCTTCAGGGCGAGAGGCTTGCCCCGGTAGTGGCGGCAATGTCCCTGCACGGTCACCCGCCGGGAGTTCTCCGACTGATAAGCCCCGGCCATGTTGCGCAGCATACGCTCCACATCCACGGCCTCGGCGTTCTCGTGGATATCCGTATCTTTCATGGACTGGAGCGCATTCTTTACCAGCAACTCCAGTTCCTGCAGGTCTGCTTCAAGCCGCTGACGCATGGGCTCGTCCTCAATGAGGTCAACCCGCAGTCGCAGTCGGGTAATCGGCGTTTTAAGGTCATGGGAAATAGCACGGAACAACTGATCCCGGTCACCAACGTAACTCTGCAGTCGCCGGCGCATGGTATTGAAGCTGCGCGTCACGGCAACGATCTCGGCACTGCCCTGTTCCTTCAATGGCGGCGTAGTGTCATCCAGGGGCAGATCCCGGGCGGCCTTTGCCAGTTTGCGCAGGGGCCGGGTCTGTTGCCGGATCAGCCAGGCCAGCACCGGGAACAGAATACCGATCATGACCACCACAAACAGAATCTGCTGGCCGGGAATCCCTTCCTCCTCCAGGGAGACGAAGGGTGCTGGCAAAGCGGCGGCCAGGTAGAGCCATTCACCCTGATCCACCTCGATCTGGGTCACCATGACCGGAGGATTCAACGGCTCCAGGGTCAATGCATAATGGGCCCAGGAGCGCGGCAAAGCATCCAGCGGCAGCTCGGTATTGAGAATCCTCAGATCGTCCGGATGCACGAAATCCACGTGCAGGTTGATCCGGTTACCCAGTCGCTGGCGGAGCACCGAACGTACCTCCTCCATGACCAACCGCTTGCGCGTGGTATCGGGCAACGGCGTCATGTCGATGCGCTTGCTGTTCAGGGAGACAAAAAAACGGGTACCCCCCATATCCCGCAACTGATCCAGCACGATGTGCCGGTATTCCTGGGGCAGGGAATTGAAAAACTGCACGGTGGCCGAGGCGGACTGGGCCAGGTTGCGGGTGGTGGCGACCAGGCCCTCTTCCTGTTGGGCGCGATAGGTAGCGACCCAGGCGGCGCTGGAAATGACCTGCGCACCGGCCATGGCCAGCAGGGTCAGCAGCAACACCCGCCCGAGCAGGGATGATGGCACCCAGCGCCAAAGCAGCGAGCGGCCTTCGCCGGAACTATTCCGGGCCATGGCTTACCGTGGCAGCGAGCAGATACCCTGCGCCCCGCACTGTCTTGATCAGCCTAGGATTCCGCCCCTGATCCCCCAGTCGTTGCCGGAGCCGGCTCACCGCCACATCCACCACCCGATCCAGGGGCATGGACTCACGGCCACGGGTGACATCGGAAATGGTGTCCCGGTCCAGAACCTGGTTGGGATGGCTCAGGAACAGCTGCAACAATGCGAAATCGGCCCCGGAAAGGGCCGTCGAGTGGCCGTGCTCGTCGATCAGTTCGTGGGCCAGGGTATCCAGTCGCCAGCGGTCGAACAGGATGAATCGGGGATTCTCGGCCCGGGCAAACCGCGCCCGCCGCAACAGTGCCTTGACCCTGGCCTGCAGCTCCCGGGCACTGAACGGTTTGGCCAGGTAATCATCGGCACCGATTTCCAGACCCACCACCCGGTCAGTCTCGTCTGAACTGGCCGTGAGCATGATGATCGGCACCTGGGAATGTTCGCGGATCTGCCGGCACAAGGTGAAACCATCATCACCCGGCAGCATCACGTCCAGTACGATGAGGTCGGCCGGGCGCTCATTCAGCAAAGCTCGCATCCGATCACCATCCTCGGCGGTCCGTATATCGTAGCCGACCCGGGACAGGTGCTCCTCCAGCAACTCGCGGATGGCAGCATCGTCATCGACCACCAGAATCGACGCTTTGTTGTCAGTCATGGACTCGGATCTTGTTGTTATTCATCGTTACAAGGATATGCCCAAACGTTGTGCGGCAAAAGCCCGAAGAGCCTGCTAGGCTAACGCCATTATTGTCAACAACAGGGACGAAAAGACTTCATGATTGCCAGGCAACTGCTGTGGCTCTTGCCGATTTTGGCGCCTTCCGTGACCGTGGCGGAACCACGAGTCCTTGAACTCTATACCTACGAGGCTCCCCCTTACCAGTCGCGGATCCAGTTACTGGATCAGCAGGTCTCTGTAGCCGGTGAGACGGTGGAGACTGTCGCCTGTGCTATCCGGGAAGCAGGCTGGTCGCCAGAGATTCGTCTCACACCGCAGAGTCGGGCCCTGTACGAGCTGCGCCGGAACATGATCGACGGCTATTTTGCCCTTGATGCCTCTACCGAACTGGACACCGCGGCCTTGCGCAGCGATCCCGTAGCCCTGGAAGAATGGTACTTTTTCAGTACCGAGGCGCAAACGAACCCTTATAGCGCCCGCATTGGCGTGGTCAATGGCAGCAACGAGCTGGCATGGATGGAAGCCGCCGGCTATGAGGGTTTTCTCACGGTTGCGACCCCCGAACAGCTGCTCGCGCTGCTGCAGCGAAAGCGGATTGATGTCGCGCTGATGGATCGGCGCCTGATGGAGGTCCTCGCCGGTCCCATGGGCGAAAGTCTGGAAACGATGCACATGGAGTTTGTGCGGTACGCGCCGCTGTACCTGTACCTGAACCGCCAGTTTGATGCCAGCCATCCTGACTTCCTGGCGGCTTTCAATCGCGCACTTCCCGGCTGCATGGAGGAACAGATCACACTGTCCGCAACAGAGCGCCATCAGGCCGAAAGCCTGGCCGTTACCCTGCTGGAGGATCTGGCGCGGCAAGTTGACCTCCGGCAGGCATTCGCCGGCGATTCGGCCCCTCTGGCGTCGGAAGAGATCCGGGACATCGATCGCGACTGGCGGGCAAAGGCTCCTGCCGAAGCCACCGCCCTGGCCCGACACATACTCCAACTCCCTGCATCCGAAGCGCTGCGGCAATGGAAAGAAAAGCATACAGGCCTGGTGACCGAGGCCATGGTGGTCAACCGCTCGGGAACCATCTCCGCCATGAGCCGCCTGTCATCGGATTTCTGGCAGGGCGATGAACCGAAGTTCAAGCAGGTCATGGAAGATTCCGGCTCCCCGGGCAATCTCTACATTTCCCCCATTCGCTACGATGCCTCCACCGCCCGCTTCCAGATCATGGTCAGCTCAGCCATTACTTCCGAACACGGCGGCGAGAAGCTGGGCGTCGTGGTGCTCGGGCTGAATGTGGAAGAGGCGCTCAAAGCCCGGCACTAACCCCAGCCGCTATGGCGGCCCCACCTCGCAGGCCAGGACCAGCGCCCAGAACTCGGAAAAATCGTTGACCACCACGTCCGGCTTGTCCGGATGCTTATGAGTGCCCGGGAAGATTTTGTTCAACCAGGGCTGGTCCCACTGGGCGCCATTGAAAAACACCGAGGTCATCCCGGCCCGCTTGGCGGCGATCACGTCCGTCGTGCTGTCTCCGACATACCAGACGCTGGGGTCCGGCGGGTAATCCAGCTTCTGAACCGCCAGCAATAACTGATCCGGATGGGGCTTGCGCAGTGGCGTGTCATCCCCACACACATCCACATCGAACAGATGCGACCAGCCGGTACCTTCCACTGCATCCAGTTCGTGTTCGAAAAACTCCCGGTCCCGGTTGGTGATCACCCCGACCTGGATGTCCAGCTTTCTCAGCCCTTCCAGCACATCCCGAACCCTGGGTTCGAAGGCCTTAACAGTGCCATAGTGGGTTCGGTAATGATGGTTGAAGGCCTTGTGGGCAATCTGCTTGGCTTCCTGGTTCTCCCCGAACAGCACTTCGAAGATATCCGTCCGGGAAATCTTCCGGTCCGCCTTGACCTTGGGATGCAGTTTGGCGAACTCACGCACGTAGGCCACCAACCTCGCGTCCTCCAGGGTCTTGCTGTCCTCCGGTGCCACCATTCGGTCCATCAGGTCGAGCTTGTGGAAATCCGGCAGCATGTCGTCCACCGCGTGGTACATGGCATCGAGGGTATCCACCAGGGTGGCGTGCCAGTCGAACAGAATCACCGCCGGGCGAATCAGCCGGACTACCGCCGGGTGCCAGTCCGGTTCGATTCGCGGCTCTGGCCGCTCTGGCGGGGGGAAGGGTCTTGGGCGAACCTCGGCCGGTGCCTGGACAAAGGCGTCCGGCTCCTGACGCTCCAGCAGCGCTAGCAGATTGAGCAGATCCTCGAAGCTGTCCAGGATCGCGGCGGGGGCATCCCGCTTGGTGAACCAGCTGTCGATACGCTGCTGCTCCCAGCAGGCGCCGTTGTAGAAAACCCCGGAGACCCCGGCCTTGTGGGCGGTGAGCATGTCCACGTAGCTGTCCCCCACGTACCAGGCCCGACTGTCCGCCGGCAGCCCCAGCTTCTCCAGGGCCTTGAGAATCACTTCGGGGTCGGGTTTGTATTCGGTCACATCGTCCGCGCACACCGTGGCGTCAAACAGGTGCTGCCAACGGCCTTCGTCCACTGTTTTCAGCTCCTTGTCCAGAAACTCACGATTGCGATTGGTGGACACTGCCAGACGGATGCCCATGGCTCTCAATGCCGACAGATATTCATAGGCGCCGGGCTGGAAGGGCTTCACCTGGCCAAAGTATTTGCGGTAGGCGTTATTGTAGGCCTTGTGGGCGATCAGCTTGGCTTCCTTGTCCTCACCAAAGATGGCGTTGAAGATGTCGGTGCGCGAAACTCGCCGCTCCGCCAGGATCCGCGGATGCAGCCGGCGGAAGATCCGGATGTAACGCACCAGCCGGGCATCGTCCTGGGTGCGGCACTGGTCCTCCGGCAGCAAACGCTCGACCAGCCCCAGCTCCTCCAGCTGCGGCAGCATTTCCTCCATGGCGCTGAACATGGCGTCGTGGGTATCTACAAGAGTGCCGTGCCAATCGAAAATGAGCACCGAAGGAGCCGGTATCGCCTCATTGAATCTCGCCATCTGGGGTCTCCGCTCAGGCAATGTTTTTTCCCCTTGCAATCCGGACTGCAGGGGTTAAAACTCGTTGTTGTATAACAAAAAAGATAAACCCGGTTGGCTGCGATTGCACACAGAGTGGTTTCCATGCCCGATATCGGCTTCCTGGCCCCTTATGATTTTTCACCCCTGACCATTCTCAGTTTCGCGCTGGTTCTGGCAGGCTACGGCTATGCCTTGCTCCACATGTCACCGGAGCAACGCCCTGGCTCCGTTCGCATCGTGACCTTCGTGGTCGGGGTTGTGCTGTGTTACGGCGTCATGCAGACCCGCTTTGATTACTATTCCCAGTACATGTTCTTCGTGCACCGGGGCCAGCACCTGATCCTTCACCACCTTGGGCCGTTCCTGATTGCTCTTTCCAATCCCTTGCCGATCTTCCGTTTCTGGCACGAAAGGATGGGGCCCACACTGCGTTCCTGGCTGCGCCCGCTTGGCTGGGTCTACCGGGTCCTGCAGCAACCGGTGATCGCGGCCGTGCTGTTTGTCGGCCTGATCTATTTCTGGCTGTGGCCTCCGATCCACTTCGACGCCATGCTCTCCCGACAGCTTTACTGGACCATGAACTGGAGCATGCTGCTCGATGGCCTGCTGTTCTGGTGGCTGATGTTTGATTCGCGCTCGCCGGTGCTGACCAATGCCCTGGGGTACGGTAAGCGAATCCTGATCCTGGCGGCCGTAGCCATTCCCCAGATGATCCTCGGCGCCTGGATCGTGTTCTCCCGGGGCATGGTGTATGACGTGTACGAGGTATGCGGGCGGGCCTGGCCCATGGCACCGGAGACCGACCAGCTGCTGGGAGGCTTGCTGACCTGGATTCCACCGGCGATGATGAGCGTGGTCGGCATTCTGCTCATCCTGCGCCGGGCCATGCATGAGGACGGAAGAATCGTGAAGCCATCCAGACTGGCGGGAGAGAATTCATGACAAGACCGTTGTTGTCCCTGATCCTCGCCGTTTCCGTTCTGGCGCTGACTGGCTGCTTCGGAGACGAGGAGCAGTGGCATGGCAAGGACATCTCCGGCCTGATGCCGGAACTCGAATTCGAGCTCAGGGGCACCGGTGGCCAGACCGTCAGGCCAGAGGATTCGGCAGGCACCATCCGGCTGCTCTATTTCGGCTTCACCTCCTGCCCCGATGTCTGCCCCACCACACTCACCGACCTGCGCAAGGCCGTGAACCAGCTGCCGGAGAACTACCGTGACGATGTCACCACGCTGTTCGTCAGTGTCGATCCTGAACGGGATACTCCGGAGCGCCTCGCAAGCTATGCCAATTTCTTTGGCGATCACGTGGTGGGCCTGACCGCTGCGGAACCGGAGTTGCGCGACCTCACCAAACGCTATCGCACCACCTTCGGCTACGACGAACCGGATGCCGAAGGCAACTACAACGTGTCCCACAGCAGTGCCGTCTATGTCTTCGATCGTTCCGGCAACGCCCGCTTGCTGCTGCGTCCCGGACTCACCACCCAACAGATCAGTGAGGACCTGGCGCACCTGGCCTCGGAGTCGCGCAGCTGAGACTTGACCCTGTAGTAACTACAGGCTTTTAACTCCCAGCCAGATCCTCAGACCGGGAAAATGACCTGCACAGTCACCATGACCACGGGCACAGCCACGCGAGTCATTCCGACACCCACAGCCGCTCCTTCGCGCTGGCAATCGGGCTCAATATCACCTTCGTTGCCATCGAGACCATCTACGGCCTGCTGTCCGGCTCGCTTGCACTGCTCGCCGACGCCGGCCACAACCTGAGTGACGTTCTGGGCCTGATCATGGCCTGGGTTGCCAGTTGGCTGGCCACTCGCAAAGCCACCGACCGGAACACCTACGGCCTGAAAAAATCTACCATTCTGGCCGCACTGTTCAACGCCCTGTTCCTGATCGCGGCAGTTGGCGGCATTGCCTGGGAAGCCATCCGGCGCTTCAGCGAACCGGCGGAGGTGGCCGGCATGACGGTGATCGTGGTAGCGGGCATCGGCGTGCTGATCAACGGCCTGACCATGATGCTGTTCATGAAAGGCCAGGAGGGCGACCTCAACATCCGGGGCGCCTTCCTGCACATGGCCGCGGACACGGCTGTGTCCATCGGCGTGGTGGTTGCGGGACTGGTCATCATATACACCGGGGCGAACTGGATTGATCCGGTCGTCAGTCTGGTGATTGCCGCCGTCATCTTCATCGGCACCTGGCAGCTGCTCAAGGACTCCTTGAACCTGGCAGTGGATGCGGTTCCGAGGGAAATCAATCCCGAGTCTGTCTTCGCCAGCCTCAACCAACTGCCGGGCATCGAATCGGTGCATCATCTGCACATCTGGGGTCTGAGCACCACGGAAAATGCGCTCACTGTGCACCTGGTCAAACCGGACCCACGGGACGACGACCAGGTGCTCGAACAGGCCACCGAGATGCTGGCCCACGATTTCAACATCCAGCATGTCACCATCCAATGGGAACGGGTCGCCAGTAATTGTCCGAACATGGCCTATTGCTGAGAGTGGGCTGATCCCCACCCGCACCCCGGGCGTATAGAGGCGAAACTCCAAACCGGAAACAGCTTGCTGGTGAGCCATAAAAAACCCAACCTGCCAACGAAAACCTGCCCGGTGTGCCAGCGCCCGTTCGCCTGGCGCCGGAAATGGGCCCGGGACTGGGACAACGTGCGGTATTGCAGTGAGCGGTGCCGGCGCACGGGGAGGCAGAGTTCATGAACACGGTCGTGTGGTTCAAACGTGATCTGAGAACCCGGGATCATGCTCCCCTGCTGGCCGCAGCGGCCCTGGGAGAGCCGGTTTTGCCGCTGTTCGTCGTTGAGCCGGGCTACTGGCAACTGCCGGACACATCGGCACGGCACTGGGCGTTCATCAACGATTCCCTGCAGGACCTGAGGCGCCAGCTCCGCCGCCTGGGCTCGGATCTGGTGGTGTGCCACGGTGAAGTCACTGAAATTCTGGCGCGCCTGAATCAAACCGTCGGCATAGGACGGGTATTTTGCCACCAGGAAACCGGCGGTGCGTGGACCTTCAAGCGGGATCTTTCCGTGATTGCCTGGTGTGAAGAGCAAGGCATCCAGCTCCGCGAGTGGCAGCAGTTCGGCGTGGTGCGCCGTCTTCGGGACCGGGATCTTTGGGACAACGAGTGGTCCCACGTGATGAAAGCCGGGATTCACGACGCGCCGGCACAACTGCCGCCGTTACCGGAGGGCATTCAGGCAACCGCCTCCTGGCAGCCACCAATCACGGCCTGTACCGAAGCCTGCCCGGACCGACAGGCGGGCGGCAGCGCGCGCGGAGAAAAACTCCTGGCCTCCTTTCTGGAGCGACGGTGTGTGGGCTATCAATACAACATCTCCAGCCCCGTTACGGCCGTCCGGGCCTGTTCCCGGCTGAGCCCGCACATCGCCTACGGCACGGTCAGTCTCAGGCAGATCTACCAGGAGGCCAAAGCCGCGGGAAACCATCGCAACACCCTGCCCCGCAAGCAACGCAGCCTCACCAGCTTCCGTTCCCGCCTGCACTGGCACTGCCATTTCATCCAGAAGCTCGAGGATGAGCCGGAGCTGGAGTTCCGTGCCATGCATCGGGAACTGGAGAACCTGAAAAACGGCCCGAACGATACCGAGCGATTACAGCGGTGGCAGGAGGGTCAGACCGGCTGGCCACTGGTGGATGCCTGCATGCGTGCCCTACACCACACCGGCTGGATTAATTTCCGGATGCGGGCGATGCTGATGGCGGTGGCCAGTTACCAGTTATGGCTGCATTGGCGGGATCCGGCCCTGCACCTGGCCCGGCAATTCACGGATTTTGAACCCGGCATCCATTACCCCCAGGTGCAGATGCAGTCCGGGCTGACCGGCATCAACGGGCTACGCATCTACAATCCGGTCCTTCAGAGCCAGAAGCTGGACCCGGAGGGAGAGTTCATTCGCCGCTGGCTGCCGGAGCTGGCCGGTGTGCCGGCGAAGATGATCCATACGCCCTGGCTGATGACGCCGTCGCAGAAGCAACGCTACGGGGGCAACACCTATATCAGCCCGGTGTGCGACCATGAACAGGCGGCCCGGGCCGCGCGCAAGGCCGTCGGCGACTTCCGGAAGCGGCACGTCAGCCAGACCGAAACGAACCGGGTACTGAGCTGCCACGGCAGCCGTAAGGGGCCGGTGCAGAAGCGGCCCAAGCCAGCCGGGGACGAACCACAGACTGACCAGTTATCGCTGTTCGACTGATCAGCCCTGCTCGTCTTCCTTCGATTCGGGCTCGGCCTTCTCCAGCGACGGCAACACCAGCACCGGGCAAGGCGCATTCACCGACACATACTCCACGGTGGCCCGGCGCAGGGGCCAGTGACCGCTGCTGCCCCGGGATACCAGGATCATCAGATCTGCACACAACTGGCCGGCCAGCCCCACCAGCTTGTCTCCGGCGGTGCCCGCCACCACATGAAAACTGGCGTTCCGGTTCAGGGGCAGGTACTTGCGGGCCAGCAGATCCAGCATCTCGCGAACCTCGGCCTCCTTCTGCTCCGGCGCCTCCTCGGTGACATGGGGAAAGAATCCGCCACCACCGGGACTGTAGACACTGGCCAGGTGGAGCTCACCGTCCTCGGCCAGGAGATCCACGGCAGCCTCCAGGGCACGTTTGCCCTCGCCGTCGTCTTCCGGATCAATGGCGATCAGCAGCTTCCGATACATACTCGTTCTCCTGTTTGGTTTCGGCGTTGGCCTCCACTTCCGGGAAGGCTCGTCCCCTGACCAGGGCTTCCACACTGTAGCCACGGTAATCCGCCCTCAATGCGCGGAACAGCGACACAGCCATGAAAATCAGCAAAATGCAGAACGGCAGGCCCAGGGAGGTAATCACGTTCTGCAGTGCATCCAGCCCGCCGGCCAGCAGCAGCGTGGCGGCGATCACACCCTGGGCCGCCGCCCAGAAAATCCGCTGGCGCACCAGGGAGGGCTGATCGTCCCGACGGGTCAGCAGATCGATCACCAGCGAGGCGGAATCCGAGGAGGTGGTAAAGAAGATCACAATAATGACCACACTCAGCGCCGAAGCGGCTTCCGCCAGAGGAAAGGCCTCCAGAAAGGCGAAAATGGCCACGGAGGGATCCTGCTGCACCTGCTCCGCCAGCGCCACCGTGCCGTTCATTTCTACCTGGATGGCAGATAAGCCGAAAATCCCGAACCACACCAGCGTGAAAGCGGTAGGGGCGAAAAGCACACCGCCGACAAATTCCCGGATGGTCCTGCCCCGGGAAATCCGGGCAATAAAGATGCCGACGTAAGGCGCCCACGAGATGGTCCAGGCCCAGTAGAACAGGGTCCACTGCCGTTGCCAGTCGGTCTCCTTGAAGGTTTCCGTCCAGAATGCCAGCCAGGGCAAGGCATCAAAATAATCCCCCACACTCTGGACCATGCCCTCGGCGATGAAGACCGTTGGCCCAACAGTCACCACAAAGGCGAGCAAGACCATCGCCAGCAGGATGTTGAGCTGGGACAGCCGGCGCACGCCCTTATCCAGCCCCAACGCCACCGACGTGGCGGCAATGCTGGCAATCACGGCAATCAGGATGACCTGTACCAGACCGGTGGATGGTACGCCAAACAGATAACTCAACCCGCTGTTGAGCTGTAAAGTTCCCAGCCCTAAAGACGTGGCCACGCCGAACAAAGTGCCGAGCACGGCAGTCACATCCACCGCCCAGCCCCAGGGCCCAAAGGCCCGCTCCCCGAGAATCGGGTAGAACAGGCTACTGATGCGCATGGGCAGGTTGTGACGGTAGGCAAAGTAACCGATGGCCAGGCCCGGCATGGCAAAGATGGTCCAGGTGTGCAGCCCGAAGTGGTACAGCGCCACGGTCATGGCATCACTGGCTGCCCGCTCGGAACCCGGCTGTACGCCTTCGAACGGCGGATTGGCAAAATGGGAAACCGGTTCCGCCACACCCCAGAACATCAGGATGGTGCCAATGCCGGCGGCAAACAGCATGGTGAACCAGGTCAAGTTGGAATAATCCGGCCGGCTGTCATCACCACCAAGGCGAATAGTGCCGTAGCGGCTGACCGCCAGACCCAGCAGGAAAATCAGAAGAGAGGTGACCGCAAGAATGTAGAACCAGCCCAGATTGCGGGCTACCCAGCCGGTCAGCAGGCCAAAATACTCGGCAACGGCCTGGTCCAAGGGCACCGCCAGGGCGACAAACAGCGTGGCCACCCCGGCTGAGGTGAAGAACACCCCCGGTATGGTCTGCAGCCCCAACCGGCGTTGCAGCCGTTCCAGCACAAAAGCCTCCGTTATTTCCCGAAAAGATAAACGATAGCTTCTACGCTAGCACAACCGTCAACCGGCAGGGGTACACAGATCAATTTTGGTCAATGACGATCAATTCCGGTTGAGTTGCCTCTGATGCTGCAGCATTTGCTCCATCATCAACTGCATCTGGTCCATGCGTTGCTCCATGAACTGCAAACGCTGATCGGGTGACATGCCGGCGCCATTGCCCTGGCGATTACCCTGGCCAGGTTGATTGTTCATCATGCCCTGGCCCTGGTTACCGCCCATCATCCCGCCGGAGCCTCCCATCATGCCCGGGCCCATCATGCCACGGTGCATCAACTCCATCTGCTCCTCCATGGCCTCCCAGTGGTCTTCGAGCAAGCGCTGGCGCTCCTCCGGAGAACCGGCCCCCGGCATCCTCCGGTTGAATTCGTTCATGCGCGACCAGTTCTGCTGCATTTGCTGCATCTGATCCTGGTCCATCATCATTCCGGGTCCATGGCCCTGCCAGCTTCCCTGCTCACCATGGGCAAATGCCCAGACAGGAGCGGCCGCCAGAATGGTACATGCTGCAAGCTTTCTGATTGAAACCATCATCATTCTCCATCGCGTGGGTCAGAACATTCATTCCCATTTAGCGCTCAAGAGCTGAATTCAAACTGAATTTTCTGGCTGACATGGCGACGAATTGATCTCACTCAAAAAACTGATCCGGCCCCTCCGTGGCCGGACCAGGCCAGAGCTCTCAGTCATGACTCAAACCTCTGGCGCGCCACAGATAGAACCCCACAGGAATCACCAGCAGTGCCAGAACTACCGCACTGATCATTCCCCCAACCATCGGTGCGGCAATCCTTCCCATGACTTCTGAACCGGTTCCCTGACCGATCATGATAGGTACCAGCCCCCCAATAATGGCGGCAGCCGTCATCATCACCGGCCGCACCCGCAGGCCGGCACCGTGGAGCACCGCATGGCGGAGCGTCTCCCGCCGCGGGGCCAGGCCCTTGCGTTCGCAGGTTTCCAGCATTGCCTGGTACGACTGGTTCAGATACACCAGCATGATCACACCGATTTCCACGGCAACCCCCGCGAGTGCAATAAAGCCGACACCGACCGCCACCGAAAAATTGTAGCCGAGCAGATACATCAGCCAGATAGCACCGATCATAGCGAATGGCAACGTGCCCATGATGATCGCCACCTCTGCAAAACGGCGGAAGTTCAGGAACAGCAGGATGACAATGATCGCCAGCGTCAGCGGCACCACTTAGGTCAGTTTTTCCTTGGCACGAAGCATGTATTCGTACTGGCCGGACCATGTCACCGAATAGCCGGCCGGGAGATCAAGCTCGTCACTCACGATAGCCATGGCCTGCTCAACATAAGTACCTACATCAACGCCTTCAATATCCACAAAGGTCCAGCCGTTCAGGCGAGCATTTTCGCTCTTGATGGCAGGTGGACCATCTTCCACCTGGATACTGGCCACATCCGCCAGGGCAATTCGCTGCCCCGATGCGGTCACGATGGGGAGTTGCTCCAGCTTCTCAGGGGAATCCCGGTAATCCTCCGGGTATCTGAGGCTGATAGGATAGCGCTCCAGCCCCTCTATGGTCCGCGACACATTAATGCCACCAATAGCAGAGGCCACTACCTGCTGGACATCGGCAATATTAAGCCCGTAGCGAGCTGATCGCTCCCGGTCGATATCAACCTTGATGTAACGGCCACCGGCGACCCGTTCTGAATACACAGAAGCCGTGCCGGGTATGTCCCCCATTATTTCCTCAAGGCGCTTGCCGATCTCCTGAATAATGGCAAGGTCGGGACCAGCCACTTTGATGCCAACCGGCGTCTTGATACCCGTTGCCAACATATCGATGCGAGTGATGATCGGCATGACCCAGGCGTTGGTTACCCCCGGGTAGCGAACCAGGGCGTTCAGCTCCTGCTTGAGCTTTTCGGTGGTCATCCCCTCCCGCCATTCACCCCGCGGCTTCAGCTGGATAAACGTCTCGATCATCGTCAACGGCGCCGGGTCGGTAGCCGTATCCGCCCGCCCCACCTTGCCAAAGACGGTTTCGACTTCAGGCAAGGTAGCAATCAGCTTGTCCGTTTGCTGGAGCAATTCCCTTGCCTTACCGATGGAGATCCCCGGATAGGTGGTCGGCATATACATCAGATCGCCTTCATCCAGCGGCGGAATGAATTCACTGCCGATCCTGGTGGCTGGCCAAAGACCTATTATCAGGGCCGACAACGCGGCCATGACCGTCGTTTTCGGGAATCGGAGAACCAGCTTCAACACCGGCATGTAGGCACCGACCAGCACCCGGTTTACCGGGTTCTTGTGCTCCGGCAGCACCTTGCCTCGAATGAAATACCCCATAAGTACCGGCAC
>JABURI010000062.1 GCA_014762755.1 Marinobacter sp.
ATTATAACGGGGTGATTATTCTTCAACCACCATTGTCTCGGCTTGTCGCTAGTTTCTATGTGGTATTATCTCCGGGCTCCATGCTTTGGGTGCATGAAGGGCTTGGCGGTGGGCTTTCCAAAACCCGCTCCTTCGGCACGTCCATGTGACGCTTGAGCTCCGCCATCCTTGGCTCCGCACAGTTTTGGAAAGCCCACCGCCAAGCCCTTCCCGTGCCACGGAGTAATCCCGTCGGATAGGCTCAGTAGATATCCTGCAGTTATGAACAGATAAACCGACTAAACATGACTCCCGAACGCCTCGCCCGAATAAAACAAACCCTGAACACCCGCCAACCGGACCTCCGTGTGCTGACCGACCAGGTCCACAAGCCCCGGAACCTGTCGGCCATCATCCGCTCCTGCGACGCGTTTGGCCTGGCCAACATGCACGTGGTCTGGCCGAAGGAGGGCTTCCGGGCGTTCCGAAAGACGGCGGGCGGCAGTTACAACTGGGTGACTACCCATACTCATCCGACCATGGACGATGCCGTCGCGGATCTGAAGGCGCAGGGGCACAAGCTGTATGCGGCCCAGCTTTCCGACCGGGCGGTGGACTTCCGGGAGGGGGATTACACCGTGCCCTGCACCGTGATTATGGGTAACGAGGTGGATGGAGTCAGTTCATCCGCGGCGGATCAGGCGGATGAACATATTGTGATTCCGATGATGGGGATGGTGGAATCCCTGAACGTGTCCTCGGCCTGCGCCATAATCCTGTCCGAGGCCCAGCGGCAACGAAAGCTAGCGGGGATGTTCGAGCAGCGGCGGTTGCCCGATGAGGACTATAACCGCCTGCTGTTCTGCTGGTGCCAGCCGACGGTGAAGCGCTACTGCGACGACCGCAACCTGCCGTACCCGCCCATTGACCCGGAAACCGGGGAGCTGGTCGACGGGGTGGGGTGGATGAAGGCAGTCCGAAAGCAACGCCACCCGCACCTGGCGTGAAGCTCCGGGGTCAGAAGAACTCGTTCTTCTGACCCCAACTTAACCACCAAGGCTGCAATCCGACTCAGGGGTCTGATGAAAGCTTTCATCTGACCCCATCTTCACCGTCACTCCTCACGAGCCTCCAGATACCTCTGCAACTGCTCCCGCAACGCTTTCGGCAGCCGGGTAATCGTCAACGCATCCTTGTCCCGGTCGTAATAAACCGCCTGGTTCACCAGATCCGAGGAAAACGACACACTCATCCCCCCGCCAGACCCGGCAATACGCACCAGTTTCTTCACCTTGCGATGATCCGGATGCAGCACCCCGGTCTCCGGCAGTTCGGCATTCTGGCTGGCAAATTCCTTGAAGCGTTGGGGCTCGCTCTCGTCCAGGTAGCCCGACAGTGCCTCGATCTCCACCGGCTCGCCCAGCGCGTGTTGCTCCTTGCAGAATTCATAGGCGCGGGAGCGGACTTCGCCGGCCTTTTCCGGTTCGGAGGTTTTGGCGAATGCTTCCACGGCATCCAGGAAAGTCATGGTTTCCTTTTCCACGTCCACGTTGTTGGTGAAGCCGCACAGCCGGATGAACAGTTCGCCCGGCTCGCCGGTGCCACGGCCGTGGACGAGGGTGAGGTAGTTCTCGCTGCCGCTCTCTCCCAGCCAGTCATCCAGTTCGATGCGTACCGCCAGGTTCAGGCGTGACAGGCTGAGAACGTCGGTGGCGTCCAGGACCTGGTTACCGTCAAAGCGCATGGCGCTATCAGTTTCGACAATCAGCAGGTAGACCACCTCGGCGTCGGCGAGAGCCTCGTGCACGATCATGAGGTGACCGTCGAACTCTTCCTGGCAGCCGGTAAGCAGTTCCTGCCACTGCCCGAACAGGCGGTCGGTCATGGCGCCGAAACTCTGCTTGTCTTCCCGATAATCCTTGAGCCAGCTGCTGAACGGGCATTCGCCCAGATCCTCGGAGAAACGGCCGTACTTCTTGCCTGGCTTGCTGTTGAACAGGCGCTTCATCTGCTTGTGCAGGGCCTCGTAATCGCCACCGGGTTCCTGCAGGGCCTCACCGCTGTTGAGACGGGCGGCTTGGCCCGGCTGGTACTGGCTGGCAAAGGCGGTGCGAAGGTGTTTGATGGCCATGACGTGTTGTTCCCCGGTTGATGAAACGACAAAACCCCGAGGGTATTACGCCGCTCGGGGCTGTGCATTGTAGCCATGAAGGCGGGGTCAGAAGAAGGTTTTCTTCAGACCCCTGGGGTGGGAATCCGGTGCTCGCGGTAAATTCGGGGTCAGATGAAAGCTTTCATCTGACCCCACTTTCAGATCCGCTTGCTCCGAACCAGCTCCTGCACCAATTCACCGACCACTCCGGGGATCTCTGCCTCGGAGTCGGCACTGGCCGTTGCATTGGCAATATCAGTGCCCAAGTTTACCGCAATTGCAACCAGGCCATGGGCCGTCAGCAATTGTGCGGTCCGGCGGCGCTCGTCGGCATCGCCAGCGCTCTCCTCGCTTAGCACCACCGCCGTCTTGCCCTGATCGAACAGCGCGCGTTCCACCGCCAACGCCAGGGCAGGGGCCTGTTTGCCGTTGCAGGCAATGATGGCCGGTTTCTGGGCCAGGCGGCGTTGGCGTTCCTCCGCAGTCACCGGATCCAGGGATTCGGCTCCGTCTGCGAGGCCGGCAATCATGCCCGCTCCGATAGTCACGTTGGTCAGGCGGTCGACGACGATGAAGCTGCCTGTGGCATGGTTACGCTGGTAGGCATCAAACGCGATCGGCTGGTTCAGGGTCAGCTCGCACAGGCCGATCTCGTTCAGGGCCAGCTGGCTCGGGCTGGCCTGTTGGTCCAGGGTGTTCACATCGGTCTGGTGATGAATCCTCTTCACTGTCCCGGAGGTGAACGTGGGCCCGAGCTTGATGTCATACAGCCGCCCGGTCTCCAGGGGCGCGTCAGTCATCCAGACAATGTTGGCGTTGAAGCGGTTCGCGACCTCCGGTTCGTCGTCCACTTTGACCAGCATGTCGCCCCGGCTGACGTCGATTTCGTCCTCGAGGGTCAGGGTCACGGCCTGGTCGATGTAGGCTTCATCCAGCTTGCCATCGAAGGTCACGATGTCCTTGACCGCACTGGTGCGCCTGGACGGCAGAGCCATGACCTTGTCGCCGGGGCGGATGACGCCGGAGGCGACGGTGCCGCAGAAGCCCCGGAAATTGAGGTCCGGGCGGTTGACGTATTGCACCGGGAAGCGGAAGTGCTCCAGGTTCTTGTCGCGCGATACCTCGACGGTTTCCAGAATCTCCATCAGTGGCTGGCCGGTGAACCAGGGCGTGTTTTCGCTCTTGTTCACCACGTTGTCGCCTTCCAGGGCGGAGATGGGCACGAAGCGAATGTCCTTCAGGCCCAGCTTGGCAGCAAAGGCCAGGTACTCGTCTTTGATCTCGTTGAAGCGCTCTTCGCTGAAATCCACCAGGTCCATCTTGTTCACCGCCACCACAATGTGGCGAATGCCCAGCAGGGAGGCGATGTAGGAATGCCTGCGGGTCTGGGTCAGCACGCCGTGACGGGCGTCGATCATCAGGATCGCCAGCTGTGCCGTGGACGCGCCGGTCGCCATGTTGCGTGTGTACTGCTCATGGCCCGGGGTGTCGGCGATGATGAACTTGCGCTTGTCGGTGGAGAAATAGCGGTAGGCCACATCAATGGTGATGCCCTGTTCCCGCTCCGCCTGCAGACCGTCCACCAGCAGGGCCAGATCCAGCTTCTCGCCGGTGGTGCCCATCTTGGCGCTATCGCTCTTGAGACTGGCCATGTGGTCTTCATAGATCATCTTGGTGTCGTGGAGCAGGCGCCCGATCAGGGTGCTCTTGCCGTCATCGACGCTTCCGCAGGTGAGCAGGCGCAGTAGTTCCTTGTTTTCGTGCTGTTTCAGGTAGGCCTGGATGTCTTCGGCGATGAGATCGGATGAATGCGACATTAGAAATACCCCTCGCGCTTCTTCTGCTCCATCGATCCGGCGGAGTCGTGGTCAATGACCCGGCCCTGGCGCTCGGAGCTGGTGGCCAGCAGCATTTCCTGGATGATCTCCGGCAGGGTATCCGCCTCGGATTCAATGGCACCGGTCAGCGGATAGCAGCCGAGGGTGCGGAAACGCACGGATTTCATCATCGGCTCTTCACCTTCCTTCAGCGGCATGCGGTCGTCGTCCACCATGATCAGGGTGCCGTCGCGCTCAACCACGGGGCGCTTGGCAGCGTAATACAGCGGGACGATCTCGATGTTTTCCAGGTAGATGTACTGCCAGATATCCAGCTCGGTCCAGTTGGACAGCGGGAACACGCGGATGCTTTCGCCCTTGTTGATCTTGCCGTT
>JABURI010000182.1 GCA_014762755.1 Marinobacter sp.
ACTGGCTGACGGTGCACGTGGACTTCCGGGACCACATGTTCAACAGCGACCTGATTCGCGAATCCCAGCTGACCCATAACATCGAGCTGTCCTCCGGCATCACCCTGTTCTTCTGAACCCCGGACCGAGTTGATCATGGGGCCAGCGATCAGCGCTGGCCCAGGTCCTCGAAAAAGGCTTTTGTGTCGGCACGGATGTCGTCTAGCCGCGCCTCCCATTGATCACGGTAATCTGCCCAGGTCTCGCTGCTCAGACGGGACAGGCTCTCTCCGGCTTCGGCAACGGCCCGGGTTGCCTCGGCCAGATGTTCCGCCGTCGGCTCATCCAGCGCCTCGGCTTTCTGATCGAGATCCCGCGAGGCCTGCTCGAGGATTATCCGGTCTTCCTGGGGCGCCTGATCGTTATCCTCCAGGGATTCGTTCAGGGACTCCTCCAGGTCTTTCATCGCCTCCTGGAGCGCCTCGGCGAAGTCTTCCATGGCGTTTTCAGCCCGGATCCGGAGCTCGTCGGAGTAGGCCTCGAGGTCCCGGGACAGTTCGTTCATGCGGGCTTCCAGGTCGTCAGAAGAGCGGGCAAAGCTGGCGGAGAGTTTCTCACCCAGACTGTTGATCTGGCCCATCAGGCCACTGAATGGGGACGGGTTGAGAATGGCGTCGCCGGTACGCTGGTAATCCACCAGCCACCCCTCGGCCGTCGACACGAGGAAAGTCTCCAATTCCAACCGTTCGCCATCAGAACCTTCCTCTGTCGGCAAGCGGGTAACGATGGTGGCTTCCCGCTCCTCGATCACCACCCGGCCGAAGGAGGGAACCGCGTTGGTCCAGTCCCGCTTGTAGGCATCAAACTGTTTTTCATCCGTCAGGGTGGAGAACGCCACCACATCACCGGCGTCGTTTTCGGCCATGGCCTGCCAGAACGCGGCCGCCACTTCCTGGGGAGTTTCGGGCTTGCTGCAACCGGCAAGCAACAAAAGACCGGCGACCAACGCCAGCCATGGGAGTCGGGAAAACATCATTGCGTAAATCCTTAGGTCAAATCGATCGCGATGATACAACGCTAAAGCCTGCTGGTCAGTTCCGCCAGTTCCTCGTCAAACACCCGACGGTTTTCGCTGTAATCCACAGGCACATCGACCAGGTGCACCCCGCCGGCGGCCAACGCGCGCTCGAGGGTCGGACGAAGGTCCTCGGTGCGCGAAACCCGGTGACCGGTGGCGCCATAGGATTCAGCGTATGTCACAAAGTCCGGATTACGGTAATCCAGACCGAAATCGGCCAGCCCTTCCTGAGCCTGTTTCCACTTGATCATGCCATAGGCGCTGTCATTGATGATCAACACCACCAGATTCAGGTCCAGCCGGACCGCTGTCTCCAGTTCCTGGCTGTTCATCATGAAGCCACCATCACCACAGATGGCCATCACTTTCAGATTCTTATACAGCATGGAGGCCATCATGGCACTGGGCAGGCCGGCCCCCATGGAAGCCAGGGCGTTGTCCAGCAGAACGGTGTTGTTGTCGTAGGCCGGATAGTTACGGGCAAACCAGAGTTTGTACATACCGTTATCCAGGGCAATGATGCCGTCTTCGGGCATCACCGCCCGCACGTCGTGAACAATGCGCTGGGGGATTACCGGAAAGCGGTCATTCTCAGCCTGGTCCCGCAGGTGCCGGTCAACGGCAGCCTTCACCTCCATGAACCGGGTGAAATCATGGTTGTGGCAGATACCACAGTGCTCCGCCATGTACTCGACACTGTTGGCAATGTCCCCGACCACCTCGTGCTGGGGGAAGTAAACCGGATCCACATCGGCGCCGGAGAAGTTCACGTGGATGACCTTCTTGCCACCCGGCTGCATGAAGAACGGCGGTTTTTCGACCACATCGTGACCGACGTTGATCACCAGGTCGGCGTGGTCGATAGCCCGGTGCACAAAGTCTCCGGCCGAGAGGGCGGCATTGCCCAGGTAGCGGGGATGACGCTCATCCACCACGCCCTTGCCCATCTGAGTGGTAAAGAACGGTATGTTGGTGGTGTTGACCAGGTGGATCAGCGCCTGGGAGACCCGCTTCCGGTTGGCCCCCGCGCCAATCATGATCAAAGGGTGCTTCGCCTCACGAAGCATGTCGCAGGCAATCTCCAGGCTCTTCTGGCTGGCGGAGGGTCGCCGGGCATCACTGGGTGCGAAGATGTGGGTGACCGCTTCAGGCGCCTCGGCAGCAATGTCCTCCGGCAATTCCAGGTGCACCGCACCCGGACGCTCCTCGGAGGCCAGACGAAACGCTTCCCGGACCTTGGCCGGGATGGTATTGGCGTTGGAGATCTGGCGGGTGTATTTGGTCAGTGGCCGCATCAGGTCGACCACATCCAGGATCTGGAACAGCCCCTGCTTGGAGGATTTGATCGGCTTCTGCCCGGAAATCATCATCATGGGCATGCCACCGAGCTGGGCATAGGCGGCCGCGGTCACCAGGTTGGTGGCGCCCGGCCCGAGGGTGGAGAGGCAGACCCCGACCCGGCCGGTCAGACGGCCATAGGTGGCAGCCATAAAGCCCGCGGCCTGTTCGTGCCGGTTCAGGATCAACTGGATATCACTGCTCCTGAGTGCTTCCAGCAGATCCAGGTTCTCCTCGCCCGGAACCGCGAAGATGTACTTGACGCCTTCGTTCTCCAGGGCCCGGATGAACAGTTCTGCCCCGTTACCCGGCTTGGCTTGCCCGTTGGTCATACTCTGGCTCTCCGTCAGACCGATGTGACCCCGAGCATAGCATTGTTTTTGCCCGCTGCAGGTGCTTAGTCAGTCCGGGGAGGTTCTGCCTGGAGGCTGTCCGAGGGCACCCGGTCCACACCCCAACTCCGGTAGATGGCATCAAGCACCCGGCTCAGCTCTTCTCGGCTGACATCTGCCGGCTCTCCGCGCTCCAGAGGATCAAAGTGGAAGATATAGAGCCGTGATGTGAACTGCTCGAACGGCAGCGACGACTCACCAAAACGCTCGCCATGGCCGGCGGTGCTCACCCGCACACCATCGCCCCAGTTCTGGCCGCTATCGTTGTTGGGATTGAAGAAATAGACCCGCATCCGCCCTTCCGGGTCCAGCGCCACCCGCAGAATGGTGATTGCGTGCCAGCCGATGAACCGGGCGGCACTGTCGGTGACCGCAATACCGGCGGGCTGGGGGTGGATCAGAGGCTGATTGCCATTGTAGTAGGGATGGTAGCTGGCGTAGAAATGGCGGATAAAGCCTTCCGGATCATCCAGCTTGCCGGTCTCCACATCCACGTTGATGGCGAATCCACGACCGGCGGACCAGCCATGGAACTCCGGGTTCACCCATCGGTGCGGGTCGCCCTCGCGGTCGGCACAGAGCCGCCCCATTTCGGCGTAGATGCGGTCCAGGTGCGGCACCACCACCAGGGACACCGGGTCGAGATCGAGGGTGACTTCCGAGGCGACACCGCCGGCACTGTGCGCCGAGGACACCGGTTTGCCCTCGAAGTGCATGATGATTTCATTGTCCCGGGCCGCCCAGGCCACCATCTGCAGCAGGTAGTCCGGATCATTGTAGGCCCACATAGACAGGGCCCGGGCCGACTGGCAGGTGGGGTTGTTGCCCTGGCCAACACCCATGGGCTGGCCCAACATGTTCAACACACCCTGGATCAGCCACGCCGCCGGCTGCGGCTCATAGCCATAGGCCAGCTGCAGGCGTTCCCGGGCCTCCGGGCACAGGGACAAACGGACCTGGCGCCAGAGCGCGGGAGCCACCGGCGGCTGGTACAGAATACCCCGTTCCAACATCAGGGCCAGGCCATACAGACCCTGGGCAGTCCCGGGGAAAATGCCCTCCCGGATCAGGGTATGGACCAACTCCCGGTAACACAGCAGGCAGTCGCGGCCGGTACTGGAGAGCCCGAGGGCCTCGCTCAGAAGCGCGTCCTGGTCTTCCAGAATAAAACGCACGAAAGTGGCGTGATACGGCGACACCAGACCGGTGTCATGCATCGATCGGGCGAAGCCGGTGGCTTCATTCTGGAGGGCCTGGGCATCCATGGAGTCGAGGCGTTGCTCATAGACCACGGTACCGGGGTCCTCGCTGCAGGCCCGGGTCGGACCGTAAAGGGCGGAGATCAGGCGATCCGCGCCCCGACCGGCGCTGCCGAGGTCGGCGTTCGGGTCGGCCCGGCACAGGGCGATCTGAGTGATCATCCGCCGAACATCGGTTACCTGTATCGGCCGCTGCTGCAGGATGCGCCAGATTTCCTCGATCAGGCTGTCGATCACATGTTCGTACCCAATATGTTCCGCCACGTACTGCACAACGGACTGGCTGATCAGCGCCAGTTTGCCCTGCTCTCGTTCCGCTTCACCGGTCATGCCGAACAGCAGGCCGAGATTGATCGCAAGGACCTGGGTCAGGTAGTGATGGGCCTGTTCCGCCGAGACCGACGGATGCAGGTAGAGGCCTCTGGCGACGGCCAGCAGGCGCAATTCGCTGATGGCTTCCACCACCACGGTATCGGCAATCGGGCTCTGCAGGGAGTGGGTGGTCAGCGATGGCAGCAGGATACCCGGCTCGGCCCAGTCGGTGCCGGCGAAGACCCCGGCCTGCTCCAGCCGCTGAGCCCGTTCTTCGATTACCCGGCAGCCATCCGGCTGCAGTAGCACCCGGCGGGCAATATCAAATACCCGCGGGAGCTTGCCGGCCCTGGCAAAGGGCCGGCTTTCTTCCAGAGCCTGGATCGACTCATCAAGTCTTTGCACCAGCTTGTCCATGTTGACCGCCGGTGCTGCACTGCCCGGTTGGTGATCGCTCAAACGACGTTCTCCTGAGGGCCTGCGCCAAACCCGTTTGTTATTGATTGCTCTCCCGATTATACATAGAAATCGAGCTCTTCCTGATGTTTCAGCAGATCCCGCATCCGATAGGGATCATCACCGAAGAAATAGACCAGCCCCCAATGCGTCCCGAACGCGGTCCGTTTGGTGACGGTTTCCTCCACCGGCGGCGTGAGCTCGTGGCTTTCGAAGTAGTCGTCGTTCTCGGTCTCCTCGGGCATTTCCAGGCGGCTGACCACCCGGCGGCGCGGATAGACCCCGAAGCATCCGGCGTAGCCCTTGGCATCGACCACCTCCTTCGGGAAGAAAGCGGTAATTTCCTCTTCCGTGGTTTTCGGATCGAAGGCGAGAATCATGCCCTGGTAGGCATTGAAGCCATAGGCCCGCTCGAGCAACTCGAAGACCTTGAAGCCGGGCGGGCGATAGGCCACCTCACCGAAGTACATGGTGCCGTCACTGGTGACAAAGTACTCGGGATGGACAAAGCCGAAGTCGATATCAAAGGTCTTGATCAGCTTTTCGATTTCCCTGGTGATTTGCTCCCGGTATTTCTCCAGGTCCGGCGTGGCCGGCACGAACACCGAGTAGCCGAGAGTGACATACTCGGAAATGTTCAGGAATCGGATTTTGCCGTTATGAATCCAGGCCTCGACGGCAAATTCCCAGCCATCCAGGTGAGACTCCATCAGCACCGGGAACTCTTCATCCGGGATGGTATCCACCTCGTCCGGGGTGCGGATCACCCGGTGACCGAGACAACCGGCCTTGTCGAAGGCCTTGAGGTGAATAGGGTCGTTCGGGTCGCCGTCCAGTTTCAGCAGGGTCTGATTCACCCGTTTCAGGAAACGGATGACATCGTCACGGTCGTGGGCCTCCTCGAAAATACCGACGCGGATGCCGCCCAGCTGGGCACGGCGTTTCATCAATGCCTTGTCCCGAAGCAGCATGGCCTGACCAAACAGCCTCGGTTTATCCATCAGTACCGAGTTGATGGCGCCCGCCCATTCGACGGTTTCCTCAAACAATGGAATGGCAACATCGACACCCATTTCTTTCAGGGTCTGGGCGATTTCAAAGGAGCGATCGTTCAGCCTCTCGAAATTCCAGGGCACGTAGGGAATCTTGTGCTCCTCGCAATAGGCCTCTGCCCAGTCCGGAGCCACGACGACATATCGGCGGTCAAATTTGTCCGCTGCCTCCACGGCGTTCAGACTCCATCCGAGCAGCGCGACATACCCCTTGTCGGGATCATACTGGTGCTCACTCATAGGCTCTCTCCTTATTCCACTGGGTGTCTATTAACCCTAGGCTTCATGGAGAGCATTGCAACCGGGAAGCAGGCGGCGCCACAAAAAAAAGCGTGGCGGACAGCAGGGAGCCCCACTATCCGCCACGCTTTCAGCGGCTTTTATACCGATTGGCTATATCAGGCGAGCTTGAGGGTCGAGAGCGTCCGCTCACGCACCTTGTTCAGCAGTGCCTCGTCGTCCACCAGGGACTGACCGTAGGACGGCACCAGATCCCGGATGCGTTCCTGCCACTGGGCACTTTTCAGTTTTTCCGGGAAACAGCGCTCGAGCACATCGAGCATGGCGTTGGCCGCTGTGGAGGCGCCCGGGGAGGCACCCAACAGGGCCGCCAGAGTGCCGTCTTTGGCCGCAACGATCTCGGTACCGAATTCCAGCTTGCCGCCGCCGTCATCGGTCTGCTTGATGATCTGCACCCGCTGGCCGGCCATCTGCAATTTCCAGTCCTCCTCCCGGGCATCCGGGAAGAAGTTACGCAGCGAGGCAACACGGTCGCTGTGGGACTGGAACACCTCGCCGATCAGGTACCGGGTCAGATCCATATTGCTCTTGCTCACCGACAGCATCGGCTTGAGGTTGGTGGTGCGTACCGAGCCGATCAGGTCGAAGATGGAGCCCTGCTTCAGGAAACGGGTGGTGAATCCGGCAAACGGTCCGAACAGCAGCGCCGGTTCGCCATTGATGATGCGGGTGTCCAGGTGCGGCACCGACATCGGCGGCGCGCCGATCGGAGCCTTGCCGTAAACCTTGGAGTTGTGCTGGCCAACGATATCCGGTTTGCCACACACCAGCCACTGGCCGCTGACCGGGAAACCGCCGTAACCCCGGGCTTCTTCGATGCCCGATTTCTGCAACAGCGGCAGGGCTCCGCCGCCTGCACCGAGGAACACGAAGCCGGCTTCCAGCTTGGTCAGTTCGCCGGTTTTCTGGTTCTTCACGCGCACTTTCCAACGGCCGTTGTCGCGCTGGTCGATATAATGCACGGGGCAACTGAGCATCAGTTCGAAATTGTCCTGAGTTTCCAGCCATTCCACCATGCTGCGGGTCAGGGAACCGAAATCGACATCCGAGCCGTGATTGATCCGGGTGGCGGCCACACGCTGCATGGGGTCACGGTGGTTGACTACCAGAGGCATCCACTGTTCGAGAACGTCCGGAGACTCGGTGTATTCCATTTCCCGGAACAGGTGATGGGCACTGAGCTTTTCATGGCGGCGCTTGAGGAACGCCACGTCCTTCTCACCCCAGACAAAGCTCTGGTGCGGGGTACGGTTGATGAAGGATTTCGGGTCTGGCAGAACACCCTGTTCGACCAGGTAGGACCAGAACTGCAGGGAAACCTCGAACTGGGCGTTGATCTTCAGCGCCCGATCGATGGTCACGTCACCATCGTCGGTTTCCGGGGTGTAGTTGAGTTCACAGTAGCCGGCGTGACCGGTACCCGCGTTGTTCCATCCGTCCGTGCTTTCATGGGCAACGTGGTCAAGACGCTCCACCATGACGATGTCCAGCGACGGATCGAGCTGTTTGAGCATCATGCCGAGGGTGGCGCTCATGACGCCACCGCCGACCAGCACTACGTCTGCCTGTCTAACGGCCATTGGTTTGTACCCTGGTTAGTAATGAACCTTTTTGCACCACCACGATCAGCGGCGGTGCCTGTCGGAAGCCGGTCACGCGCCAGGTAGAGTACGCTGCCGTGTGCTTCCGGTCTGAATTTGCGCGCAATTATCCCGATTTTCGCCGAAATAATAAATTGCGAATGTCAACCGTTGAGATCCTGCCGGCTCCCGGCCCGCATGCATCCGGTCCTGTGTGTCTGTTACGGACAGTGGCCCCTTCCGGGTCAAACGTCTACAATCCAGCGCGTATTTTTTGTGGCCGGCCTGAGGCCTTGCCAGAGTCACCACTTCGGGGTGCCCAATGTCCGCTCTTGATACTGTTCTGATTATTCTTGCTGTTCTGGCTCTTCTGGGAGTCATCTTCGAAGAGATCACCCACGTCAATAAAGCCAAGGTTACGCTGTTTTTCGGCACGCTGGCCTGGGTGTTGCTGTTCCTGTTCAGCGACTCACCCGAGGAGACCCAGGCCGTCACCACCGGACTCACGGAGAGCATTGCCGAAATCGCCGGGCTGTGGCTGTTTCTGGTCGCGGCGATGACCTTCGTCGCCTACCTGAATAAAAAGGGAATGATCGAGAACGTGATCTATCTGATCATGCCGAGGCAGGTAAGCGAACGGCGACTGCTGTTCCTGACCGGTCTGTTCTGTTTCATTTTCTCGTCTTTAGCAGACAATATAACTGCCACTTTAGTCTCATGCTCCCTGATTCTGTCCCTGAATCTGGAGCTGAAAAAGCGCCTCCAGTTCGTCACTCTGGTGGTTTTTGCGGTGAACTCCGGAGGCGTTTCGCTGATCACCGGCGACGTCACCACACTGATGATCTTCCTCGCGGACAAGGTGGAAATACTGACTTTGCTGACCCTGGCCATCCCCGCCTCCATCACGGTTTTCATTCTCGCCGTATTCCTCTCCAGGGGACTGACCGGCACTGTGACGCTGCGATCAAACACCACACCGGTGCGCCGGGTGGACGCGGTGATCAGCGCCCTGTTTTTGTTAACAATCCTGGGCACCATCGCGGGCAACGCCCTGTTCAGTATTCCGCCGGTTCTCACGTTTCTGTTCGGCCTCTCGATCATGTTCCTGGTCTCCCGATTCATGAGCAACGACTCGGACCTGGACCCGATCCTGGAATACATCCGGGTCATCGAATTCGAGACCCTGCTCTTCTTTCTGGGCATCCTGCTGCTGGTGGGCATGCTCAAGGAAATCCACGCTCTGGATTCCCTCGTGGCGATCTACGATCTGCTCCCCCCGCTGTACGCCAATTACCTGATGGGAATCTTCTCGGCGGTTATCGATAATGTGCCGCTGACGGCGGCGCTGCTGAAAGCGGGCATCGCCATGACGCCGGGAGAATGGATGGGGTTGACATACGCTGTCGGCGTTGGCGGTTCGCTGCTGATTATCGGTTCCGCCGCGGGCATTGTGGCCATGAGCAAGATCGAAGGGCTGACCTTCGGTGCCTACATGCGGTATCTTGCCCACCTCCTCGCAGCTTACACCCTCGGCTATGCCGGGGTATTCATGCTCGGACGATTCATAAACTGAGGCTTTACTCGATATGTTGATGGCTTTTGGCTCGATCATTGCCGGGC
This sequence comes from Marinobacter sp., assembly GCA_014762755.1. GTDB lineage: Bacteria > Pseudomonadota > Gammaproteobacteria > Pseudomonadales > Oleiphilaceae > Marinobacter. Next base: position 9,367 of record JABURI010000182.1, read on the forward strand.
TGGTACTTCTGGTCTGGAGCGCCGACAAATTCGTCGAAGGTGCCGCGGCAACCGCCAAGCACCTGGGCATGCCCACCCTGCTGATCGGCATGGTGATCATCGGCTTTGGCACCTCCGCGCCCGAACTGGCGGTATCGGCCATGGCGGCGGCCGATGGCAATCCCGGCCTGGCACTGGGTAACGGCTACGGCTCCAACATCACCAATATTGCCCTGATTGTCGGCCTGACCGCGGTCATCGCACCCATCGCGGTGCATTCCCAGGTGATCCGCAAGGAACTGCCCCTGCTGGTGATCCTGACCCTGATCGCCGGGTCCCAGCTGATCGACGGCAATCTGACCCGGCTGGACGGCGCCGTTCTGCTGCTGGTATTCGCGGGTGTGATGGGCTGGTCCATTTTTCAGGGCATCCGCGGCAAGGATGACCCGCTGGGCGGGGAAACCGATGCCGAGATCATCGCCCACCCCATACCGCTCAAATCCGCCATCCTGTGGCTGGTGGTCGGCCTGGTACTTCTGGTGGTCAGCTCCCGGATCCTGGTGTGGGGCGCGGTGACCATTGCCCAGAGTCTGGGGGTCAGTGATCTGGTGATCGGCCTGACCATCGTGGCCATCGGCACCTCGCTGCCGGAACTGGCCTCGGCCTTGGCGGCGGTGAAAAAGAACGAACATGACCTGATCCTCGGCAACATTCTGGGATCGGGAATTTTCAATACCCTGGCCGTGGTTGGGCTTGCGGCCGCGATTGAGCCACTGAAAGTCGATCCGGAAGTACTGTACCGGGACTGGACGCTGATGCTCGCCCTGACCGTTGGCTTGCTGGTCATGGGCTTCGGCCTGACGGGCTGGCGCAAGCGGATTTCCCGGTTCGATGGCGGTGCGCTGCTGCTGGTTTACGTCGCCTATACCGGCTACCTGCTCACGACCGTGGTAACCGCAGGAACCTCCGCCACCTGACCTCAAGCGGGGCCGGCTTACTCGGCCTCGCCATCACCCAGCAGGTCTTCCAACCTGCCACGCACCTCACTCATGATCCCGGGCAGGTCCTGTTTGGATCTGCCCGCCACATCCAGGGGCTCGCCAACCCGCACATCCACCGGCTGGCCAAGGTTGATCTGCCAGGTTCGGGCCGGCAGTACCTGATGAATCCCCCGGATCGCCACCGGCACGATCACCGCTTCGGTATCCAGGGCCAGATGGAAACAGCCTTTCTTGAACGGCAGCAGTTTACCATCCGGTGAACGGGTACCCTCCGGCGCGGCCCAGAGTACGATACCGCTTTCCATCATGCCCCGGGCGTGCTCGAGATCCCGGACGGCCCGGTTCCGATTGGAACGGTCCACCGACGGAAACTCGGCGGCCCGCATGGCTTGGCCAAGCAGAGGGATACTGAACAGTTCCTTTTTCGCCAGCATGCGGATCGAGCCGGGCAAAGAGACGAAACTGACCGGGATATCGTAGTGGCTGGCGTGGGTACACATGATGATGTACCGCCGGCCATCTCCGAAATCCGGCACGGCTCCCCGAACAGTCAGATTGGCCCGCACCAGCCGCAGTAACGCGGCCGACCATTGCCGGCAATACTGGTCCACGATCCGGCGATCGAGCTTGCCGAACAGGGCCCGGAGCAGGATCAGAACCGAATACAGGGCCGTCAGCCCCACTGATCCGAGCACCACACCGGCACGGCGCAGGAGCGTGGCGGATTCGGTCAGTGGATTCAGTTTCAGTCGGATCATGGTTGCTCTGTCCTTCTCCGGGGCGTCGTATTTTCAGCAGGCTGTGCCAGTAGCGGCGCATTATAGCCGGTCCCGTTGCCGCTGGAGAACAGCGGAAATTTGCATTGATCAATTATCAAACTCAGCCTATAAATAATAAGGATATAACTGCGGCACACCGGCCGCGGAAGGCAATGCCTTCGTACAAGACCAAAAAGGAGAGGCACCATGAAACACCCGACCGAGATGAAACGGGGGCCCAACGACCCCGGTCTCGAGAACCCCGGACGCAGAACCATGCTGCTGGGCAGCGCTGGAGCCATGGCGGCGGTGAGCCTGTTGGGCTTCACTCCACTGGCTCGGGCTGAAGAACCCAAAACACTCCCTGATTACGTGGCCTGGAAGGAACGCAACGCACTCATTCTTCATAGTGCCAACACCATGGAAACCCAGCGCAGCGCCATCGGCCAGGGGGTCATCACCTCCAGCGACCGCCTATTTGTCCGCAACAACCTGCCAGCTCCGTCCGAAGACATCGTCGCTGACCGGGATGCCTGGGAAGTGAACATCCAGGGCGTGAAAAATCCGCGCGCCCTGACCATCGGCGAACTCAAGACCATGGGAGTCACCACCGTGGCATCCGTGCTCCAGTGTTCCGGTAATGGCCGGGCCTTCTTCCCCCACGGCGCCAGCGGCACCCAGTGGTCGGTCGGCGCCGCAGGTTGCGTCATGTGGACCGGTGTTCCGCTGAAAACCGTTGTCGAGGCCCTGGGCGGCCCTGCAGACGGCATGAAATACATCACCAGTACCGGCGGCGAATCCCTGCCCGACGGTATCGATCCCAAGACCATCATGGTGGAACGTTCCGTGCCGATGCACGCCCTGGACTCAGCCATGCTGGCCTGGGAGATGAATGACGAGCCCCTGCCGCTGACCCATGGTGGCCCGCTGCGCATGGTGGTTCCGGGCTTCTATGGCGTAAACAACGTCAAATACGTCAAGAACGTGGCCTTTACCGAAAGCCAGACCGACGCCAAGATCCAGGCCTCCGGCTATCGGATTCGTGACGTGGGCAAGAAAGGAGCCCCTGACCAGCCGTCCATGTGGGAGATGAACGTCAAATCCTGGGTCACCGCTCCCCTGGAAACCGGTCGCGCCGGCCGCAACATGATCTATGGTGTGGCCTTCGGCGGCACCAAATCACTGGAGAAAGTGGAAGTTTCCACCGATGGCGGCCAGAGCTGGAAACAGGCCCAGTTCCTCGGACCGGACCTGGGCCCCTATGCCTGGCGCCCGTTTGTGATGGCCGCCGATCTTTCCGCCGGCGAACATCGTATTGTCAGTAAGGCAACCGATGTCGATGGCAACAGCCAGCCGGAAGGCCGCACTGAAAACGAGCGTGGCTACGGGCACAATGGCTGGAAGGATCACGGAGTCACAGTCACTGTAAGCTGACCAACCGGGGCGGCTGACCAGGGAGAAGCAGTCGCCCCACCCTTATCATTATCGGATTCATACCAGATGAACAAAAATGCTGTATTGGCCATCGCCGGCCTGATGACCTTTTCTCTCCACGTATCAGCCGATGACCTTGCCACCCAGGGCAAGCAAGTCTTCACCCAGGAAGCCCAACCTTCCTGCACCATCTGTCATACCCTCGCCGATGCCGGATCTGCCGGTGCCGTCGGCCCGAACCTGGATGACCTCAAACCCACCGAGGAGCAGGTCAGAATGGCCGTGACCCAAGGCGTTGGTGTCATGCCGGCGTTCGAAGAGAGCCTGTCGGAAGAGCAGATCAAGGCCGTCGCGCATTACGTCTCGAGCGTAACCGGCGGGAAGTAATAGAAAACGGGGCCTGCGCCCCGTTTTTCAATTCCGATCAACCTTGCTCCCTGAAGACCATGGCGATGGAGTTCAGGCAGTAGCGCTGTCCGGTCGGCGGCGGCCCATCGGGAAAGACATGCCCCAGGTGACTGTCACAGCGCGGGCATCGGATCTCGGTGCGAGCCATCCCGAGGCTGCTGTCTTCCAGGTAGCGGATATGGTCAGGGTCGAAGGGCTGGAAGAAACTCGGCCAGCCGGTCCCGGAGTCGAATTTCGAGTCCGAGCTGAACAGGGGCAGGTCGCACAGCCGGCAGTGATAGACACCGGCCTTCTTGTTATCGAGCAGGGTGCCACAGAACGGGTGCTCGGTGCCGTGATCGAGCAATACCCGCCGCTCTTCCGGCGTCAGGTCCGCCGCTTTCTCGTCCACCTGCGCCTGCGTCAATGGTGTCAGGTCATAACCTGCTGCAGATACAGTCATCAGTTGTCTCCTCAGGCCTGGCCCGGTTCGTTGTCGGTGTATTCCGGCTTCAGTCGGTCGGCGTAGCTGTCCACCAGCTTTTCCATCTTGGGTGCAGCGACGGCCATGATGTAGGGCTGGTAGGGATTCCGGGCGGCAAAGTTCTGATGGTACTCCTCGGCCGGGTAGAAGGCCTCCAGCGGCTCCAGGCTGGTCACGATTGGATCGGGATAGACCCCGGCCGCATCCAGCTGATGGATGTAGGCCTCGGCCACCGCTTTCTGATCAGCTGTTTCGTAGAAAATGGCCGAGCGGTATTGGGTGCCCCGGTCATTGCCCTGCCGGTTGAGCTGGGTCGGATCGTGGGCCACGGAAAAGAACACCTTCAGGAGCTCGCCAAAACTGACTTTTGCCGGATCATACCGGACTTCCACCACCTCGGCGTGGCCGGTCGTGCCGGTGCACACCGCTTCGTAATTGGCGGTTTCCGCACGGCCCCCGGCATAACCGGAAGTCACCTGGCTGACACCGTCCATCGCCAGAAACACTGCTTCGACACACCAGAAACAGCCGCCGGCCAGGACCAGGCGCGCCTCATCACCGTCAGCGGGCAGATCCCGCTCCGGATCCGGAAAACGGCTTCTGGGTACCGTCAAACCCGGAATATTGCACGACTCTGTCATAGGAACCTCTGGATTGAATGTTTCTGTTGCTAGCTTAAAGAGTTTTACGACGAAACCCCAAACCGGGACTTCCTTACCAAACATGAACATTGCGCCCGGGCAGTTGCATCCCCCCCTCAGCCAACCATAATGAAAGTCAGGGTTTGCCAACGCTTTTCACGCAGGCACTCAGCCAGAACCCGCTCGGCATCAAGGAAAGAACAATGACGGCAAGGGCTCGTGCACCTGAAAACCAGAACGAACTGCTGGAGTATCGCCTCAGCCTGCGCCTCGGGCCGGTACACGCACGCCAGAGGCTCGGCATCGAGCAAGAGTCCGAAGCCATGGTCTTTGGCAAGGATCACCGCTCTTTTCACCTGGAAAACCTGACCAATGCCCCTGGGCTGATTCGATTCTGCCTGAAGTGCGTCGGTCTGTTCCGCCGGGCCCAGGCCAATACCCTGAAACTGGCCACAGTCCACAACCAGTTCGTTATTCCAGACCTCCCGGAGGCCTTCGAGGGCTACCGCATCCTGCATCTGACCGACCTGCACGTGGATATGGACGAGGCCAACCTGCAGGCGGTGATTCGCCAGATCGAGCCTCTCGATTATGATCTGTGTGTACTGACCGGAGATTACCGGCGCCTGACCTGGGGCCCGGTGGATGACGCCCTGGCGGGCATGGGCCGGTTACGCGCCGCGATCAAGGGCCGACCCTATGCGGTACTGGGCAACCATGACTCCATCCGAATGGTGCCCGCCCTGGAAGACATGGGTTATCAGCTACTGCTGAACGAGATGGCGCCCCTGGAACGCAACGGCCAGAAGCTGTACCTGGCCGGCGTGGACGACGCTCACTTCTACAAGGTGCACAACCTGCACCGGGCCGGGGATGACATCCCCGTCGGGGCCATCAGCATCCTGCTCAGTCACACCCCGGAAATCTGGCGGGAAGCCGCCCACGCCGGCTACGACGTGTTCCTGTGTGGCCATACCCACGGCGGGCAGATCTGCCTGCCCGGCGGTATTCCGGTAACCCTGGACTCCGATTGCCCACGGCAGCTGGGCCGGGGCTACTGGCAGGTCAACGGGATGCAGGGGTATACCTCCCCCGGCGCCGGCACCTCGGTGCTGAATGTCCGGCTCAACAGCCCACCGGAGGTGACCATCCACACCCTGACCCGCGGCCCCCTGTAATCCGCTTCAGTGGGGCTTGTCGCGAATGCCGAGCTGATGCAGGAGCGGAGAAAACAGGATATTGGAGAGCGTGAACAGGATGACGACGAGCAACGCACTGCCCCACCCGACCGGCAACCAGAACACGGCAAGCATCATGGGCAGTGCCGCTTCCGGAATCTGATCCAGGCCTAGTGCCCGGGCGCTGGACTGTAGGCCCATCCGGCGTTTGATGAAGCTGCTGACCATGTCGCCCAGCAACCCCAGAAACCCGAACAGCGCTCCGAACAGGAAGCCCAGACCGGTGACCAGAGAAAACAGGGCGCACGCCAGGCAGCCGCTGATCAGCCCCCGCCAGGTCTTGCTCTTACCCAGCACGGGGCGACCGTCCGACCAGAGCCGATTACCGTCGACCGGCTGATCCCAGTGCCTGCCGAAGATGCGGGCTGCCACCACAGGGGCACCGTTGGCGAGCACCAGCATGACGTACAACTCCAGCGATAACAGCAACTGCCAGTGCTCCTTTCTGCGTGTCAGTCCAGACCACCCCGGGTCAGTTTCAGGGGGTCCATCAACTGCTCCAGGCGCGCCCGACTCAGGCCACTGCGTTCCTCGGCCACGTCAATCACCGGGCGACCGGTCCGGTATGCTTCCTTGGCGATGTCTGCGGCAAGGCTGTACCCGATCTCCGGATTCAGGGCGGTAACCAGTACCGGATTACGGCCGACGCCGGCATTCAGGTTGTCCGCGTTCACTGAGAAATCCTTGATGGCCTTGTCCGCCAAAATGGTAGCCGCATTGCTCAGCAGGCCGACCATATCCAGCAGGTTGCCACCCACCAGCGGCAACATCACATTGAGCTGGAAGTTACCGGACTGGCCGGCGATTGCCACGGCGCTGTCCAGGCCCATCACCTGGGCACCCACCATCGCCACCGACTCGGGAATGACCGGATTGACCTTGCCCGGCATGATGCTGGAGCCCGGCTGCAGCGCGGGCAGGCTGATCTCCGCCAGGCCGTGGATCGGGCCACTGTTCATCCAGCGCAGGTCATTGGCGATCTTGGTGAGCACAATGGCCACACCCCGTAGCTGGGATGACAGCGCCACGGGCGCATCCACCGCACTCTGGCCGACAAACTTGTGTTCAAGGGACCGGAACGGATAGCCGGTATTGCTCTTGAGAAACTTGACGAATTGTCCCGCGAACTCCGGCGCCGCATTCACGCCAGTGCCTACAGCCGTCCCCCCCTGCGGCACCGCCATCAGTTCGTCGGTTGCCGCTTCCACGCGTTGCTCTGCCGCGGCCAGTTGCTCACGCCAGGTCCGCAACTCCTGACCCAGGGTGACCGGCATGGCATCCATCAGGTGGGTCCGGCCGGTTTTCACCTGCTCCGTAAACAGGGCCTCCCGCTCGTAGATAACCCCCCGCAGGTGCGTCAGTGCCGGCACCAGGGATTCTTTAACCGCCATCACCGAACTGACATGGATCGCCGTGGGAATCACGTCGTTGGAGCTCTGGCTCATGTTGACGTGGTCATTGGGGTGAATATCCACGCCTTCTTGCCGGCACAGGGCAGCGATCACCTCGTTGGCGTTCATGTTGGTACTGGTGCCGGAACCGGTCTGGTAACGATCCACCGGAAACTGATCGGCGTAATCGCCGCTGATCAGGGCATCACAGGCCTGCACGATGGCATCGCGCCGGGCGTTGTCGAGCAGTCCGAGGCTGGTGTTGGCCTCGGCGGCTGCCTTCTTGATCTGCGCAACCGCCTTGATGAAGTTGGCGGGCATAGGCTGGCCGCTGACCGGAAAGTTGTCTACGGCTCGCTGGGTCTGGGCGCCCCAGAGTGCATCGGCGGGCACATGGATGTCACCCAGGCTGTCTTTCTCCGTTCTGAATTCGCTCATGTTCCCTCCTGTCCATCCATCTACATTGAGGTTCTACCCACGACTACGAAACTGCCGCCGGGCTGTATCACCCTGCCCCGAGCTCAGTCATTGGTATGGCTTCGCAGCCGGACATGGTCGCAGATCCCGGTCACCTGCTCAAAATTCAGGATCAGGGTGTGCACCGTGTTGGTGTAGGTATCGTGCAGGTGGAACTTGAAGCGTTGCTGTTTTTCGCCCTGCAGGAAGGCGTCATACTCCCTCACAAGCTCGCGGACATCGCCGCCCTCGTTCTTCGTCCAGGTGGCGTTGAACGGTCCAAGCACGGCGCCGCCGGCCAGGCAGATGGTGACTTCGTGATTGGTGAGTCCGGTATCGGAATTGCTCATGGCGCTGGGTCTCCTTTTCCCTGAGGTTGGTGAGATAAGTGTAGACCCTGCAGGCAAAATCGTGGGATCAGGAAGCCGCTTCCAGCAGGCTGGTCAGCAGCGCCCGGAGGCGGTTCGGTTTGACCGGTTTGTTGAGAATCGGCAGCTGCCGGGTGCGCATCAATCGGCGGGTCTCGTCACTCCGGTCCGCGGTCACAATGGCGGCTGGCACCTCCTGCCCCAACCTGCGCCGAATAGCGCCTATAGCCTCGCAACCGGTAAACCCGTCATTCAGATGGAAGTCTGCCAGGAGCACATCCGGTCCCTGGTTGTCATCGAGCATGGTCAAGGCCTCGGCCTCACTGCCTGCCGCCATCACCTGACAGCCCCAGCGTTCAAGCAGCAGTCTCATGCTTTCCAGTACCGCCGGTTCGTTGTCGATCACCAGCACCCGCGCATTTCCGAAGCCTTCACTGACCGCCACCAGCGAGCTGTTGGTGGTCGTGGCCGGCACTATCACTTCTTCGTCGGCGGGCAGGGTCACCATGAAGCGGGACCCCCGGTCGGGTCGGGAGGTGACATCCACCTGGTAACCGAGAATGCGGCACATCCGCTCCACGATTGCCAGGCCCAGGCCAACACCCTGACGCCCGCCGGTTCCCTGCGGCAGCAGCTGGTGGAACTCGGTGAAAATTTCCCGGAGCTTGCTCTGCTCGATACCGACACCGGTATCCCAGACTTCGATGCGCAGTTGCCCACGTTTTTTCCGGACCGCCAGCACCACCCCGCCAGCACGGGTGTAACGAAAGGCATTGCTGAGCAGATTGCGCACGATCCGGGTCAACATCCTCGGGTCGGCGCGAACAATGGCAGGGCGCAGGCGAAGCCGGAATTCCAGGCCCGCGTTGGCGGCCACCGCTTCGAATTCCTCACCGAGCCCGCGCAGGAGTTCTTCCAGGTTTACCGGAGCCAGGTCCGGCAGCATCGCCTGCTGATCCAGCTTGGAGATATCAAGCAGGTCCGCCAGCAACTCCTCGGCCCCTTCCAGCGCCCGGTGGACCTGGTGCACCATCCGGCTTTCCTGCACCGGCAGCTGACTGTCCTGCAGGGCGGAAATCATCAGGCGGGCTGCGTTCAATGGCTGAAGCAGGTCATGGCTGGCTGCTGCCAGGTATTTGTCCTTGCTGAGAATGGCGTTCTGAAGGGCCTCGGTACGTTCCTCGACCCGCCGCTCAAGGTCCAGATTCATCTGCTCCAGCTTCTGACGTGCCTGGACCCGTTCGGTGATATCGGCGACAAAAGCTTCCACTACTTCCGGTCCGAGATCGGGGCGGCGCAACAGGGTAATCGCCACCGGCACCGGGGTATGATCCGCCCGCTGAAGACAGGTTTCCCGGGCACTGAGACTGCCCTGGTCCAGCAGCTCCTGGCGAATCGCGTCAAACTCGGCCGAGCGGCAGAACAGCTGCTCGCGCAGCCGGATCACTTTCTGAGAGAGATGTTCCGGACTGTCGTAGCCACAGATTCTTGCCATCGCCGGATTACAGGCCAGGAAGCCACCGCGCAGGTTAGCCTGGAAGATCCCATGCAGGGCATTCTCGAACAGCCATTTGTAGCGGTTCCGTTCCCGTTCCAGCTCATCAATTCGCTCCTGCAACGCAGGGTAGTAATTCTTGCGCACGGACTGGCTTCCCAGCCCGAGCAGATCGCCTATTCCGTAGCCGGTATCCTGCTGATCAGAGGGCTTCTTCATAGACGACCTGAACATCCCTCAGGGAGGATTTGCGCGGATTGGTAAGAATACAGGGGTCCTGCAGGGCATAGCCTGACAGGTAGGGAATGTCGGAGGTGGTCACTCCCAACTGGGCCAGGCGGGCCTCCAGGCCGACTTTCTGCTTCAGATCGATAATCCGGCTCATCAGTCGTTTCTTGATCTCCTGTTTTCCCATGCCACGGGTGTCGATATCCATGGCTTCCGCCACCCGCCGGAAACGATCCTCCGCAGAGGGGAAGTTATAGGCCACCACGTGCTCCAGCAGTAGCGCATTGCACAGGCCGTGGGGCAGATCCAGGAAGCCACCCAGGCTATGGGACATGGCGTGCACCGCACCGAGGATTGCGTTGGAGAAGGCCAGGCCGGCCTGCATCGAGGCCAGCATGATCTGCTCCCTCAGATACGGATCCGCGGTGTTGGCCACCAGCGGCTCCAGGTTGCGGTTGATCAGCCGGATCGCCTCCAGGGCATGGGTGTCGGTCAGCGGTCCACTGCCTGTGGAAACGAACGCCTCGATGGCATGCACCAGGGCATCCACGCCGGTACAGGCGGTCAGGTAGGCATCCATGGTCTCCGTCACTTCCGGGTCGATCAGTGACACGTCCGGTACCACAGCCTTGCTGATGATGGAGAACTTGAAGCGGCGGTTGGGGTCGGAAATGATCGCAAACTGGGATACGTCCGCCGAGGTGCCGGCGGTGGTCGGGATCAGGATCAGTGGTGGCGGTGGATTGGTGATGGTATCGACACCCTCGAACTCCAGGATGCTGCGGCCATGGGTCGCCACAATGCCGATGCCCTTGGCACAGTCCATGGGGCTGCCGCCCCCGATGGCCACGATGACATCACAGTCACTGGACCGGTAGAGCTCGGCGCCGGCCATCACCTCGTCTACCTTCGGGTTGGGCGAAACATTGGTGAACACGGTCGACTGGATGCCCGCCTCGGTCAACAGAGACACAACCTCACCCACCCAGCCTGCGGCCGCGACACCGGGATCGGATACCAGGAGCACATGGCGGGCACCGAAGTTGCTGGCGAAATTGGCCACAGACCGGCGCGACCCTGCACCAAACACGATTTCCGGTGAAACAAACTTGCGAAGCGCCGAGATGTCATGACTCATGGAGGCTGTTCTCATGGGCTTGTTGTTATAGGAATAGCCAACAGTTTAACTCAAGTAATCGGGTCGATCATTGGCCTTTTGGCTGTGCCGGCGGTAGAAACTGTGCAACCACTCGAGCATGCTGGCCTGGTTATGACGCCGCCGGAAACCATGGCCCTCATCTTCAAACCAGTGCAGTTCCGGCGCACCACCAGCCACCTTCATGGCCTGAACCATGGCGCGGGTCTGCTCGGGAACCACAACCCGGTCCTTGCCGCCCTGGAAAAAAATCAACGGCGCACGGATCCGGGCAGCCTGATGTAACGGGGTACGGGCCTGCCAGCGCTCCGGATGCAAGTCCGGGGCCCCCAGCAGCCAGTCAAGGTAACCGGACTCGAACCGGTGGGTCATCGACCGCAATCGCATGGGATCGGTAACGCCGAACAGACTGGCACCGGCGATGAAACGGTCACTGCTGATCAGCGCCATCAGTGCGGTGTAGCCCCCGGAACTGCGCCCCTGAATGAAGGTCCGTTGACGGTCCGCAAGGTCCCGGGTGGCCAGGAAATCTGCGGCGGCGCGCATATCCGCCACATCAATTTCCCCCCAGCGTCCGGCCAGGGCCAGACGGAACTGGCGACCGAAACCGCTGCTGCCACGGTAGTTTACCTCGGCCACAGCGAACCCCCGCTGACACCAGAACTGGACCTGTGGATTGTAGACCGGGTAAGCGGCGGAGGTAGGCCCGCCATGGGCCACCAGAATCAGGGGCGGAGGGTCATCGGTGACCTGCTCGGGGGTATACAGGAAACCCTGTATCGGCACATCCTGACTGTCCGGCGCCGGGAAACTGAAGGAGACCGGGGGAATGACCGAATAGCCCGGGAATGGCTGCTCAAGTCCGGCGAGAATTCGCACCTCACCATTCAGGGGATTCACCTCAACAATAGCATCCAGCCGGTCCGGGGAGCGAGCCACGCAGAGCAGCTGCCCACGCCAGTGCACCAGGGAACGGAAATCGGTGAATCCCTCAGCCAACCGAACTTCTTCGGCGTTATTCCCGACACTGAGCCAGAGTTCACCGATGCCCTCACGATAACGGACGCGGGCCCAACCGCCACCCTCCATGGGGCAATGGTGGCATTCTCCCAACTGCCAGGGAGCATTGGCGTGATCCAGCCGGGGGACAGCGGACGAATGCCAGACAATCCCCCCGTCCTGCAGCTCCAGCCGCCAGGGCTGCCACCAACCGTCATGGTCAGACAGCACCCACAGGTCTTCTCCGTGGAAGGCCGGCTGCTGAATGGAGCCGTCCGTCGGCGCCGAAACGCAGTGCAGGTTCTGCAATCGCCCCGCCAGATCCAGCTCCCCGGTCCACAATCGGGTGCGCAGCCACGGCATGTCCGGTAGTTGCCAGGTGATCCAGGCAATCCTCCGACCGTCCGCGGACAGTGCCGGGGCGCCGTAGAAATCCTCGCCCTCGTGCACTATCTGCACGTCACCTTCGACTGCGATGGCCACCAGTTGCTGCTGGCCGCCACATTCGCGCACACCCAGGACCCGGTTGCGGCACCCATCTGCAACCAGCCCGCCCCAGTTGGTTTCCGGCTCATCCAACAATATCGTCGGCTGCGACGACGATGGCGACACGGCGATCAGCTGTTGCTGATCAGTGACGGCGATCACCCGGTCACCCAGCACCGCCAGCGAGCCGCCGCCATACCCATTGATTCGGCTGCCGATACCGCTCGTGCCGGTTGGCAGGGTTGCGAGTCCCCTTTCACCCATGTGCCGGATGACGTTGCCGCCACAATCGGGATCCGCCTCCAGCCAGAATAACCCTGCGTCGGAGACCGCCAGCTCCGCCCGCTGAGCGTGCCCGGCGCAGACCTGGTGCGCACTGAGTAAGGGAGAGGACAGGGAGGAACCCCCGGATTGCCGGGGCGGTTCAGCCCCGGAAGAACAGCCTGGAGTTGTTGGCATTGCGGTATACCAGCTCGTCAAGGCCGGCCGTGGCATGGTCCGCGGCTCTCCGTGCCGCCAGGATTCGGTCGTGATGCGGGGATTTGCCGCACACCGGGTCAGCGTTGTCGGCGTTGCCGGTCAGCAGGTAGGCCTGGCAGCGGCAGCCGCCAAAGTCCTTGCCCTTTTCGTCGCAGGAGCGGCACGGCTCCGGCATCCACTGATCCCCGCGGTAATGGTTGAAGCCCGGACTGTCGTACCAGATTTCTCTCAGGCCCAGATCCTTCACATTGGGGAAATCGATGGGCAACAGCCTTGCGCTGTGACACGGCAAGGCGGTGCCATCCGGCGCCACGGTCAGGAACAGGCTGCCCCAGCCGTTCATGCAGGCCTTCGGGCGTTCCTCGTAATAATCCGGGGTGACGAAGATCAGCTTCATCGCGGAGCCCTTGGCCTGCAGCCGGGCCCGGCCGTCGTTGACCTCGGCCTCCGCCCGGACCAGCTGCGCCTTTGAAGGCATCAGCCCTTCCCGGTTCTCGAAGGCCCAGCCGTAATACTGGCAGGTGGCCAGCTCGACATAGTCGGCATCCAACCGCTCGCACAGGTCGATGATGTCCGGCATCTGGTGGATGTTGTGGCGGTGAATGACGAAGTTGAGCACCATCGGGTAACCCGCCGCCTTGACGGCCCTGGCCATGGCCAGCTTCTGCTCGAACGCCTTGCGGGAGCCGGCCACGGCATTATTCAGTTCGGGGTCGGAGGCCTGAAAGCTGACCTGGATATGATCCAGACCAGCCTCGGCAAACGCCTCCACCCTGGCTTCAGTGAGCCCCAGGCCGGAGGTGATCAGGTTGGTGTAATAGCCCAGCTTCCGTGCCTCGGCAATCAGCTCCGGCAGGTCCTGGCGCACCAATGGCTCGCCGCCGGAAAAGCCCAGCTGGGCCGCGCCCATTTCACGTCCCTGCCGCAGCACGCTGACCCACTGTTCGGTGCTGAGTTCCTGTTCGGTCTGGGCGAAATCCAGCGGGTTGGAGCAGTAGGGGCACTGCAGGGGGCAGCGATAGGTCAGCTCCGCCAGCAGCCACAACGGCGGCCCTGCCTGGTGCGGATTGTTGACCGTTGCCGGAGCGTCCGCGCGAGTCATGTCAGTTCAATCCAGTGTTGCTGTTCGGCGTCTTCGAGAAAGGCACGCACATCCGGGCCAAGGTCACCGGCCTCGGGGAATTGCTGCTGCAGGGCCGCGATGATGGCATCCACATCCCGCTGGCCATCGATCTCGTTCAGGATGGCCCCGGCACTGCCATTGAGTTTCACCATGCCCTCCGGGTACAGCAGTACGTAGCAATCCTGGGCCGGTTCCCACTGGAACCGGAAACCGCGGCGGAAACGGGGTATCTGACTCATGGTGCCCTCGCTCACAGGCCCCGGTGCCACACTTGCTGGTCGGTGACGGTGTGATACGGGGGCGTTTGATGCATGTAGGCCATAGTCAGCGCATCCAACATAGACCATAGGATATCCAGCTTGAACTGAAGGATTTCGAGCGCCCGGGTCTGCTGGGCCTCGGTGACAAAGTGATCCAGGGTGATGCTCAGTCCGTGCTCCACATCCCGGCGGGCCTCGGACAGCCGCTTGCGGAAGTAGCTGTAGCCGCCCTCCTCGATCCAGGGGTAATGCTGCGGCCAGCTGTCCAGCCGGGACTGGTGGATCTCCGGCGCGAACAGCTCGGTCAGGGAGGAGCAGGCCGCTTCCTGCCAGGTCGCCCGGCGGGCGAAGTTCAGATAGGCGTCCACCGCAAAGCGTACCCCCGGCAGGACGTGGCGCTGATCAACCACTTCTTCACGGGTCAGGCCCACCGCTTCGGCCAGGGACAGCCAGGCCTCGATGCCGCCGACGTCACCGTCGTGGCCATCGTGGTCCAGAATCCGCTGCAGCCACAGCCGACGCACTTGAGCGTCCGGGCAGTTGGCCATGATCGCGGCATCCTTCTGGGGGATTTTGATCTGGTAGTAGTACCGGTTCGCGACCCAGCCGCGGATCTGTTCCGACGTGCACTGCCCGCCATACATGGCCTTATGGTAGGGGTGGTGGATATGGTAGTACTGCCCCTTGCTGCGCAGGGCCTGTTCGAAGGCCTCGCGGTTCATTGCGGTGTTGGCTTTGGCGTTCATGGCTGCCCCGACAGATCAATGTGCATGCCGTCCCAGGACACCTCGATACCGTGCTCGCCCAGCTCGGCGCGCTCAGGAGAGTCTTCGTCCAGGATCGGGTTGGTGTTGTTGATGTGTATAAGGATCTTGCGGCTGGCCGGCATGGTGTCCAGCACCTCGATCATCCCGCCGGGGCCCCTCTGGGCGAGGTGGCCCATGGCCTGACCGGTTTTCGTGCCCACCTCCTGGCGGATCATCTCGTCGTCGTGCCAGACGGTGCCGTCCACCAGCAGGATGTCCGCCTTGCGCATCCAGGCCAGGATGCGCTCATCCGGCTGCCCCAGCCCCGGGGCGTACAGCACTGTGGTGCCGGTGCGGGTATCGCGCAGAAAGAGGCCGATGTTGTCGCCCGGATGCGGGTTGTCACGCCGGGGTGAATACGGCGGCGCGTTGCTGAGCAACGGAATAGCCGTCAGGCGAAGGGACGGAGCGCAGGGAATGCTGAACTCCACCTGCTCGGAGGCCTCGATCTCGCGCCAGTTCAGACCCCCGCTCCAGTGCTCCAGCATGGTAAACAGCGGAAAGCCGGAGCTGAGGTCATCGTGCACCTGGCGGGTACACCAGACATCCATGGGTAAGCCCTCCCGCAACGACAGCAGGCCGGTGGTGTGGTCCACCTGGCTGTCCATCAACACGATGGCGCTGATGCCGGTATCCCGCAGGGCGCGAGCCGGCTGCATGGCCGGAAAGGCTGCAAGCTGGGAACGGATATCGGGTGAGGCGTTGAACAGAATCCAGCGTTCGCCGTCTTCGCTGACAGCAATGGAGGACTGGGTGCGGGCACGGGCATTCAGGGTCCCGTTCCGAAAACCGGCACAGTTGCGGCAGTTACAATTCCACTGGGGGAACCCACCGCCGGCGGCGGAGCCGAGGATATGAATCTGCATGGAAGCAATCCGCAGAGGAAACGGCCAGCCCGAAAGCGCTGGCCGGACCTCACTCAGCGGTTGGCGAAGTACATAGTGACTTCGAAACCGATCCGCAGGTCTTCATAGGCTGGTTTGGTCCACATAATGCTCACCTCTTGTCATTGTCATCATTGCCGGAACATTGGGCGTAATGGCCGGCATCACCGGCCACACCTACTTATACTAGGGACTGAGCAAAACGGCCCATATGGTACTTTAGAACTGTTCTTCGCCCCCTGAAAGTAGCACCGTCCTGGCTCCGAGGTCGAATTGAGACTGTCCTCCAGACTCCTAGCATGGAACAAGGAAAATAATAACTTTCAGGAGTCTCCAGATGGCCGGGCGAATATTACTCATCCTGCTATGCCTTTACCTGTTCCCGATGCCTGTCAAAGCCGATCTCACCGACGCCAGGCGGGCGGTTATCCAGCAACTGTTCCCGTCAGCCACCGTTATTGAGGATAAGCTGGCGGATGTGCCGGTCTATCCGGTTCACCAACTCCAGGAGCTGCTCGGTTACGCCTATGAGTCCACGGATCTGAGTCGACTCCAGGGCTTTGCCGGCAAACCGATCCGGATGATGATCGGCCTCGACACCAAAGGCCGCTTTACCGGAGTCAAAGTACTGGACCACCACGAACCGGTGTTCCTGCATGGGCTGGGTGAAGAACCGATGTTCGAGTTTGTGGACCAGTACGAGGGCCGCTCCCTGCGGGAGCAGATCATCGTGCAGTCATCGAATTCCTCCCGCTCCGGCAAAACCTCGGAGGGTGACGTGGTTTACTTTGATGGGGTCAGCAAGGCCACGGTTTCGGTCCTGATCATCAACGACACTGTCCTCTCCTCCAGCCTCAAGGTGGCGCGCCAGAAACTGGAGGCCTTCGCCCAGGCAGCCCCTACCCGCGCACGACCGGACTTTTTCGAACCGCTGGACTGGAACCAGCTGATCGAACGGGGCTTCATCGGCCGCGCGGCGATTGCGATCAAATCCGTGGAGGAGCAGCTGGGGCGCCCTCTGTCCGATTACCCTGCCGACCTGGCGCCGATCGATAACGAACCGTTTGCTGAGCTCTTCTTCGCCTACATGAATTCGCCCATGGTGGGCCGGAACCTGCTCGGGGAAGCGGGCTATCGCCGATTCATGGAACGCCTCGGGGAAAACGACAAGGTCATGCTGGTGGCTTCCCGGGGAGCCTTTCCCCATGTCAGCGCCGACTTCACCCCCGGCAGCTCGCCCAACCGCATAGGCCTGGTGCAGAACAACCTGGCGGTGGAGATGCGGGATCTCAACTGGCTGGACCAGAACCTGCCCCTGGGAGCGGAGGGAATGCCCGAGTTTGCGGCGGTCAACCTGTTCCGGGTTGGCGGGAACGCCGGCTTCAATCCCGGTGCCGGATCAACTCTGAAGCTCCATATCGAACTGGCGCGAAACCATCTGATCAAAGACAGCACCACCTTTGATCTGCCGGTTTCATTCAATGACCAGCTGTTTGAAAAAGTGGCGGTTGCCGCACCGCCGGAGTCGACCCGAGAGCCGGTATGGGTCGGTCTCTGGAAGGAACGCTGGTGGCAGATTACCCTGCTGATGGCCAGCCTCACGGCGCTGACGGTTGTTTTTGCCAAACAGAAAACTCTCAGTCGTCACCCGGTGCTGGTGCACCGGTTCCGTTGGGGCTTCCTGTTCTTCACGCTGTTCTTCATCGGTTTCTATGCCCAAGGCCAGCTGTCGGTGGTGAACATCTACACCCTGTTGCTCGCCCTGTGGGATGGTTTCTCCCTGGACGTATTCCTGCTCGACCCGGTGATTTTCATACTGTGGACCTACACCTTCATCACCCTGTTCATATGGGGCCGAGGGCTGTTTTGCGGCTGGCTCTGCCCCTTTGGCGCCCTGCAGGAAATGGCGGCCTGGCTGGGTGCAAAGCTGCGCTTCCGGCAGGTCAAGGTCACCGAGCACTGGCACCGCCGGCTGATACTGCTGAAGTACCCCATCCTGCTGGGGTTGGTGGGCACCGCCTTTTATTCCCTGACGCTCGCCGAGCAACTGGCCGAAATCGAGCCGTTCAAGACCAGCATCACCCTGCTGTTCTGGCGCTATTGGCCCTTTGTGGCTTACGCGGTGGGTTTGCTGGTGATCGGCATGTTCATTCACAAGTTCTACTGCCGCTACCTGTGCCCGCTGGGCGCGGGACTGGCAATACTGGGCCGTTTCCGGCTGCTCAGTTGGCTGGAGCGCATCGACCGCTGTGGTTCCCCCTGCCAGCACTGCAAGAATGAATGTGGCATCAACGCCATCCGAAAGGACGGACGGATCGATTATAACGAGTGCATCCAGTGCCTGGAGTGCGTGATCATCCTGCGCGACGAAACTCAATGCGTGGACAGCATTATCCGTAACAAACAGATGCAAAAGCAGCGGGCCAGGATTCTGGCGACGGATGCGATGGGGGCTTGAGTCCCGGGGCATACCTGAAGTTGGGGTCAGATGAAGGCTTTCATCTGACCCCGGCATTTGGCTCGGGCTCTGGCAAAGGGGTCTGAAGAAAACTTTCTTCTGACCCCATGTTCGCGCCCCCCGTGTTCGGGATACAAAAAAGCCCCGGGGAGGGGCTGAACAGATAACACACATCCTTGTGGGGACACGAAGCGCGGGCCCATCAAGAGCCCGCGAACCGATGCTTGCAGATCAGAAGAAACCAAGCGGGTTGGTGTCGTAGCTGACCAGCATGTTCTTGGTCTGCTGGTAGTGCTCGAGCGCCATCTTATGGGTCTCGCGGCCAACACCGGACTTCTTGTAGCCACCGAAAGCCGCGTGTGCCGGGTAGGCATGGTAGCAGTTCATCCAGACCCGACCGGCCTGAATGTTGCGGCCCATGCGGTAGGCGCGGTTGGTATCGCGGGTCCAGACACCGGCACCCAGGCCGAACTCGGTGTCGTTGGCGATGGCCAGGGCTTCTTCCTCGGTCTTGAAAGTGGTGACACCCACCACCGGCCCGAAGATTTCCTCCTGGAACACGCGCATTTTGTTGTCGCCCTTGAACAAGGTCGGCTGGATGTAGAAGCCGTTGTTGAATTCTTCGTCCAGGTGCTCGCGGTCACCGCCAGTCAGCACCACGGCACCTTCCTGCTTACCGATCTCCAGGTAGGACATGATCTTGTCGAACTGTTCCTTGGAGGCCTGGGCACCCACCTGCACATCGGTATCAAGCGGGTTGCCACGCTTAATGGCCTTGGTGCGCTGGATGACCTTCTGCATGAACTCCTCGAACATGTCTTCCTGAACCAGGGCACGGGACGGACAGGTGCACACTTCGCCCTGGTTGAAGAACGCCAGCACCAGACCTTCCACGCACTTGTCGATGAATTCCGGCTCGGCCTTCATAACGTCGGAGAAGTAGATGTTCGGGGACTTGCCGCCGAGCTCCACAGTGGACGGAATGATGTTCTCGGCCGCACACTTGAGGATGTGGGAGCCGACCGGGGTGGAACCGGTGAAGGCGATCTTCGCAATGCGCTTGCTGGTGGCCAGGGCCTGGCCGGCCTCGATGCCGTAACCGTTAACAATGTTAAGAACGCCCGGCGGCAACAGATCGCCAATGATCTCCATCAGTACCAGGATGCTGGCGGGAGTCTGCTCGGCCGGCTTGAGCACGGTGCAGTTACCGGCAGCCAGACAGGGACCCAGTTTCCAGGCCGCCATCAGCAGCGGGAAGTTCCAGGGAATGATCTGGCCGACAACGCCCAGCGGCTCATGAAAGTGATAGGCCACGGTGTTGTGGTCGATCTCACCCATATGGCCTTCCTGGGCACGGATACAACCGGCGAAATAGCGGAAGTGATCGGCCGCCAGAGGAATATCGGCGTTCAGGGTTTCACGGACGGCTTTGCCGTTATCCCAGGTTTCGGCAACCGCCAGTTTTTCCAGGTTGGCTTCAATGCGATCCGCGATTTTCAGCAGAATATTGGAACGCTCGGTGGGCGAGGTCTTGCCCCAGGCCGGCGCGGCCTTGTGCGCCGCGTCCAGGGCGAGATCAATGTCTTCGGCGGTGGAACGAGGAATCTCACAGATCACCTCACCGGTCACCGGCGTGATGTTCTCGAAATACTGACCCTTCACGGGCTCTACCCACTCACCGCCAATGTAGTTCTGGTAGCGGGATTTGAAGGAAACGACAGAGCCTTCTTTTCCAGGTTGTGCGTAGATCATGGTATCGACCTCTTGTTGTGTTTATCGCAGGGCAACGCGGCCTTTCGCGTTTACTCATTCAATGTAGACCCCGATCCGGAATAGTTGAATGATTCGATAGAGGCGAAAAACTCGTTCATTGGTAGTAGATGGACTACCAACGTCAAACGCACCGATGACGCCCCCGGCTGCACCACGGCAGAGCAAGCGCCCCCGATCGGGGCGACAGGCACTGAAAAAACACCCTCAACCGGCCCGAAAGTGCCCTGTTTCACGGTTTGGCACGGACCCTGCTAAAGCAATAACACGCAGCGAGACGTCGGTTCCTGGAACCACAATCAAAGCGCGACAATCTGACAAATGGTCGACTAGGGTTCCGGCCCGCGTACTGCGGGTGACTGGTCCGAGAGTCGACGGCCTTTTCCAAGGCTACACGGCGGGACAAAAGCCCGGGAGGATCGTTCAGTTACTGACGCTTCTCGTGTTTTTGAACCCCTAGCCAGGAGGAAAAGGCTATGCCCGAGACGGCAACTCCCCTCTACGACGATCTGATTCCCGGCGGATCCCACTGGTCCTTCATCATGCGCCGCGGTCACGTACTGCGCCTGATTGACGAGCACGGCGGCGCCAACGTCGGCATGCTCATGTATAACCCCGAGAACCCGCTCGAACGCTACAACATGCCGGACACCCTGAAGAACCAGCACACTTTCCTGCTGACCAAAGGCCATGTGCTGTTGTCCGACATGGGCCGGGTCCTCGCCTCCATCATCCGCGACGACCTGGGCTGGCATGACACCGTGTCCGGCACCTGCAACGCCGACCTGGTGGAGCAGCGCTGGGGCCGGAAGACGTACCAGGAAGCGCACAACCACTATCACCGCAACGGCTTCACCAGTTTTCTCAATGAACTGGCCAAATACGGCCTTGGCAAGAAGGATCTGACAGCCAACCTGAACTGGTTCAGCAAGGTAAAAACCGATGACGAGGGCAAGATGGCGTTCGTCAGCGATCACTCCCATGCCGGAGCAACCGTAGACCTGCGGTTCGAGATGGACACGATCGTGGTGCTGCACACCTGTCCGCACCCGCTCAATCCGGCGGCGGAATACCCCAGCCACCCACTGCGGTATCAGCTGTTCAGGGCCAATCCGGTGACCGATGCCGATCCCTGCAAGACCTCGTCGCCGGAGGCAACCCGTGCCTTCGCCAACACCGCTCTTTATCACCTGATGCAGTAACCGGAGGCCGGACATGATCAAAGAAAGCACCCTGCACCCGGAAACCGCCAGCTTCCGCGAAACCGTACCGGCCGGCGAGTACTTCCTGAAAGTGGTCAAGGCGGGAGAAACCATCCGCATCCTGGACCTGGAGGGTAACCAGGCCGCCGACACCCTGTTCTACAACGCCCACAACCCGACCGACCGCTACAGCGCCGTGGATACCATCCGCGAACAGGGCAACGTGTACTTGACCGCCGGGTCCCGGCTGATCTCCTCCGAAGGCAACGAAATGCTGGAGATCACCGCCGACACCTGTGGCCGCCATGACACCCTCGGCGGTGCCTGCGCGGCGGAGAGCAACACCACTCGCTACGCCCTGGAGAAAAAGTGCATGCACGCCTGCCGGGACAGCTGGCTGGTGGCTGTGACCGAGCATGAAGAACTGGGCATGACCAAGCGCGACATCACCCACAACATCAATTTCTTCATGAATGTGCCGATCACTGCCGAGGGTGGCCTGACCTTTGCCGATGGCATCTCGGACGCCGGCAAGTACGTGGAGCTGGAAGCGAAGATGGATGTGCTGGTGATGATTTCCAACTGCCCGCAGCTGAACAACCCCTGCAACGCCTATAACCCGACCCCGATCGAGGTGCTGGTATGGAGCTGAGCAGCAGGGTAACCAAGGTCCTGATCGCCAACCGGGGGGCTATTGCCTGCCGGATCATCCGGACCCTGAAAGCCATGGGCATCACCTCGGTCGCGGTGTACGCCGAAGCCGACTTCGATTCCCTGCACGTACGCCAGGCCGATGAAGCCTGGTCCCTGGGTGAAGGCAATGCTGCGGCAACCTACCTGAACCAGGAACGCCTGTTCGAGATCCTGCGCAACAGTGGCGCCCAGGCCGTGCACCCGGGCTACGGATTCCTGAGTGAGAACCCGGACTTTGCCCGCCGGTGCGAGGCCGAAGGGATTGTGTTCCTGGGACCGAGACCGGAACAGATGGAACAGTTCGGGCTCAAGCACACCGCCCGTGAGCTGGCAGAGAGAGCCGGCGTGCCGTTGCTGCCGGGCACTGGCCTGCTGAGCGACCTGGAGGAGGCCGTGGCAGCCGCCGCCGGGATTGGCTATCCGGTCATGCTCAAGAGTACCGCCGGAGGTGGCGGCATCGGCATGTCCCGCTGCCACACCGAGGATGAGCTTCGTAAAAGCTTTGAATCGGTACAGCGCCTGAGCCAGAACAACTTCAGCAACAGCGGCGTGTTCCTGGAAAAGTTCGTCGAACATGCTCGCCACATCGAGGTGCAGCTGTTTGGTGACGGCCAGGGCACGGTGGTGGCACTGGGCGAGCGCGACTGCTCCGCCCAACGCCGCAATCAGAAGGTGATCGAGGAGGCACCGGCCCCCGGCCTGAGCGACAATGTCCGCCAACGCATGCACCAGACTGCGAAGGCCCTGGGCGAATCCATTGCCTACCGCAGCGCCGGAACCGTGGAATTCATCTACGACCCGGATACCACCGAGTTCTATTTCCTGGAGGTGAACACCCGCCTGCAGGTGGAGCACGGGGTGACCGAGCGGGTGTACGGCGTCGATATCGTCCAGTGGATGGTGGAATTGGGCGCAGACAGCCTGACCGATCTGGATCAGCGCGCCACCAGGCTTAAACCGGAGGGCCATGCCATCCAGGCACGGATCTATGCCGAGGATCCGAACAAGGATTTCCAGCCCAGTGCCGGCCTGCTAACCCTGGTGGAATGGCCTACCGACGACAGCCTGCGCATCGACCACTGGATTCAGCCGGGCACCGAAATCTCGCCGCTGTTCGATCCCATGCTCGCCAAGGTGATTGTGCACGGACGCGACCGTGAAGCCGCCCGGCAAGGACTGGTGCAGGCGCTCTCGGGCAGTCGGCTATATGGCATCGAAACCAACAGTCTGTATGTGCAGCAGGTGCTCGAAGATGCCCGCTTCCGGGAGAGCCGGCTCTATACCCGCACCCTGAACGAATTCCGCTACCTGCCACCGACCGTGGATGTGGTGTCCGGCGGCACCCTGACCACCGTCCAGGATTATCCCGGTCGGGTCGGTTACTGGGAAGTCGGGGTGCCCCCGTCCGGTCCCTTCGACAGCTACTCCTTCCGTCTTGGCAACCGGCTGCTGGGCAATGACAAGAACGCCGCCGGACTGGAGGTGACCCTCAAGGGCCCGACCCTGAAGTTCAACCTGGGTACCCAGATTGTGTTGGCCGGGGCCGAAATTGACGCCACCCTCGACGGCGAACCCCTGCCCTTGTGGCAGGTGGTCGAGGTCCCGGCCGGTGCCACTCTGGCGTTGGGCGCCGTCAGCGGAGCCGGCGCCCGGGCCTATGTGCTGTTCCGTGGCGGCCTCGACTGCCCGGACTACCTGGGTTCCCGCAGCACCTTCACCCTGGGCCAGTTCGGTGGTCATTGCGGCCGGGCCCTGCGCGCCGGCGATGTGCTCCACCTGCCCGACGCGGCGCCAGTGCCCGCCGCCACTCTGCACAAGGGCATGAAGCCCGGTCTGGGCAAGACCTGGTCCCTGCACGTGACCTATGGCCCCCACGGTGCACCGGATTACTTTACCGAGCAGGACATCGAGACCTTCTTCACCAGCGAATGGGAAATCCACTACAACTCCAGCCGCACCGGCGTACGCCTGATCGGCCCGAAACCGGAATGGGCCCGCAGTGACGGTGGCGAAGCCGGCATGCACCCGTCCAACATCCACGACAACGCCTACGCAGTAGGCACCGTGGACTTCACCGGCGACATGCCGGTCATCCTGGGCCCGGACGGCCCTAGCCTGGGCGGCTTTGTTTGCCCGGTCACGGTGATCAGCGCCGACCTGTGGAAACTGGGCCAGCTCAAGGCCGGAGACAAGGTCCGGTTTGTGCCGGTCAACCAGGATCAGGCCGTGGCCCTGCGGGAGGCCCTGGAGGACTCCATCGATAGCCTGATCCCGGTAACGGTCAACGTTACCCCGACGCGCAGCAACACCCCGGTAGTGCGCTCCCTGCCCACCGACGAACACGAGACCGGCGTGATCTACCGGTCCGCCGGCGACAACTACGTGCTGGTGGAATACGGCCCGATGGAGCTGGACATCCGGCTGCGCTTCCGGGCCCATGCCCTGGTGCTGTGGCTCCGGGAGAAGGCACATCCGTCGATTCTGGAACTGACGCCCGGCATCCGCTCCCTTCAGGTGCATTACAACAGTCGCACCCTGAGTCAGCGCGCCTTGCTGGACCTTCTGGTCCGTGCCGAGAAGGAACTGGAACAGCAACCGGAATGGGACGTGCCGGCGCGCATCGTGCACCTGCCGCTGTCCTGGGATGACGAGGCCTGCAAGACCGCTATCGCTAAATATATGCAGTCGGTACGCAAGGACGCGCCCTGGTGCCCGAGCAATCTTGAGTTCATCCGCCGCATCAATGGCCTGGACAACATCGACGAGGTCAAAAAGACGGTATTCGATGCCAGCTACCTGGTGATGGGCCTGGGCGACGTGTATCTGGGCGCACCGGTCGCGACACCGATGGACCCGCGCCACCGCCTGGTCACCACCAAGTACAACCCGGCCCGCACCTGGACCGCGGAGAACTCGGTGGGGATCGGCGGCGCCTACCTGTGCATCTATGGCATGGAAGGCCCGGGCGGCTATCAGTTTGTCGGCCGGACCCTGCAGATGTGGAACCGCTACCGCACCACCGAGGATTTCGAGCCCGGCAAACCCTGGCTGCTCCGGTTCTTTGACCAGGTGCGTTTCTACGAGGTGAATGCGGAAGAACTGCAACGCATCCGCCGCGACTTCCCCAATGGCGATTACCCCATCAAGGTCGAGGAGACCCGTTTCAACCTGAAGGACTACGAACAGTTCCTCGCGGACCGCGAGCAGGAGATCGACGAATTCACCGGCAAGCGACAGCAGGCGTTCGACGAGGAACTGCAACGCTGGATTGAATCCGGCCAGATCAACTTCAGCGCCGAAACACCCATCGAAGATACCGGTGAGGACGATACCGCCAACCTGCCCAACGGCCAGCACGCGGTGGAAAGCCATGTCGCTGGGAATGTCTGGGAGTGCCTGGTGCAACCGGGCCAGGTGATCGAAGCCCAGCGGCCGGTGGCGGTGGTGGAATCCATGAAGATGGAAATCGAACTGCTGAGCCCCGTGGGTGGCCGGGTGGTCGAGGTTCGCCGCGAGGCGGGCCAGGCCGTATCCCCGGGCACACCGGTGGTGATTGTGGAAGAACAACCAGCCTGACGCCAACAACCGAAAACAACATCATCAAGCGGGCACGACCCGAGGAGAGTTACCATGAAAACACGTTACCTGAGCAAACAACTGGGCGCCGGCGTACTGGCGGCCTCCCTGTCCATGGGCGCCCTCGCCCAGGAAAAGGATTCGTTCAGCATCGCCTGGACCATCTACGCGGGCTGGGTACCCTGGCAGTATGCCGAAGACTACGGAATCATGAAGAAGTGGGCGGACAAGTACGATATTGAAGTCGATATCGTGCAGGTCAACGACTACATCGAGTCCATCAACCAGTACACCGCCGGCCAGTTTGACGG
>JABURI010000215.1 GCA_014762755.1 Marinobacter sp.
TGCTCGTACAGGAAGCTTTCCTTGTGGTGGGCCAGGCACCACTTGGCCATGATGGAGCCACCGCGGGAGACGATGCCGGTCACGCGATTCGCGGTGAGAGGCACGTGATGCAGGCGCACGCCGGCGTGGATGGTGAAGTAGTCCACGCCCTGCTCGGCCTGCTCGATCAGGGTGTCGCGGAAGATTTCCCAGGTCAGGTCTTCGGCCACGCCACCGACTTTTTCCAGAGCCTGGTAAATCGGCACGGTACCGATCGGGACCGGGGAGTTGCGGATGATCCATTCCCGGGTTTCGTGGATGTTTTTGCCGGTGGACAGGTCCATGATGGTGTCGGCGCCCCAGCGGATGCCCCAGGTGAGCTTTTCCACCTCTTCCTCGATGGAGGAAGTGACCGCCGAGTTACCGATGTTGCCGTTGATTTTCACCAGGAAATTGCGGCCGATGATCATGGGCTCGATTTCCGGATGGTTGATATTGGCAGGAATGATGGCGCGGCCACGGGCCACTTCGTCGCGAACGAATGCCGGGGTAATCTCTTCAGGAAGGTTGGCTCCGAAGGACTGGCCGGGGTGTTGCTGTTCCAGAAGGCCCCGGTCACGAGCCTCCTGCAACTTCATGTTTTCCCGGATGGCAATGTATTCCATTTCCGGCGTGATGATGCCCTGGCGGGCGTAGTGCATCTGGGATACGTTCCTGCCCGGTTTGGCTCGCAGGGGCTTGCGTTCATCCATGAACCGGAGCGGGTCCAGTTGCGGGTCTTTCATGCGTCGGCGGGTGAATTCCGAGGTGTAGCCGTCCAGCTGCTCGACATCGCCCCGTTCCGCGATCCAGCCGGCGCGGATGGGCTCGAGGCCTTTGCGCAGGTCGATGCTTGCTTCGGGGTCGGTGTAAGGACCGGAGGTGTCGTAGACGACTACTGGTGGATTTTTTTCACCGCCCATTTCGGTGGGCGTATCTTCCACAGTAATTTCCCGCATGGGCACCCGTAGATCGGATCGGCTACCCTGCACGTAGATTTTTCGTGAGCTTGGTAACGGTTTGATTGCGGCGGAATCAACTTTGGCGGAATCGCTGAGGTAGGATGGCAGGTCGGTCATCATTCGCTCCCGGGAGATAGACTGGGTTTTGGGTCGCGTATGACGGAGCCTGCATGGGCAGTCTAGGCCACTCGGGCAGGACTGCTTTTGGGTCATCTGGTCTTAATCCCTACGCCGGTATTATCCGGATCAGGTCGCGGGTTCTGCGATGCAATCTCAGCCGGCCACCCAGGAATCAGGTAAGCCAGCACCCCGTCAAGACGCGAGTGTTATTCGGTTCGGCACACAATTTGTGTGACGTTTGCAAGTGTAGAGGCCGGGGGAAATATTGTCCATAATGGCCAACCATCAGCCCGCCGGATGCGCAATCTGCTGCTTGCAAGCAATGTGCGGCCGGTTACCGGGCGTCCCGGACTGACGCCCACGTGCACAGGTATTCAGGAGAACGAATGAAAAAACGACTGCTTTCCGGACTGATTGGCGTGATGGCCGCCCAACCGGCCTTTGCCATCGACCTGATCGAGACCTACGAAAAAGCACTCTCCTACGACTCCGGCATCGCCGCCGCCCAGGCCAGTTTCGAGGCCCAGCAGGCCGCGAGTGATGTCAGCAAGAGTGCACTGCTGCCACAGGTAGGCGCTTTCGGCAACGCCAACCATACGGACCTGGACGGCGAAATCCAGGATGAGAGCTACAAGTCCACCAGCTATGGTGTGCAGCTGACCCAGCCGCTGTTCCGCGCCGATTCCTGGTTCCGGTACGACGCAAGCCAGTTCCAGACCGAATCCGCCCGGGCCCAGTACAACCTGGCCCAGCAGCAGCTGATCCTGGATGTGGCGACAGCGTACTTCAACGTGCTCCGGGCGCAGGACACCGTCACTACCGCTCTGGCCACCGAGACGGCCATCCAGCGGCAGTATGAGCAGGCCCAGGAGCGCTTTGACGTCGGCCTCATTGCAATCACCGAGGTGTACGAGGCCCGAGCCAGCTACGACGACGCCAAAAGCCAGCGGATCGCCGCAGAAAACCAGCTCAATGTCGCCAGGGAGCAACTGGCACGGCTGACCGGGGAATACCCGGAGGATCTGGAGAACCTGCGCCGGAACTTCCCGCTCGGTCGTCCCGAGCCTATGGATCCCTCGGCCTGGGAAACCACGGCGCTGGAGCAGAACTGGTCGATTCAGTCGGCGCTGTATGATCTGAATGCCAGCGAGGCGAACCTGGAAGTGGCCAAATCAGGGCATTATCCAACCCTGGACTTGACCGCCTCCTATGGTGACAACGAGATTGACGGCGGAAGCCCCAACCAGTTCGAGGGGACTCAGGGCGTCATTGGCCTGGAACTGAACGTTCCTCTGTACAGCGGTGGCGGCACACAGGCAGGCGTTCGACAGCAGCGCTCGCTGGTGACCGTAGCGGAAGAGCAGCTCAACACCGTGCGCCGGGATGTGCGCGTCAATACCCGTAGCCTGTTCCTCACCGTGAACAACAACGTTGAGACCGCCTCTGCCCTGTCGCAAACCATCATTTCCCGCCGCAGCGCACTGGATGCGACCCGAGCCGGCTATGAGGTGGGTACCCGGAACATCGTGGAAGTGCTGGATGCGGAGCGGGCCTACTATGTGGCGTTACGTGACTACGCCAATGCCCGGTACGATTACGTGATCAACACGCTGCAGCTCAAACAGGCCGCCGGCACCCTGAGCCCACAGGATCTGGCGGACCTGAACAACTGGCTGAGCGAGACGGCACCGGGCATTGAAGCCCTGGCCAACGAGGAACAGACCCTGGACGATCCGGCCCGGTAGGATTCGATCCAGATTTGGCGGGCAGCCACGCTGCCCGCCACTTTCCTCAGACCCGCTCGATAATCCCCTCGACCACTTTTTCCAGCGCGCCCCGATTCTTGTTCACCACTGACAATGCGCGCCGTCCAATCGCCTCCCGCTCTGCGGGGTGACTGAACAACGAAATCAGGAACGTCGCCAGTTCTTCTGCGTTGGCCACGATCTTCACACCCGTATCATCCAGCAGCCGCTGGTAAATGGTCTCGAAATTGAACACATGAGGGCCGGAAAACACCGGGATTCCCCAGCCTGCCGGCTCCAGAGGATTGTGCCCTCCCCGCTCAATCAGCGAACCGCCGACAAAGGCGATGTCACTGGCGCCATAGAGCATCATCAGCTCACCCATGGTGTCACCGAGGTAAACCTGCGCATCAGCCGGATCCTCTCCACGGGAACGCCTGGCAAGCGTAAGCCCCCTCGACATGGCCTTGTTGGCCACCGAATCGAATCGTTCCGGGTGCCTCGGCACCAGGATCAGGAGCGCATCCGGATGAGCGACGAGTAATTCCTGATGGGCGGTAAGCAACTGAGTATCCTCCCCCCCATGGGTACTGCCGGCAATCCATACCGGCCGCCCCGCCAGCCGCGACCGGAGATCCCTCGCGGCCTGCCGGACCTCCGGTGGAATATCCACATCAAACTTGACGCTGCCGGTCACCTCCACCTTGTCCGGGACGACCCCGATGCGCCGGAAGCGCTCGGCGTCCTTCTCGGCCTGGGCCGCCACCCAGCTGATACTCTGCATGATCGGCAGGGCCAGGCTGCGGATCCGCTCATAGCCACGGGCTGATCGCTCCGACAGGCGGGCATTGATCAGGAATACCGGAACGCCGCGGGCCCGGCTCTGGCGTATCATATTGGGCCAGATCTCGGTTTCCATGATGACCAGAATCCGTGGACGGGCGCGATTGAGAAAGCGGCGAATGGAGCCGGGGGTATCGTAGGGAGCGTACGCATAGCGTACCCGGTTACCGAACATCTTCCGCGCCTGGGCCAGGCCGGTGTCGGTCATCGCTGTCATCAGTATCGTAATCTGCGGATCCCGCGCCAGAAGGCGGCGCACCATGGGTGCCGCCGCAATGGTTTCGCCCACCGACACCGCATGAACCCAGACAACCGGCCCCGGAAGCCGGGGAACCAGCCCGATGCGATGGCCAAGATCCCGGCGCAGGGCGGGAGCCTTTCGGCCCTGCCACCACAGCCTCAGCAGGATAAACGGCAGGATCAGACGAATGAGCTGGGAATAGAGAAATTGGAACACGCAGGACTCCCGGCAAAACAGTGCGTTATCATAGCGCAAAAATCGTCAAGGGGCCGCATGGTGCCCCCGGATTCACCCATTGTCGATGCAAGGTTCCCTGTTTTGAAGAAGAAGTACCGCAAACTGCCACGCAACACGGACTACTC
>JABURI010000029.1 GCA_014762755.1 Marinobacter sp.
TGGACTTTCACATTGAAAACGGCACGCACGGCATCGTCGCCGTGGGCACCACCGGCGAATCCGCGACCCTGGATCCGGAAGAGCACATCGAGACCATTGGCCGGATCATAAAACGCGTCGACGGGCGGATCCCGGTGATTGCCGGTACCGGTGGCAACAGCACCCGTGAAGCGATCGAGCTGACCAGCGAAGCCCACAAGTTGGGTGCGGACGCCTGCCTGCTGGTGGTTCCGTACTATAACAAGCCGACCCAGGAAGGCCTGTACCAGCATTTCAAGGCAATCGCCGAGGCAGTGCCGGGTATGAACCAGATGCTGTACAACGTGCCTGGCCGTACCGCCTGTGACATGCTGAACGAGACCGTTCTGCGCCTGGCCGATATCCCGAACATTGTGGCGATCAAGGATGCGACCGGAAACATTCCCCGGGGCGCGGAACTGATCAAGGAGCTGGATGGCCGCCTGGCGGTTTACTCCGGTGACGATGCCACGGCAGCGGAGCTGATGCTGGCCGGCGGTAAGGGTAACGTGTCGGTTACGGCTAACGTGGCACCGAAAGCCATGGCGCAGCTGTGTGAAGCGGCGATTGCCGGTAACCGGGAAGAAACCGAGCGGTTGAACGAGCTGCTGATGCCCCTGAACCGCAAGCTGTTCCTGGAAGCCAACCCGATTCCGGTGAAATGGGCATTGCATCGCATGGGCATGATCAGCGAGGGCATCCGTCTGCCGTTGACGCCGCTGAGTGAGAAGTTCCACGCCGAAGTGGAAGAAGCCCTGAAAGCCTCAGGCGTGCTCTGAGCTTGCTGAAATCGCCCCTGAACCGGAGTAACCCGATGCAGGTTCTGTCAGGAACCCGTCCCCGCCGTTTTTACCAATCGATGATCGTTGGGTCCGGGCTGTTGCTGCTGGCAACAGTCTCGGGCTGCAGCCTGCTGGAAGACCGTTCCGAACGGTATGTCGACGCCAGAGAAGGCACCCCACTGGAACTCCCTGCAAGCGCAGATGAAACCCGTTTCAGTCAGGTTATGCCAATTCGCGAGATCAATGCCGGCGAAACCGGGAAGATGTATCCGTCCGAT
Organism: Marinobacter sp.; assembly: GCA_014762755.1. Taxonomy (GTDB): domain Bacteria; phylum Pseudomonadota; class Gammaproteobacteria; order Pseudomonadales; family Oleiphilaceae; genus Marinobacter. The sequence continues at coordinate 1,079 of JABURI010000029.1, forward strand.
ATTCCCCGGCCGCCGGACATGACCTCCGAGATTCTCGAGGAGAATTACGTGATCGAGGAGCTCGATGGGCGTATCTGGCTCCTGGTGAACGACGTTCCCGGCCGGCTCTGGCCCCAGGCAACCGCCTATATGAATGAGCGGGGCCTCGGTGTTGCCTACGACAGTCCCCAGTTGGGCCTGTTGCAGAGTGAACTGGCCAATTTCAGCAAACAGGCCAGGGAGCTGGTGGGCCTTACCAATCAGGCCTCCGCCGATGAGCCAATGACTGTTGTCCAGCTACGCATGTCACCGGGTATCCGCCGCAAGACGACGGAGATTCAGGTACGCCGGGTAGAGCGGTCTGATCGTCCGGGCGAACTGTTGCCCTGGCAGGACATTGCGAACCCTCCGGCTGAAGCGATGACCCTTCAAAAGGAGCTGCTTGCCGACCTTGGAGAGTTCCTGAAAGCAAGGGAGGAGAGCAAATCCTTCTCCAGAGCGGCTTCGGGCATGACCAGTGAACCACTGGTGAATCTGCAATCCGAGAACGAGCAGGCGGTCGCTATCCGGATGGATCTGGATTATGGCCGGTCCTGGGCGGAAGCCAATCGCGCCCTGGAAGAGGCCGAAATCCCGGTTGTCGACCTGAACCGCAGCGCGGGCTGGCTCTATGTCGACTTCCGCACAGAGGATGAGAAGGAATCCGGCTGGTTCGACTGGTTCAGCGATAAGGAAAAGCCACGGCATACCCATACCGTGACCCTGGAAGAGCGCGACGGCGCGGTGTTTATCGAAGCCGGGCGGCACGAGAGCTATGACGGTGAGCACACGACCTCCGATTTGCTCAACCGACTCTTTGAATACCTTTACTGATTGATTGGGGGTGCACAGGCGCACCCCCTCCGGAGATTTCAATGGAAAAGCGCGAAGAACTCTACGCAGGCAAGGCCAAATCCGTATACCGCACCGACGACCCGGAGCGTTTCGTGATGGTCTTCCGGGACGACACCTCTGCATTCGATGGTCAGAAGAAAGAGCAGCTTAATCGCAAGGGCATGGTGAACAACAAGTTCAATGCCTTCATCATGGAGAAGCTGGAAGCGGCAGGCATTCCCACCCATTTCGAGGGACTGCTTTCGGATACCGAATCCCTGGTCAAGAAGCTGGACATGATCCCGGTGGAGTGCGTGGTTCGCAACATCTCTGCGGGCAGCCTTTGCCGCCGTCTGGGCGTGGAAGAAGGGCAGGAGCTTAACCCGCCCACCTTCGAGCTGTTCCTGAAAAATGACGAGCTGCATGACCCCATGGTCAATGAGTCTCTTGCCGAGAGCTTCGGCTGGGCGACTGCCGGCGAGCTCGCACGCATGAAAGAGCTGACCTACAAGGTCAATGACGTGCTCAAGACGCTGTTCGATGAGGCTGGCATGTTGCTGGTGGACTACAAGCTGGAATTCGGCCGCAGTGGCGGCGAGATCGTCCTCGGCGACGAGTTCAGCCCGGACGGCTGCCGCATCTGGGACAAGGAAACCCGCAAGAAGATGGACAAGGACCGGTTCCGTCAGGGACTCGGGGATGTCATCGAGACTTATGAAGAAGTCGGTCGCCGTCTCGGTATCGAGTTCGACTGAGTCGCAATCCATACAATAACCATCAGAAGGGTAACTTATGCGTAAACTGATCCTTGCAGTAGGTGGCACTGTGGCCCTGGCCGCACCCCTGGCCAATGCTGACGTGGTCGGCGTTGGCGCCAACGTCAGCTACTGGGACTCCGACCTCTCCGGCAAAGTGGTCAACAAGGGTTCCGCCGTTGATATCGAGAACGATCTCAATCTCGACAGCGACAGCAATGCGAACTTTACCGCGTACTTCGAGCACCCGGTGCCGGTGCTGCCGAATGTGCGGGTAAATTACACCACCATCTCCCAGACTGGCAGTGGTCAGATCGGGTTGTCACAGTTTGACGGGATTGCTGCGGGCAGCGAAGTCGATTCCGAGCTGGATCTGGACCAGCTGGACGCCACCTTCTACTACGAAGTTCTGGATAACTGGGTGAACCTTGATCTGGGTCTGACCGCACGGAAGCTGGATGGTGAGCTGGTTGTTCGGGATAGAGCAGGCCTGTTTCCGGTCAGCAAAACCACGGTTGAAGGCGTGATCCCCATGGGCTATGCCGCTGCCCGCTTTGATCTGCCGCTCACTGGCGTTTCCGTAGGAGGCGAGGGCAACCTGATCAGTTTCGACGGTGATTCCCTGCACGACTTCAACGTCTATGGCCAGTACGAGCTTTCGTTGCTGCAGTTGCGTGCCGGCTACCGTCAGATGTCCATCGATTACGAAGATGACGATGACAAGATGGATGTGGAGCTTTCCGGTCCTTTTGCGAGCGTAGGTCTGACTTTCTGATCATCGCTTGAGCAAAGAAAGGCTGAAAAAGAGCGCTGCGGCGCTCTTTTTTTGTGACCGACATCTTCTGTGGTGTTGCCGGAAAGGCCGATTCGGTAAACTTGGCAGGACAGGACACGAACGTTTTATGGAGACAAGACCTTGAAAATTCTCGTTACGGGAACCGCTGGATTCATCGGCTCACACCTCGCCCACCGTCTGCTGGATCGGGGTGATGAAGTAATCGGCGTTGATAACGTCAATGACTACTACGATGTGAACCTGAAGGAGGCGCGTCTTGAACGGCTGACCTGCAAGCCCGGCTTCACCGAGATCCGTAAGGACGTTGCCGATCGCGGCGCCATGGAAGCCCTGTTCCGCGAGCACAAGCCCGAACGAGTAGTGCACCTGGCGGCCCAGGCCGGGGTTCGTTACTCCATCGAGAATCCCCACGCCTATGTGGACGCCAACCTGGTCGGCTTCATGAACATCCTCGAGGGCTGTCGCCATAACGATGTAAAGCACCTGGTCTATGCCTCCAGCAGTTCGGTCTACGGCGCCAATGAGACCATGCCATTCTCGGTGCACGATAACGTCGACCACCCCCTGAGCCTGTATGCCGCCTCCAAGAAGGCCAACGAGCTGATGGCCCATACCTACAGCCATCTGTATAACCTGCCCACCACCGGTCTGCGTTTCTTCACCGTCTATGGCCCGTGGGGTCGGCCGGATATGGCGCTGTTCATCTTCACCAAAAAGATCCTCGCCGGCGAGCCCATCGACGTGTTCAATCATGG
>JABURI010000273.1 GCA_014762755.1 Marinobacter sp.
GGTTTCACCTGCCAGCCGCTGCGGAACAGCACCTCCACGTAGCCTTCCCGCTGCAGCCGGTACAGGGCCTCCCGCACCGGCGTGCGGCTGGCGTTCAGGCGCGTTCCGACGTCCCCCTCGCTGAACTTGTCACCGGGAATCAACCGGAACTCGAAGATGTCGTCCTTCAGGGCCTCGTAGACCCTGTCCGCCATGGACTCTTTGCGTTTGCCGTTTGCTGCCATCAGATTTCAATACTCAACAGGGGTTCTCCCGGCGTGACCGCCTTACCCGGTTCCACATGCATGGCACTGATCTTCCCGGCCAGGGTCGCATTCACCTCGAACTCCATCTTCATGGCCTCGACGATCATCAACGGATCACCCTCGGCCACGGTATCCCCCGGCTTCACCAGGCACTTCCAGATATTGCCGGCGATCTCCGCGCTGACCAGTTCACCGAACTTTTCCAGATCGGAGGCATCGGCCTTCGGAGGCTCCTTGGCCAGCCGGTCCAGTTCCTTCGCCTCGCTCTCTTTCCACAGCGCCACCTCCTTAGCATAGGCCGCCTTCTGCATTTCCCGGAAGTCGGCAATGGAATCGGCGTTGGCATCCAGGAAAGCCTGGTGGGATTTCAGATCGAAGGTTTCCTCCTCGATTTTAATGGTCAGCTTGCCGGCCCGGAACTGGTCCCGCATCTCGGTCAGCTCGTCTTCGGTCACCGGGTAGTAGCAGACCTGATCGAAGAACCGCAGCAGCCAGGGCGCGCCTTCGGCGAACTGTGGATTCTTCAGGTACTTGTTCCAGATCGGCAGGGTGCGGCCCACCAGCTGATAGCCACCCGGCGAATCCATACCGTAGATGCACATGTACACGCCGCCGATACCCACGGTGCCTTCGGCGGTGTAGGTCCGGGCCGGGTTGTACTTGGAGGTGAGCAGGCGGTGCCTCGGGTCCAGTGGCACGGCGCACGGGGCACCGAGGTAGACATCCCCGAGGCCCAGCACCAGGTAGCGCGCCGAGAACAGCACATCGCGGACGTCCTCCCGGCTGGGCAGGCCGTTGATGCGCTGCATGAAGTCCACGTTGTTCGGCAGCCAGGGCGCGGTGTCGCGCACCGACTGGCGGTACTTGTCCACGGCCTCCAGGGTGGCGCTGTCCTCAAAGGCCATGGGCAGATGGATGACCCGGCTGCGCACCTTGAGCTCGTCCGTGGGCGGCAGGGTACCCTCCAGGTCGAGCAGGTATTCCATCAGCGATTGCTGCGGCAGGATGCGGGAATCGTAGCGCAGCTGCAGCGAGCGCACCCCGGGCGAGAGCTCCAGCAGCCCTTTTGGTTGGACATCGGCAATGGCTTCCATCAGGGCATGGATGCGCATGCGCACGCCCAGGTCCATCACGTTGGGGCCATATTCCAGCAGGATGTACTGGTCGCCGGCCTGGCGGTAAGTCACTTCCGGCCGGCCTTCGGTCTCATCGAGGTGCGCGAGGATAGTGGCCGAGAGATCGTTGACCGGGGCCAGTTCCGGTGCGACCAGATCGACCACTGGCGGTGCCATCAGGCTCTTGATTGCCAGCTCCTGACGTTCGGACAGCTTCACCGCTGTGTCATAGTCGATGGGCACAAAGCGGATGGTGTCGCCGGGCTTCACCTGGCCCACCTTCCACAGTTCGGCCTTGGCGATGGTGACCGGGCATACGAAGCCACCCAGGCTGGGGCCGTCCTTGGTCAGGATCACCGGCATGTCACCGGTGAAGTTGATGGAGCCGATGGCGTATTCGCAATCGTGGATGTTGGACGGATGCAGGCCTGCCTCGCCACCGTCCTCCCGGGTGAATTCCGGCTTGGGTCCGTTCAGGCGGATGCCCAGGCGGTTGGAGTTGTAGTGCACCTCCCAGTCCTGTTCGAAGAACTTCTCGATGGATTTCTCGGTGAAGAAATCCGGGGCGCCGTGGGGGCCATAGAGCACGCCGATTTCCCAGTGGTCCGGATAGTCCGGAACCAGGTCCGGATCGGCCGGCGCGGGATCGTGGGTCGGCCCTGGAGTGGTGCAGGCCGGCAGCTCGATCTGGCTGATGCCGAGCATGTCGCCCGGGCGCAGGGGCCGGCCGCCGTGGCCGCCAAACTGGCCGAGGGCGAAGGTGGAGCGGCTGCCCAGGTACACGGGCACGTCAAAGCCACCGCGCACCGCCAGGTAGGTGCGGCAGCCCTTGATGGCCTTGCCCACGGCGAGGGTCTGGCCGGCCTTTACGTGGATCGGTTTCCAGAACTCTACGGGTCTGTCATCCAGGGTGGCGTCGGTCAGCGCACCGGTAAGCGCCACCACCGAGTCCTTGTGGAACTTCAGGCTGGGGCCAATGAGCGTGGCTTCCAGGCCCGCCGCGTCGTTGTGGTTACCGACGATCCGGTTGGCGATACGGAAGGCGTAATCGTCCATGGGACCACTGGGCGGTACGCCGATGTTCCAGTAACCCACACGGCCCGGATAATCCTGCACCGTGGTGTAGGTGCCCGGCTTGACCACCTCCGCCACGGACGGCTTGAACTCGAAGCTTTCCAGGGCACGGGTGGAAACGATGCCATCCTCGAAGCTCTTCTGGGCGACCACCTGGCGCAGGTAATCCAGGTTGGTGGCGATGCCCATCAGGCGGGTTTCGGCCAGGGCGGCGCGGAGTTTCGCCAGGGCGTCGTCCCGGTCCTTGCCGTGCACGATCAGCTTGGCAATCATGGGGTCGTAGTGAGCCGAGACCTCGCTGCCGTTTTCCACCCAGGTATCGATGCGCACGCCCTCTTGCGGCCAGTGCACGTCCGTCAGTTCGCCGGGGGAGGGCTGGAAATCCTTGAGCGGGTCCTCGGCGTAGATCCTCACTTCCATGGATGCGCCGTTCAGGGTGGGCTCGAAGCTCGCCAGATCCGGGCTTTCACCGGCGGCGATCTTCAGCATCCATTCGATCAGGTCCAGGCCGGTGACGGATTCGGTGACCGGGTGCTCCACTTGCAGGCGGGTGTTCACTTCCAGGAAGTAGAATTCATCCCGGTCGGCGTCGTAGATGTATTCCACGGTGCCGGCGGAGCGGTAATTGACGGACTGACCGAGGGAGACGGCGGCATCCAGCATCGCCTGGCGGGTCGCCGCCGGCAGCCTCGGGGCCGGGGTTTCTTCCACCACCTTCTGGTTGCGCCGCTGCAGGGAGCAGTCCCGTTCACTCAGGGCGACCACGTTGCCCTGACCGTCGCCGAAGATCTGTACTTCCACATGGCGGGCCCGGGCGATGAAACGCTCCAGGAATACCCCACTGTCATTGAAGAAACTCTTGCCCAGGCGCTGGACGGACTCGAAGGCCACTTCCAGGTCGGTCGGATTCTCGCAGCGGGTCAGGCCGATGCCACCACCACCGGCGGTGCTCTTCAGCATTACCGGATAGCCCAGGTTGTCGGCGGTTTGCAGGGCCTCTTCCAGGCTCTCCAGCAACCCACTGCCCGGCGCCAGCGGTACACCGGCGGCCTGTGCCAGCTCCCGCGCCCGGTGCTTCAGGCCGAATTCCCGCATCTGCTCCGGGGTGGGGCCGATGAACACTATGCCCTCGGCCTCGCAGGTCTCGGCGAAGTCCGCGTTCTCGGAGAGGAAACCGTACCCCGGAATAATCGCCTCCGCGCCAGTCTGCTTTGCTGCCGCCAGAATCTGGCCCTTGTCCAGGTAGGTCTCGCTGGCACCCTTGCCCGACAACGCCACCGCCTCATCGGCGCTGGTCACGTGCAGGCTGTGGCGATCCTCATGGGAATGCACCGCCACACTGGCCACGCCCATGGCCTTGAGCGTGCGAATGGTACGGACCGCGATCTCGCCGCGGTTGGCGATCAGAACTTTGGAAAACATGGTTTGGAATCTCCTGTGAACCCGGGGTCAGATGAACGAGTTCATCAGACCCCTGAACCTCGGGGTCTGAAGAAAGCTTTCTTCTGACCCCTTTTTTATCTTTCGTGCTTGATGGTTGGCTGGTGGTGAAGTGGCGAACATGGGGTCAGATGAACAAGTTCATCTGACCCCATCTTCACCGTCAGCCACCCTCACTCGCGGCCTTAACAAACGCCCGCCAACCTCCGAACTCAGTCACATCCCTAGCCCCCTCAAACCCATACCCCTCACAAACAAACCCATTCACCCACCGCCCATCGGCAAGCTCGACATTGCCAATCCCCAGCGGCGCAGGGATCAGATCCACAAAGGAACCAAACTCGGAAGCCGCCATTTCCCAGACCTCCACAATGATCTCGGCGCCGTCGGCCTCGACCCGCTTCAGCCCCGGCTTCGGCGGCGTGGTATTAGGCAGGGCATACAGCCGGTAGCTGGCCGAGGTGGTGGTTTGCTCCAGCAGAGTGGCGTGTCTTTCCGCCAGTTGGGTGTTCAGGGGCATGCCGGAAAGGTGGGCGCCCACTACTGCCACCTGGATGGTGGGAACGGCCTGTTGGTGAGTAACCACTTCCTTGGGGCGAGGTTTATCTACTGCGCCCAGTGCGGTGGGGTGGGCATTCAGCCACTGGCTGGCCAGGGTCTGCAGTTCCTTGTCCTTCCAGGCGCCGCTGATGAGGGTGACGCCGAAAGGCACGCCGTCATCCCGGAACCCGGCGGGCGCGGCGAGGGCGCTGAAATCGGCGAAGTTGACGAAGTTGGTGTAGGTGCCCAGCTGGCTGTTCAGGGTCACCGGGTCGGCATTCACCGCCTCGATGGTCGGGGCGGTCGGGGCCGTGGGCACCAGCAGGGCATCGATGTTCCAGAGCAGTTCGTCGATTTCCCGGATCAGCTCTTCCTTGCGGTAGATGGCGTTGAAGGTGTCGGTGGCGCTGAACTTGCCGGCGTTACGGATGATGCCGGCCACCACTTCGTTCATCTCGGCCTCGTGCTCGGCCATAAACGATTCAACCGCGGCATGGCGCTCGGCCACCCAGGGGCCTTCATAGAGCAGGGCGGCCAGCTCCATCATGGGCCCGAAATCCAGCGTCACGATTTCCACATCCTGCTGCCGCCACTGGCTGATGGCGGTGTTCCAGGCGGCCTCGGCCTGCTGGTCCCCGAAAAACTGCGGTTGTTCGGGAATGGCGATGCGGTGAATCGGCCCCGGCCGGCGGATAGCGGCGGCATCCATCGGCAATGCGGTCGGTGCCATACGGGAGAACGCATCGGCCGGTTCGAAGCCGGCCATGGCCTCGGACACCACCGAGGCATCGTTAACCGTCAGCGCGAAAATGGAAACGCAGTCGATGGAGCGGCACGCCGGCACCACGCCCCTGATACTGAACATCCCCTTGGTGGGTTTCAGGCCCACCAGATTGTTGAGGCCGGCGGGCACGCGACCGGAGCCGGCCGTGTCCGTCCCCAGGGAGAAGGGCACCAGCCCCCTGGCGACGACAGAGGCGGAGCCGGAACTGGAGCCGCCGCTGACCACCTTCCGGTCAAAGGCATTGGGCACGGCGCCATACGGGGAACGGGTGCCCACCAGGCCGGTCGCGAACTGGTCCAGGTTGGTCTTGCCGATCAGCACGGCGCCTGCGGCTTTCAGCCTCTCAACGACCGCCGCATCCTCATCCGGGCTATAGGCAAAGGCGGGACAGGCCGCAGTGGTTTTGAAACCCCTGGCGTCGATGTTGTCCTTCGCCGCGAAAGGAACCCCATAAAGCGGCAACTGGCTGATATCCCCGTCCACCATTTCCAGCTGGTCGGCCAGCTCGGCCATGGCAAACACGAAGCGGTCATTATTGAGCCAGGAAATCCAGGCAGGGTCCTTTGTATCCAGGTAATCCAGCAGCGAGCCAATCAGTGATTCCGGTTCGGCTCCTTCTCTATAGGCGTTCTGCCAGTCCTTGATCGTCCATCCGAGAGTTGAAGGCATGGTGCATCCTCATGTGCGTTATCAACTTGTATACATGAGCAATGGCAATGCCCGTGCCATTTGCGGATATTTTTTATAAATCCTTTAAAAACAGTGGTTTGATGGGTGGGTGCTGAGATCGGGTCGTTCCAGGGCTGCGCCAACACGGTGCGAATGCACCAAAAATAGCGCCAAAAACCCGCGATTTTCCGGGAGGTCATGACCCTCTGGCTGCCGCCTGCCTGCTTGTATACTAGTTAAGTTGTTGTTTTGTTGGGTTTTAAGGGGGATGTGGAACGGCAGATGCACAGGCTCCGGTGCGTTTTACGACGAACTGCAAACCCCACAAAGAAAAGGACGCACGACATGAGCATCAAAAAACACGTGAAGCTGGGTCTCTCCGCATTGGCCCTTTCTGTCTCCCTCAATTCGGTAGCTGCAGAGGACCCGATCAAGGTCGGTATCCTGCACTCCCTCTCCGGCACCATGGCCATCAGTGAGTCGACCCTCAAGGACACCATGCTGATGCTGATCGAAAAGCAGAACGCCGAAGGTGGCATCCTCGGGCGCCAGCTTGAGCCGGTGGTGGTGGACCCCGCCTCCAACTGGCCGTTGTTTGCCGAGAAGGCCCGCGAGCTGCTGGCCAAGGAAAAGGTCGACGTGATCTTCGGCAACTGGACCTCGGTGTCCCGCAAGTCCGTATTGCCGGTGGTGGAAGAACTGAACGGTCTGCTGTTTTACCCGGTGCAGTACGAGGGTGAGGAATCCTCCGAGAACGTCTTCTACACCGGCGCCGCGCCCAACCAGCAGGCGATCCCGGCGGTGGATTACCTGATGAACGAAATCGGCGTCGAGCGCTGGGTGCTGGCGGGCACCGACTACGTTTACCCGCGGACCACCAACAAGATCCTCGAGACCTACCTCAAGGATGCCGGTGTCTCCGCCGATGACATCATGATCAATTACACCCCGTTCGGGCACTCCAACTGGCAGTCCATCGTCTCCGATATCAAGAAGTTCGGCAGCGCGGGCAAGAAGACCGCCGTGGTCTCCACCATCAACGGTGACGCCAACGTGCCGTTCTACCGCGAGCTGGCCAACCAGGGCATCGACGCCGCCGACATCCCGGTGGTCGCCTTCTCCGTGGGTGAGCAGGAACTCTCCGGCATCGACACCGGCCCGCTGGTCGGTCACCTGGCCGCCTGGAACTACTTCATGAGCGTGGACAGCGACGCCAACTACGACTTCATCGACGCCTGGGTCGAGCACACCGGCAAGGAAGACGCCGTCACCAATGACCCGATGGAAGCCCACTACATCGGCTTCAACATGTATGTGGAAGCGGTCAAGAAAGCCGGCACCACCGACGTGGAAGCGGTGAAGGACGCCATCATCGGTGTGGCCGTGCCCAACCTGACCGGCGGCTACGCCACCATGATGCCGAACCACCACATCACCAAGCCGGTGCTGATCGGCGAGATCCAGGACAACGGCCAGTTCTCCGTGGTCTGGGAGACCCCGTCCACCGTGGCCGGCGATGCCTGGTCTGACTTCCTGCCGGGTTCGAAGGACCTGATCAGTGACTGGCGCAAGCCCATGACCTGCGGCAACTTCAACGTGGTCACCGGCAGCTGTGGCGGCAAGGCCGAAGTCGCCTCCAACTAAGCCAACCGGGTAACACCGCCCGGGGCGGGGGCATCTGGCCCCCGCCCATCCCAGGTTTCAACCCCATCAACAGGACAGGATGCAACACATGGGCATCACCGGATCGCTCAGCCGCCTTCTGCTTGTCTGCCTGCTGCTCTGGCCAGCCATGGCCACCGCCCAGGTCGACGACTCCGAAGCGCAACAACTGCTCACCGCCCTGGCGGAATCCTCCTTCGCGGAAAAGAAAGACGTGGTCAACCGCATCGCCGGCTCCGGTGACGAACGGGCCCGCATCTGGCTGGAAGCCTTCGCCGCCAACAAACTCGCCCGCATCGAATCCACCGGCCAGTTCGTCATCGTGCTCTCCAACCGGGGCCGCGACTGGGACGTGGAAAGCGCCACCACCGGCGAGAGCCTGGGCGAAGTCTCCCGGCGGGACATCGACACCATCCGCGTGAACAACAGCCTGCGCAGCGAGCTGGAAAGCATCCTCTCCGTCATCGACCTGAAAAGCCCGAACGAAGACAGCCGCCTGACCGCCGCCCGTGCCCTGCGGGGGAACGTGGATGACGGCCTCGCCGACCAGTTACCGGACCTGATCGAGGCGGAAACCGCCTCCGACGTCCGGCTGGCGCTCACCGAAGCGCTGGCCATCTACCAGGTGGAAGAGCAGGGCGACAGGAGCGCCGTGGCCGTGCTCTCCGGCAGCCTCAACTCCGATGCCCGCGCGGCCCTGCAGAACGCCGCCCGCAGTGACGACCCGGCCCTGGCGGCCGCCGCCAACAAGGCCCTGGAGAGTATCGAACAGAAACTCAAATTCAACCGTGCCGCCGAGACCCTCTACTTCGGGCTTTCCCTCGGCTCGGTGCTGGTGCTGGCGGCCATCGGCCTGGCCATCACCTTCGGCGTGATGGGCGTGATCAACATGGCCCACGGCGAGCTGATCATGCTCGGCGCCTACACCACCTGGGGCATGCAGCAGCTGCTGCCGGGCCAGCCGGGCCTGGCGTTGATCCTGTCCATCCCCGCCGGTTTCCTGGTGGCGGCGCTGGCGGGGATCGCCATCGAACGCACCGTCATCCAGCACCTCAAGGGCCGACCGCTGGAAACCCTGCTGGCCACCTTCGGCGTGAGCCTGATCCTGCAGCAGCTGGTTCGCACCGTGATCTCGCCCCTGAACCGCACCGTCATCACTCCGGACTGGATGAGCGGCTCGGTGATGATCAACGAGGCGCTGTCCCTCACGCTCAACCGCATGTACGTGATCGGTTTCGCCCTGGTGGTGTTCGCCGGCCTGATGCTGATCATGCGCAAGACCCGCCTGGGCCTGGAAGTGCGCGCGGTCACCCAGAACCGCGCCATGGCCCGCTCCATGGGCATCAAGGCCACCAAAGTGGACATTCTCACCTTCGGCCTCGGCTCCGGCGTGGCCGGGTTGGCCGGCGTCGCGCTGTCCCAGATCACCAACGTGGGGCCGAACCTGGGCCAGAACTACATCATCGATTCGTTCATGGTGGTGGTATTCGGCGGTGTGGGTAACCTCTGGGGCACCCTGCTGGCGGGCCTGTCCCTCGGCACCATCAACCAGCTGCTGGAACCCTGGGCGGGTGCCGTGCTGGCCAAGATCCTGGTGCTGGTGTTCATCATCCTGTTCATCCAGAAACGGCCGAAGGGGCTCTTCCCCCAGAAAGGCCGGGCTGCGGAGGGTTAGGGTGTCCCGTCTAGCCAATTCTTTAATCCACTGCGTGGCGCAAGCGCCACGCCCTTCGGGAGCCTCTGAACGCCTTGATAGCCGCGTTGCAGCGCCTCGATTTGGAACCACCAAACCTTCGCCGCTGCGCCTTGCTCTCAAGGCGTTCAGAGGCTCAGTGAATCAAATAATTAGCTAGAAGGGACACCATATGTGGTTAACAAGACCCTTGCAGGAACGATCCACTCAAGTTTTTCTGGGCGTGCTCTTCGCCGCCCTGGTCGTGGTCAGTGCGCTGCACCTGTTCATGCCGGAAGACAGCGCCCTGTACGTCAGCTCCTACACCGTCACCCTGCTGGGTAAGTACCTTTGCTACGCACTGCTGGCGGTGGCGGTGGACCTGGTGTGGGGCTACCTCGGTATCCTCAGCCTCGGCCACGGCGCCTTCTTCGCCCTCGGCGGCTACGCCATGGGCATGTACCTGATGCGCCAGATCGGCGACCGGGGCGTCTACGGCCACCCCACGCTGCCGGACTTCATGGTGTTCCTGAACTGGCAGGAGCTGCCCTGGTACTGGCACGGCTTCGACATGGCCTGGTTCGCCTTCATCATGGTACTGCTGGCCCCGGGCCTGCTGGCGCTGGTGTTCGGCTTCCTGGCCTTCCGCTCGCGGGTGACCGGGGTGTACCTCTCCATCATCACCCAGGCGCTGACCTTCGCCCTGATGCTGGCCTTCTTCCGCAACGAGATGGGCTTTGGCGGCAATAACGGCCTGACCGACTTCAAGGACATCCTCGGCTTTGACCTGCGCACCGACGCCACCCGCCTCGGGCTGTTCATCGCCACCGGCATCGCCCTGGCCATCGGCTACGTGATCTGCCGGGGCATCGTCACCAGCAAGCTCGGCCGGGTGAGCGTGGCCTGCCGGGACGCCGAGGCCCGCACCCGCTTCCTGGGCTACCGGGTGGAACGGGTGCAGCTGTTCGTGTTCGTGGTCTCCGCCATGCTGGCGGGCGTGGCCGGCGCGCTCTACGTGCCCCAAGTGGGCATCATCAACCCCAGCGAATTCTCCCCGCTGTTCTCCATCGAGATCGTGGTGTGGGTGGCCCTCGGTGGCCGCGCCACCCTCTATGGCGCCGTGATCGGTGCCATCCTGGTGAACTACGCCAAGACCGTGTTCACCGGCATCATGCCGGACGCCTGGCTGTTCGCCCTCGGCGGCCTGTTCGTGCTGGTGACCGTGTTCCTGCCCAAGGGCATCGCCGGCCTGCTGCAGAAGCGCAAGAAGGCTGAAACCACGGAACCCACCCCCGCCCAGGAGGCCACGGCATGAGCATCTTCGAGCAACTGACCGACCGTGACCACGTGTTCGAATTCCTGGCCCCGGTGCAGTCCCCGGTGGACGTGCGCCACGGCCCGATCCTGTACCTGGAAGACGTGAGCGTGAGCTTTGACGGCTTCAAAGCCATCAACAACCTCAACCTCACCATCGACGACGGCGAGCTGCGCTGCATCATCGGCCCCAACGGCGCGGGCAAGACCACCATGATGGACATCATCACCGGCAAGACCCGCCCGGACACCGGCTCGGTGTGGTTCGGCAGCCGCCACAACCTGCTCACCATGAACGAGCCGGACATCGCCACCCTCGGCATCGGCCGCAAGTTCCAGAAACCCACCGTGTTCGAAGCGCTCACCGTGTTCGAGAACCTGGAACTGGCCATGGCGGCGGACAAGCGCATTTTCCCGACGCTCACCGCCATCATGAAAGCCGAGTACCGGGACCGCATCGACGAAGTGCTCGAACTCATCGGCCTCAAGGACCTGCGCGACCGCCCCGCCGGCATCCTCTCCCACGGCCAGAAACAGTGGCTGGAGATCGGCATGCTGCTAATGCAGAAACCCCGGCTGCTACTGGTGGACGAACCCGTGGCCGGCATGACCGAACAGGAAATGGAACGCACCGCCGAACTGCTCACCAGCCTCGCCGGCAAACAGTCCGTTGTGGTGGTGGAACACGACATGGGCTTCGTGCGCTCCATCGCCCGCCAGGTCACCGTGCTGCACCAGGGCAGCGTGCTGGCCGAAGGCACCATGGACCAGGTCTCCAACGACCCGGAAGTGATCAAGGTTTACCTCGGGGAAGATGCCTGATGCTCAAGATCAACCAACTCAACCACTACTACGGCGAAAGCCACACCCTCTGGGACCTGGAACTGGACGTGCCCCAGGGCCAGTGCACCTGCGTGATGGGCCGCAACGGCGTGGGCAAGACCACCCTGATGAAATGCATCATGGGCGAGGAAACCGCCAAAAACGGCTCCATAGAATTCGCCCGGGACGTGGAACTGACCAGAAAGAAAATCGAAGACCGCTCTCGTCTCGGCATCGGCTACGTGCCCCAGGGCCGGCAGATCTTTCCGCTGCTGACGGTGGAGGAAAACCTGCGCACCGGGCTGGCGGTGCGGGCCGATGGCAGCAAGAAAATTCCCGAGCGGGTGTATGAGCTGTTTCCGGTGCTCAAGGAAATGCGGCACCGGAGAGGCGGCGACCTGTCCGGTGGGCAGCAACAGCAGCTGGCGATCGGGCGGGCGCTGGTGATTGAGCCCCGGCTTCTGATCCTGGATGAGCCGGGGGAGGGGATTCAGCCAAACATTGTGGCGCAGATTGGGGAGGTGATTCGCAGGCTGATTGAGGAGGATGGGCTGACGGTGTTGCTGGTTGAGCAGAAGTTGCCGTTTGCGAGGAAGTATGCGGATCGGTTTGCCATCATCGACCGCGGGCGCCGGGTGGCCGAAGACGAAATCGCCGGCCTGACCGATGCGCTGATCAAAAAGCACCTGACCGTGTGATCGATTAAGGCAAAGAGTTACTGAACAATGAATGAAGCCGCTCGCGGAACCGGGCGGTTTTCTTGTATCTGGTTTACCAAAAATTACGTCCCACCTGTAGGAAGTTTCCTTACGATTAGGCTAGTGTGTAGTAACAAGAAACGGATAGACGCCACTGTTAAGGATAACGGATGGACTACACACAGACTTTACAGCCCCTCTTTAACGCCCTCTGGTACCTGATCCCGCTGGCAATCCTCGCTGCCGTCATCAAATCGCCCTGGTTTAAAGGCAAGGCCGGGGAAGCGATCGTTAATCTTTCCGCCAGACTCTTTCTTGATAAAACCCGCTACCACCTCATCAAGAACGTCACCCTGCCAACGGAAGACGGTACCACCCAGATCGACCACATCATTGTTTCCCGTTATGGGGTGTTCGTGGTGGAGACCAAGAACATGAAAGGCTGGATCTTTGGTAGTGAGAAACAACGCTACTGGACCCAGAAAATCTTCAAATCGTCCCACAAGTTCCAAAACCCACTGCACCAAAACTACAAACACGTGAAAACGTTACAAAGCCTTTTGGGCCTGGGCGATGAGCAGGTGCATTCGTTGGTGGTATTTGTCGGGGATGCGACATTCAAAACACCAATGCCAGAGAACGTGACCTATGGTGGTGGGTATATCCGTTTTATCAAAGCCCAAACTGAAGAAATGCTGTCGGACATAGAGGTGAGAAAGGTTATCGAAGCCATAGAGTCGGGGCGACTGGCAGCAACGTTCGGGAATTACCGAAACCACGTTACGCATGTGAAGGAGATCGTGACGAAGAAAGACAGCGAGCCGCGGTGCCCGAAGTGCCAGGGCAATATGGTTAGGCGGAAGGTGAAGCGTGGGTCGAATGTTGGTCAGGAGTTTTGGGGTTGCAAGTCGTTTCCGAAGTGTCGTGGCGTTATTCGTGCTTCCTGAGTTTTTGGATAAGGGCATCAGAACGTTCATTGCCGCTCAAATGATTGCAATAACGAAGTTCATCATCTAATCACTGTTATACGGCACGACAGCTGCAGACAGGCTTAAGTCGCATATTATATTTGGGTTGATTGACAAGGAGACTGAATTGACCACAACAACAAACCACGCTTTAATGAAGCAGATAATATCTTCCAGCTAGTTGGTCACGCAAAATGCGCAGTACTATTCAGTCTGACCTAATTAAAGTGCCTCAAACTGAGACTGCAGGCTCTCGCAGTCCGGCAAGGTTCGCCTATCAACGAAACTGGGCTTTAGCAGAGCTGGTTGAATACCACTTGGGAGGGAAAGATTATGTTTTTGCCTTCGAGTTCCACGATGACATATTGATACTTGATTCTGAAGACAGTCCATCAATCCTACAATTTGTTCAAGTAAAAACCAAAACAACTGGCCAAAAGTGGTCTGTTCATCAGCTCACGAAGTCTGCAAAAGGCAAGAATGGGAATCCCGACAAATTATCAATAATCGGTAAGCTTTACGAAAATAAGAAAAATTTCTCTGGTCACAGTAGCCAATTACGATTTGTCACGAATGCATATTTTTCATTCGCTGATCCAGCACCTGTAACGATTGCAAATCAGTTAGAAAAGAAAGACCAAGACAAGATAACTAATGCAGTCCAAGAACAGCTTGGAGATGGCGATGTTGATTTAAAAGCTCTCCAACTAGAGCAAAGCTCTCTGAGTGTCGAAGACCATGAAAAGCATATTAGAGGGATTCTACATAATTTCTTTGAAAAGCTATTTGGTAGCGACCATAATATCGCCGTGTCACCTTGGTATCAGTCCATATCCGACCAGATTAAAATCAAAAACAACTACCCGTCAGAGCAAATAAAATCTTTCGACGATTTTATCCGTAATAAATGTATTACAAAATCTGAAATAGAGGATTTTGTACAGAGAGTAAACCGCTCTCATAATAACATTGACAACTGGGATATCATAAAAGCCCAACTGCAAAAAGAAGGCTTCGGCCTTCAAGAACTAATAAAATTTCAGCGTAGTTGGCAAAAGTACGCCGCTGACAGGCTGGATTATGACAACAATGCTCTAAAGAATCTCGAAATCGACATTTCTAATGCAGTAAGAACGACTTCGTTTAGAGACGGCATAACATTAAAAGATGTGATTTTTAGCATTAGAAAAGATATTTCTAAAAAGCTGTCAAAGTTGACAAGTATATTTGACAGCTACTACATAGACTCCGTCATCCTGTGGCAATACTGTGAACAACTATAGCTTTAAAAAACTTGTAAGGCATTTGCGAAAAAATGGAACGAAACCAGATGGTTATAAAGCAACTAACGATCCTGTCGATACCGGAAAAATCCGCAAAAACAGTGACGTTCCACCCGCAAAGAAACGTGATAACGGGCGAGAATGACGTAGGTAAATCTTCCATTATCAAATCCATCTACCACTCGCTCGGTGCTGATGTTCACTTTGACAGTGTTTGGGAAAAAGCTGACGCTATTAGTCTATTGACATTTTCATATAGTAATAAAGATTATATGATCTTACGTTCCAGAGATCATTTCGGGCTATTTGATGTACATGGCAATCTTCTCCGATCCTTCGAAAGTATCATCAAAGGCCTTTCTCCTTACTTTGCAAAGTTATTTGATAACAGGCTCCAGCTTAAACATTCGAAAACAAATGAAAGAATACCTGTTTCGCCTGCGATTCAATTTCTACCATTTTATATCGATCAGGATAAGGGCTGGGCAAAGCCGTGGGATTCATTTGAAGGTCTCGGAATATTTGGTGGTTTCAAACGAGATTTAATTAATTTCGTTACAGGTATACGCCCGAATGAATACTTCATTATATCTGAAAAAATAGACAAACTTTCGGCTAAACTAAAAACACTTAAGAATGAATCAGGGGTTCTTGTCTCGGCCAAAAAGACCGTGGAAAAGCATATCCCGAAAGCCACGTTTGATATTGATATTAAAGCTTTTAAAAAAGAAATAGATAGGCTGCTCGTTAATCTGGAAGTACTGAAGAATAAGGAAAATGAATACCGAAAAAACCTGATAAAGCAAAAGAATAAAGAAGTATTTGTAGATAATGAGATTGCTCTAGTAAGGAGATCTATTCGCGAAATCAATAAGGACTATGAGCATTCGTTAAACGAGCTTGATTGTGAGATAACTTGCCCTACTTGTAATGCGATCTATGAAAACTCGATGGTTTCCAGATTCGGTCTTTTAGAAGACATCGACACCTGTCGTAGCCTTCTTTCTGACTACTTAGAAGACAAAAAAAAGATAACAAAGGAAGTCACCAAGCTGGAAAGTCAGCTTAACCTTCAAGTGGCTAAAGTGCGTGAAATTACCGACCTTCTTAATGAGAAGAAAGGTAAAGTTCGCCTCAAAGACCTCATTAAGAATGAAAGCTCTAAGCAGGTTAAAGAGATTTTCAACCGAAGCCAGAGCAACTACAGTGCTCAAATTAATGAAATTGAAGAACAGAAATCGGACCTTGAGATCGAACGTTCCAAACTGAATAACAAAGAGCGTAAAGATTCGATTGTCAGCAGGTTTAATACGCTCATTGACCTGTTTTTAATAAGACTAAATGTTCACACCCTCAATTCCGATGGGTTCAGTGATATCCCTTTATCAGTTAAGTCCCAGGGCAGCGATACTCCGCGCGCACTCCTGGCTTATTACTATGCCATTCTTTTTACGTCTAAGGAGTTTACATCTCTACCATTTTTTCCACTGGTCATTGACTCACCAAACCAGCAGGATCAAGATGCTATAAACAGAAATAAGATTATAAAGTTTATTTTTGACCACACGCCTGATGACTATCAACTAATATTGGGGACGGTAGATTTGCATGGTGTTGAATACGATGGCCACATTATATCGCCATCGACTAAGCTTAAGTTATTAGATAACGAAGAATTTGAGGACGGTTACAATAAAATGGCTCCTCTCTTGGACCGTCTTCAAGCTAGCCTAATAGCAGAATCCTGATTAAATTGAGTTTTCTAGGTATACTAATTCGGCCCGTAAAACAAGGCACTGCTGTCGGCAAATTTTCCGCTTCACCCCCGGAAAACCGGGACACGGAAAACCGGGACACCCATTAGCCAGCTGTAGTCAAGGCACAACAAAAGGCCTGCCCGCTTTTTTGCTGCGGTTTTCATACCCCTCAGATGCACACCCGCTATTTCAACATTGGTTACGGACTGATCCGCACCAGACACCCATCAGGATCAAGGATAGCTCCCCGAGCTATCCCCTGGCTTTCGCCCCAAAAAATCATCGGTGCCTGACCGCGTCCAAATGTTACAGATAGATGGTTAGCCGCTCTCGCGGTGCCAGTCTCCGAGTGGTTCACGGCCAGGGCGCATCAGGCACTTAGCGTGCTCGGGAGAGTGCGTGGAGACCCATTCAGATCTCTGGTTCAACCATCCCGGTTTCCGGGTTGCTCCACGCACTCAAATTTTAATCAGGCAAAGAGTTTGTTTTCCTCAAAGGGTACCTGGTCGCGCATCACGTAGTAACAGGCTCTGGCCATCTTATGGGCCAGAGCTTTGGTTGCCAGGGCACCATTGCGCTGCGCTCGTTTTCGCTGGTAAAACCGGTGTGCCGTCTTATTGTGCCGGATGATGCTGTGGGCCAGTTCAACGAACGCCCACCCCAGATATTTGTTTCCGTTGCGTGTGTTGTTCTGTCCCTTGGCTTTTCCGTTGCTCAGCCGCTTACTGTTCACACAGCGACAGTAGGACGCATAGCGACCAACGGTCGGGAAGCGCGCAATATCACCGGTTTCCAATGCGATGGTTAAACCAAGGGTAGGACCGACACCATCGACGGTCAGCAACATCTCATATGCCGTGTTTAAACGCATCTGCTGGCTGATCTGTCGTTCCAGCAAATGAATTTGTTCGTTCAGACTGCGGATCATCACCAGGTGACAGTGCAACGCCCTGCGTAGATTGGGATGATCAAAGACCTTGAGCAGTTCAGGTTGAGCTCGCTTGAGCTCGGTGCTATCAACACGCTGACTTGTGGACCGCCAGATCTGGCTTTGAGCGCTGATCAGATGCATGGCCCGCTCACGAACCAGCAGTAGCCATTTACGCAGCAGGTCCCGCACCGTGCGTTCTTCAAAGGGGTAAATATAACCGGTCGGCAAGATGCCCAGGCGCATCAGATTGGCTAACCAACGGGCGTCCGAGACATCGTCGGTGTGCTTCAGCCCCTTGTATTGTTGCACGGCCTGAGGATTGACCAACATCATTTCAAAGCCGGCAGCCTGCAGGCCATCCACCAGCCAGTACCAGTTGAAGGTCGATTCGACCGCGACGCCGTGGAGGTCCTCCCGAAAAGGACGTAGTGCCGCGTCGATAGTCTGGATATCGTTTGGCAGGCGTTGTTGGAAAACAACGTTGTCCTGATGGTCAATAATGACGGCAACGCTGTTGTTGGAATGAAGATCAATGGCACAGAATAGGTTCATGTCAGCCTCCTGTAGTGGCAGGTTCTGTTTTGGCCAACTACCAGCCTACTCCCGATGACGGACTATGGGAGGCTGGCTACATGATCTTCAGATCTATTATTTCGGCTATGTTTATTTACCTGTCTAGTCTCTGAGTACACGCTATCAGCTGAAACCACCGTGCAGCTGTCCCACATAGGCGGTGATAAAGGCCGTTTCCTGAAAAGCCTTCAAGCCCGTCTCGGAAAAATCAATGGGCAGCGGATTGGCTGCCAGGGTGGACTTGATCAGCGCCGGGGGCAGCAGGGTCACCGTCAACTCAATACCGGTGATCAGTTGAATGGCCGCTTCCATTTTGAAGCTGATGGCACCTCCGGCAAATTTGCCTTTGGGCATCCGCTCTTTGATCGCGACACTGGTGACCCCGTACTCGGCCATCAACGCCGCAAAGTCCGCCTGGAACCGCTTCAGGTCCTCACGGCTATGGTTTTTCGGCAGTGACAGCTTGCGCACCTTGCACTCCGGCAGGTTGAACTGCCCCCTGTCCATATTCAGGAAACACAGCACCGCATCGCTGCCGGTCAGCTCAACCCCGCAAACCATCATAGCCATTACCCTCTATGTTCCAGCTGTCGTCAGCCACAGCACTTCTTGAATTTGATACCGCTACCGCAGGTGCAGACGTCGTTGCGGGAGGGCGATTTTACCGTAGTGACTGTCCTTCCTTTATTCAGGATAGCGGTGAGCTCGTTGATGGATTCAACGGCGCCCTCGCGGGTATCCACCGAAATAGTCGCGTGCAGTTTCGCCTCGGCCACCTGTGCTTCAAGCTCCTGCTTGCGCGCTTCACTGGTCACCACCAGCGTTAGCGGATACTTCCTGCTGCCACTCTTCTGGCTGGCATTGGTCTGAAAGCCGCCGTAAGCGGTGTGGTGCTGGCGTGCGTCCTGCCGGCCCTTGTAGAAAAATTTATCTGACATGCTGATATCCTGATGGGGAGAATGCCCAGGCTACTGCCGGGAGGAGTCTTTTAGCATGCTTTTGGGAACGGGGATATAGGGAAAACCGGGACATCCACTCTCAGTGAAACGTGATCATAGACAGGCCCGGACGTCGTCCCCAAGGGCAATCTCACCCGCTTCAACCACCCGCGTTGTGATTCCTCCGTGCCCGCGCATGGCGTTGTAACCGCCGGGCCCCAGCGACGTTTCCATTTTGCTGCAGGGGTGGCAAAGGCCGGTGTATTCCAGCACTACATTGCCGATTCGGAATTGCTTGCCCTTCAGGGCCAGCAGGTTCAGGCCAGACACTACAATGTTGCGGCGGAAAACCTCGGGTGCGATGGCCTCACGGTGAAGGCAGGACGCAATGGCGTGCAGGTGTTCTTGCTGGATCAGGGTTACCTGCCGTTTGCTGGTGTCGCGACCCTTGAATCGGTCTCCCTCCAGGCCCTTGCCAGGGGTTATCGCCACGCGGTCGAGCGCCTGCATTGGCTCACCGCGTGCGGGGCGGATTCCAATCCATTCCACGCGACCGCATTGGGGGAGGGTGTCTAGCAGGGTTTGAAGTGGGGTTGATTCAGACATCAGCGCGCTCGTACACAGAGGGGAAACAGCTCCTTAATTCCCTTTTTTGAATTTTGCTTTGCAATTACCGCTCATACACATCGTACAGTAGTGCTCGCGGTCCTCGTGCTTGGTGCCCTCGGCGATCGTGATGCCGCAGCCGTTGCAGAGCAGGATGGCAACGTTACCGTCAAATTTTACAATGGCGTGTTTGTATTTCATAAGACCGTCCATTCCCGACTTTTACACACTCTTATCAAACTACGATGCCCGCGTCAGGTCAGACTGCTGGTCAGCGATCACTGCTGGTAAGCTGTAAGCGGAACTCGCTGGAGGGAGCGCGGTAATGACATCGCCCAATGAAAGTGTTCCGAACTCGTGGGTCAGGTTTCTCGCACACCTGTTCGTGATTCTTGTGGCCTGGACCATCTTTATTAAATACCTTTTCCCGATCGGCTTTGCGATGGCCAACAATGAGGCGTGGGCAACCTATATCTACTGGGATCTGTGGCCCGTTGCGCACCTCTGGCTGGCCTGGGCGTTGTTGGCAAGGCCCTGGTATGCGCGCGTGCTGGCCATTGGCATGTCTGTGGTGGAAATCCTGATCATCACCACGCTGTTCATCTGGTTCCTGGCGGAGCCGGAGTGGTCTATCTGGCGCACGAACTGGTTCGTGAACAAGGTGTTTGTGCTGGCCGCGTTTGTTCTGGTGTTGGGTACGGCACTTTTGCGGCCGGAGGCCCTGAAGGCGCGGATCAGGCATAGGCCATCTCTGCATTAGTCAAAAGTGAGGTGTTGTGGCAAGTCATCCGTGATGTCGTACCAGGGTGCCTTACTGCCGACGAATACATGGCGCCCGGCTTTGATGCCCGGGTCGGTGTCGAGCGTTCCCAGAGGGAAACCAACTATCCCGGGGTTCGCGTCGAACCGGGTGTAGATGCTGGAGCCGCAGTTGGAACAGAACCCTTTATGCTCGCCTGGTGACGATTCGTAAAACTTGATGAGTTCGTCGCCTTTCGTCGTTTTCCAATCGGCAGTATTTACATTTGCCCGGGTCCTGAAAGCCGAGGCATGCAGTTTTCGGCACATTGAACAATGGCAGTTCAATACATCCCTCAGCTCACCATGGATTTCATATTGAATGCCACCACATAAACAGCTGCCTTTGTGTTTCATTATTGGTTCCTCTGGTTGAATGGGATTGGGCCTGGACAGCGTCTGGGTATCTGATCAGAGAAGCAGGAGTGCCGCTGCGATCAGGTTCAGAAGCCTCACTTTTTTCCTTTCCCAAAGGCCCTGAAGAGCCGAATGAAGGCATCCCGGCGAGCCGCCTGGTTGCGCCTTTCGATTCTTCTTAGTTCAGGCAGAGATGTGTAATACATAGGATGATCCTGATGGCTTTGTGCTTATGGAGGCTTTTCATCTTTAAAACACTTTAAGGTGTTCTCCTGAGCACAGGGAATACCCAAACACGCAAACCAGAATTGCACATACGAACACGTTAGTTCGAGTTGAGAGTGAGCCTCAGGGCATCGCCTATCACTCGGGTAAACCCGCGGATGCGTTTTACCCGTTTCAGGTCTGGGTGGGTCAGTATCCAGAGCGGGATGGCCAGTTCTTCAACCGGTGGCGTCAGGCGTACCAGGTCGTCATCGGACTCGCCCAGATAACAGGGCAGGATCGCGATGCCGGAGCCCGTTTTCACCGCTGTCCACATGCCAAGCATGCTGTCGATACGATACGTGCAGGCATTGCTCACATCCTGCTGAGCCATCCAGGCTTCCAGCTTGCCGTTGCCCATATGAATGTCGGGGCCAACCCAGTCATGGCCACGCAGTTCGCTGACGGCAAGGCGCGAGTCCCTCCACCGGTTGGCGGCCCCATAAACGGCCTGCTGAATGACACCAGCCTTTCTGCCGATCAGGGTTTCCGGGGGTGTTGCAGTGGGGCGTATGGCAATGTCGGCTTCCCGCTTGCTCAGGCTGTGAAGCTGATTTGAAATCACGACTTCCAGCGAGATATCCGGGTAGTCCTTGCGAAACTGTTGAAACAGTGGCGCCAGCAGCCCTGTGAACAGAGTGTCTGTGGTGGTCACCCGGATCGACCCTGAAAGCTTGAGATCCTGTCCGGCAAGCCGACGTTCCACGTCCGTTATGTCCCGACTCACCCTCTGCGCAACAGCAAACAGGTCTTCGCCGGCCGGGCTCGGTGAATATCCGGTGCGTGAGCGTTCAAACAGTTCTACGCCCAGGCGTTCTTCCATGCTGTTGAGCCTCCGAAAAACGGTAGCATGGCTGATCCCCAGCTTTTTTCCTGCGCCAGAAAGCGTGCCCGTCTCTGCGACGGCCGCGACGATTTGAAGGTCATCCCAGCGGATTTGGTGTTCGTTCATGAATACATGGATTTGATTTTTGTTGGATTTTTATGTGCATATCAGGACAGCACCTGGCCGCCGTCCACCACCAGGGTCTGGCCAGTTATCCACCGGGCCAGATCGGAGGCCAGGAACAACGCGACGTCGGCGACTTCCTCCGGCGTGCCCAGGCGCCCGAAGGGAATCCCGCCGCGAATACGGTCATAGAGCTCCGGATTGTTCTGGCGGGCCTGATCCCAGACGCCACCCGGAAACTCGATCGAGCCTGGCGCAATGCCATTCACACGCACTTTATGCGGGGCCATGGCCACCGCGAGGCTGGCGGTGTAGTGAGCGACGGCGGCCTTGATGGCCGCGTAGGGGGCGGTGCGTGTCGAGGCGTGCAGGGCGGCGATGGAGGCAATGTTGATGATCGTGCCCCCGGTTTCCTTGAGCGCCGGCAGGCAGGTATGACCGGCGCGGACCGTGCCCATCAGATCCACCTCAACGCTGCTCAGCCAGCCTTCTTCGGTGTCCTCCCGCCCGAAGGCCGAGGCACAATTGACCAGCACGTCCAGGCCACCCAGCTCGCCCATGGCGTTCTGCAGATAGGTCTCCAGCGCGGCCTTGTCGCCGATGTCGCACGGGGCCACATGCAGCGCCAGCCCCCCGGCTGCCACTTCTTGCGCCAGGGCGTCCAGGGATGCCTGCCCGCGCGCGCAAACGGAAACGCTGGCCCCGGCCCGGACAAATCCCAGCGCGATGGCTCTGCCAATACCCTTGCTGCCGCCAGCGACGATGACGCGCCGGCCCTGGAAATCAAACATGATTGACTGCTCCTGTTTTCCCATCAGGTTTGGTCTCGCCTCTGGTCGCGCCAGTGGCTTGAAGCTCCAGCTACTTTACGCCGAAACGTGGAAATGAGGAAAACGGGGGCAGATCTGCTCTTATCCTGGAAATAAACCTGTCCCGGTTTTATCAGGCAGACTACATTAAATGGCGAAAGGAAGGGGAACAGACTAGCCAGATGAAACCGCTCTTATTGATTGTTGCTTACCTCGTCGCCGTCACCTTGCCGCTGATCCTGTCCGCATGGTTTGGCGGCCCGCCCCGCGATTTCCACCAGGAACTGGCCTCTGGCCTCGGCATTCTTGCCTTCTCGATGATCCTCGTGGAATTCATCCTTTCCGGCCGTTTCAAAGCCATTTCCAATGACGTCGGCATGGATGTGACCATGCGGTTTCACCAGATCATGGCCCGCACGTTACTGGTCTTTGCGGTGCTACACCCGTTTCTTTATCAGGGGACGCCAACAGGAGGTGAGCGCCCGTGGGACCCCACGCGCCAATTGACGCTCACGACCGATTTTTCCGATCTGGCGACCGGCATTGTCGCCTGGCTGTTGCTTGCAGGCCTGGTTGTGATGGCCATCGGGCGTACCCAGCTGGGCTACCGATACGAGACCTGGCGCCTGTTGCACGGGCTCGGCGCGCTCCTGATCGCGCTTCTGCTGTTGCACCATACCGTTTACGCAGGGCGTTACGGATCGCAGACGGTGATGACCTGGGTGTGGCTGGTCATGACAGGCGTGGCGGTTGGGTCACTGCTGATGGTTTACCTGGTGGTGCCCCTGCTGAAGAAGGCACGCCCCTGGCGGGTGACCTCCGTCGTCCGGTTGACGCCCAAGCAATGGGAAGTGACGGTGACCCCCGACGGCCATCGTGGTCTGGATTACCAGGCCGGGCAATTCGTCTGGCTGAATGTGGGGCATTGCCCCTTTTCGATGAAGGAAAACCCTTTCTCCATTTCCTCAGCGCCGGCGGCCGGGCCGGAAGTCTCCTTCATGATCAAGGAGCTTGGAGACTTCACGCGAACCATTGGCGAGATAAAGCCTGACACCGTCGCCTACCTTGATGGCCCTTATGGCAATCTTTCTGTCGATGGTCGCGATGAACCCGGGGTTGCTCTCATCGCCGGTGGCGTTGGCCTTGCACCGCTGCTAGGTATTCTCAGGCAAATGCGCCTGACCGGCGATTCGCGCAAGGTAAAGCTGATTTATGGAAACCGGATCATCGATCAGATTGCCTATCATGAGGAGTTGGGTGATGAGGATGTGGTCTATGTGCTGTCGGAACCGCCGGACGACTGGCCGGGAGAGACAGGTTTCATCGATGGACCTCTGCTGGATCGCGAGTTTTCAGAGCAAGAGTTCCGCGACTGGGTGTTTGTGATGTGTGGGCCGGCGATCATGATGGATATTGTTGAGGATCACCTGATCAAGCGGGGCACGCCCGATCATCGGATTCTCTCGGAGCGGTTCAGCTATGACTAATCCAATCCGGCGGTTGACCCAGCGGCGGCGGCTTTCTCTGGTTATCTGGGGGCTGAACATCACCCTGGTCCTGATTCTGCTGGTTTTTGTGTTGCGCTGATTGAGGGTGGGCGAACTAAAATTGAACCAATCATGCTCATCAGGGTGTCACGGTGATCAATGTTTGTTCAGAAGAAGCCTCATCAGAACTCCTGCAACAAGAAAAAAGATCAAATCCGTCAGTGGGTTACATCTCTTTATCTATCCTAACTTGTTGAATTTTAAATAAAACTTAACATGCGGCTCCGCGTGCACTCCTGATATTCTCGAGTGGTTCACAGAACTGACCAGTGACTGATGGGATCATGGAGACAATGTTTTCCTTCCCGCCATGCTGGACAAGTCAGACCACCTGAACGATGGGTTACGTCAATGAAAATGAAATCACTGCTCGTTTTTTTATCTCTGAGTGTCACCTCATTGGGTGCCGTCGCTGATGACACAGCCGACGCCGCGCTGGGTGGCGGTCTTGGTGGCGCAATCGGCGCTGCCATCGGCAACGAGGTAGGTGGCAGGGATGGTGCTGTTCTCGGCGGTGCCGTCGGTGCGGCAACCGGAACAGCCATTACCACCAGAGATCATAGAGAATACTATCGCGACGATGATCGTCGTCATCATGACTACGATGATCGCGATCGCCGGTCTTACCGTCAGTCTGGTGGCCATTTCTGCCCACCGGGCCAGGCGAAAAAGGGCAACTGCTGAGAGGCAGTAAGTCTGCAATTTGATCTGTGCATTTCAAAAAGCCTTTCCCAACGGAAAGGCTTTTTTGTTTTCGACCCAAATAGAAAAAAATGCCTGGATAGTGACGTTACAGCAATGCCCTTTCCACCGCGCATTCGGTAGTTGGATCCTTCTTGTTTTGCATTGCCCTGCTTAACGGCTGTGTATCCTTTTTTGGCAGTTTTACAATTAAATACAATTTGCCATTTCATCTCTTCTTAATAAAAACATAAACTTGCGCCGCAGAATAAAGCAACCTAAGGAAGAGGTAGATAATGAAAAAGGCAGCAATTGTTGGAGTAATCGCGGCTACGGTTTTGGCGTCTGGCTGTGCTCACCGCGTCGCTGATCTGACTGTTGGTAGCACCAAAAACTACAACATCAATTCAGCAAGCTTTCAGAAAGGTGATCGAGTAACCGGTGAGGACATGGTTCCCGTCGTCCTGTTTCCGCTCGGTATTCCAAACGTAAAGACGGCAATAGATAACGCTATTGAACAAGATCGGTGCGCCGTTGGGTTGTCTGATCTGGTCATAACCAATCTGCAGCAGTCGTTCCTGGTTGGTCGGATGGGGTTCCGCGTAGAAGGAAACCTGATTCTTGATCAGGAAATCGACGGTTGTAGCTCGCGCGCCTGAACTGAATATTGAAAAGTCAGGTACCGAGTAGACTTTTGGCCGACGGCTTCTGTCGGCCAATGAGTCTTTCTGAGCCACTTGACACTCCGTGAAGCGGTAACAATAGTTGGTTATCACAACTTCATTGTGTTGCTATGGAGAGCATCGATGAAAAACACTTTTCGTACCCTCCCTTTACTCATCACCCTGGGCCTGATCGGGTGCACCTCAACCGGCACCAGCGGACCGAACGAAGCCCAAATGCTGTCTGCTGCAGCAAGGGCGCAGTTTGACTGCGCCGACCGCAATGGCAATGGTTATATTGACCAGAGTGAGCTGGTTTACATGCGCCAGTGCGGGATCGGTGAAAACCTCAAATGCGGTGAGGAGCAACCGGTACTCGAAGCAAGACCGCCTGCCGGGGACTTTGAACTGGGACTCCGAATGATCCAGGTCACGGATGCGGATGCCGACAACCGTATCAGCATTCGCGAATTCCGCGCCCACTGCGCCCGATTGGATCGCGCACATCAAGACTGAACCGATCATGTTCACCAAGATGTAACGATGATCACCGTGTGCTCAGAACAAGCCTTGTCGGAATTGCTGCAGTCAAACCCTGCGGTTCTTGTGCTCTTTGGCGGAGCCCATTGCGGCGTATGCCAGGCCATCAAGCCTCAACTCGAAAAGCTCGCGAATGACGAGTTCCCGAAACTGGTGACGGCCTACATTGACTGCCAGGAAGTCGCCACACCGGTGTGTGCGGCTCGCGGTATTTTTTCTCTGCCTGTGGTCCAGCTGTGGTTTGGTGGGCAGCGATTCGCGGAATTTGCGAGGGTGTTTTCCATCGGTGAGGTGCGCTCGGCTCTGGAGCGGCCTTATGGACTCGTGATGTGATCGCAGTAAGGGATTAGACGTCCATCAGCGTTTCCGGCCCCAAAAAAGATTTAGCACTCCAAGGAAAAAGTTCAGTGAATCAAAAAGGATTGCTCACCGCCTGGAATGACGCGAAGGGGTTTGGCTTTATTACTCCGGAGGGCGGTGGTGAACCGGTCTTCGCGCATATCAGCAGCTATGCGGGCCGGGGCCGGCCGGTTTCCAATCGCAAGGTGACTTACAGTCTCACTAAGGATGGTCAGGGCCGGCTTAGAGCAGGGCGGTTTCAGTACGCGGGAGGGGCAAAAGTGGGTGCCAGCATGGCTCCGGGAGTGTGGGTGGCCGGGACTGTTGTACTGTTGTTTTTCGCGATTCTGGCTGGCCTGTTCTACCGAGGTTATCTGCCGGTCTCGATCCTTGCGGTTTACGGCGGGGTGAGTCTGGTGTTGTTCGTGATGTACTGGATCGATAAGCGGGCAGCGCAACGGGGTGACCAACGCATTGCTGAGAAAACCCTACATATATTTGAGCTTTGCTGTGGCTGGCCGGGTGCGCTGATCGCCCAGCAGGTCTTTCGGCACAAGACACGAAAGGGGAGCTACCAGTTCGTTTTCTGGCTGGCGGTCCTGTCCAATCTGGGCGCTTTGAGTTGGCTGCTTTTGGCTCCGGAGGCGATGAGCTGGCGGCAACAATTGGGCTTTGATTTGTCGGAGTCTTTGCAGCCGCTTGTGTGGTAGGTGACAAAGGAGAGATCTTTCCGGATTTTTCGAACCGGCTTTTTTCGAAACGTTCGCGTTGCCAGTCCTGTAGTAGTCCCTTAATACCCGCTCCACCATCGCCACTGCTACTGTTGCCAGAGCTGGCAACACAAGCACAAGGAGACAGCCATGAGCGGGAAGAAGATTCTGATGATTACCGGTGATTTCACCGAAGACTACGAAACCATGGTGCCGTTCCAGGCACTGCAGGCCGTGGGTCACACGGTTCATGCCGTTTGCCCCGGCAAGAAAGCGGGCGATACCGTTGCCACTGCCATCCATGACTTCGAGGGTGACCAGACCTACAGCGAAAAACCGGGCCATCGGTTTGCCCTGAATGCGGATTTTGAGGGGCTGGATCCGGCAAATTACGACGCTCTGGTCGTGCCTGGTGGTCGCGCACCCGAGTACCTGCGCCTCAACAAGGATGTGCAGACTCTGGTTCGCCATTTCTTCGAAACCAACAAGCCGGTGGCGGCAATCTGCCACGGTGCCCAGTTGTTGGCCGCAGCGGGGGTTCTTGAGGGCCGCAAGTGCTCGGCCTATCCGGCCTGCCAACCGGAAGTGGAGCTGGCCGGCGGGACCTTTGCCGGTATCGAGGTTGATCAGGCGGTCACCGATGCTAATCTGGTAACAGCGCCCGCGTGGCCGGCTCATCCGGCCTGGCTGGCGCAGTTCTTCAAATTACTGGACCAGTAACTCAGCAGGGGCCTGCCCACCGGCCCCTCAGTGCTCTCAAGCATCCTCAATAGCACCCAGGCACACCCAGGGAGGTCGTCATGTGCAAGCTCTTCATCAACGCCGATCCGGAGCTTTGGCTCAGCCGGACTCACTCCCTGCGTATTGACGGCATGGTGACCAGTGTGCGGATGGAAAACGCCTTTTGGCAGGTGCTGGCAGAGCTGGCCGAGCGGGATGGTATGAACCTGCCGCAGATGATCACCCGGCTTTACCACGAGTCCATTGATGCGGGCCATGATCTCGGCAATTTCACATCCTTCCTTCGGGTTTGTGCGCTGCGTTACCTTGAGCTGCAATTGAGCGGCGACGTTCCGAGGGATACCCGGGTACCGATTGCCTCGCTTGATGCCGACCGTATTCTCGCTGGCAAAACCGGTGAGCCGCCAACTCCGGACGTGGTGAGCAAAGCAAGGCACTGAATCCGAAAAAAACGGGACCACATGGCAATTCCTCAGTTGATGAGCTCGCCAAATTGGCCACTAATGACAAGTGCATTGTCCCCTTGTCCTCTCACGGCAGTGGGTTCTCCGCCCGTATGATGACCGCACACTCATCACGCTTCCCGGGGGCTCACCATGATTGCCAGGAAAACGAACGCCTCTGTTCACCCGATTTCAGCGCGCGGTACAGCTCGAACGACCACACCGAAGGGTATGATCCCCGAAGTCCGGCAGCCGGATTTTGATCTGGCCGACGATGTGCCTAAATACTGGTGGGACAATGATCCGGCCAAAACGCTTCTGCTGGCTGCACTGTCGTCCAGTTTTCCGCCCGGCGAGCGCTTCTTTATCGACTCGGTACGCCACTATCAGAAACAGATTACCGACCCTGAACTGAAAGCGGGGGTGCGTGGTTTTATTGGCCAGGAGGCTCACCACTCGAAGGAACACAAGGCCCTCAACGGCCTTATGCAGGAACGCGGTATCAATCTCGATCGCCTGGAGCGGGAGATTCAGGGGCTGATGAACTGGATGCGCAAGCAATTCAGCCCCGAGCGTCAGCTGGCCCACACGGTCGCCGTGGAACATTTCACCGCCCTGTTGGCCGAGGAATTTCTGCTGAAATACAACGCTTTGGAGGAAATGGACCCGCGCATGGCACCGATTTGGGCCTGGCACGCGATTGAGGAATCCGAGCACAAGGCCGTGGCTTTCGATGTCTACAAGAGTATTGGCGGCAGTGAGTTTGTGCGAGTGACGGAAATGATGGCGGTGAGTGTGATGTTTCCGCTGTTCAGCGGCATTCACCTGGTTCAGCTGATGAAAGAAGACGGCCAGCTGTTCAACCTGAAGTCCTGGCTGGGCGGACTCAACTACATGTGGGGCAAGCCCGGCGTTTTCCGCAAGCTGTTACCGGCCTACTTCAAGTACTATAGCCCCGATTTCCACCCCTGGAATCACGATGCCCGGGACCTGGTGGAGAAGGCCAAGCGCAAATGGCTGGCACCGGTTATGAAAAAGGCCTCCTGATAGAGGCCCCTGTCCGCTAACGGCAACTCATTTGCTACTATGGCCGCCTTTTCATCCTGAAAAGGGTCAAGCCCTGCAAAATGAACGCACCCTTCAAACTTCGGCCCTACCAGCAGGAAGCCGTCGATGCCACGCTGAATCATTTCCGCAAATCCGATGAGTCCGCCATCATTGTCCTGCCCACCGGTGCGGGCAAAAGCCTGGTCATTGCCGAGTTGGCCCGCCTTGCCCGGCGCAAGATTCTGGTGCTGACCCACGTTAAAGAGCTGGTGGAGCAGAATCACGCCAAGTACCAGAGCTATGGCTTAACGGGCGGCATCTTTTCTGCCGGGCTGAAACGAAAGGAAAGCCACCATCAGGTGACCTTTGCCAGTGTGCAGTCGGTCTCGGCGAATCTCGATCAGTTCCGGGACGAATACTCGTTGGTAATAATCGATGAGTGCCACCGGGTCAGCGGTGAGGAAACCAGTCAGTACCAAAAGATCATCGAGCTGCTGCGGCAGCAGAATGACGCCCTCAAAGTGCTCGGGCTGACCGCCACCCCCTATCGATTGGCCATGGGCTGGATCTATCGCTATCACTACCGGGGTTTTGTCCGTAGTGAAGAGGATAAGCCGTTCCAGCACTGTATTTATGAATTGCCTCTGAGCTACATGATCAACCGGGGGTATCTCACCCGGCCGGAATTGGTGAACGCTGCGGTGGCGCAATACGATTTCTCGGCGCTGGCCCGGGACCGCTTTGGCGAGTACGCCGAGAAGGACGTCAATCAGCTGCTGAGCAAGCACAAGCGCGTGACCCGCGCCATCATCGAGCAGGTAATGGAGCTGGCCGACGACCGCAGGGGCGTGATGATCTTTGCGGCAACGGTGGATCACGCGCGGGAGATCACCAGCTATCTTCCGGAGCATGAGACAGCCCTGGTGACCGGAGCGACCGATCTGAAGGATCGGGACGTGCTGATTCAGCGCTTCAAGCAGCGGCAACTGAAGTATCTGGTAAACGTGTCCGTGCTCACCACCGGCTTCGATGCACCCCATGTGGATTTTATCGCCATTCTTCGCCCTACCCAGTCGGTGAGCCTGTACCAGCAGATTGTGGGTCGCGGTCTTCGTCTGGACGACGGCAAACTGGATTGCCTGGTGATTGATTACGCGGGCAACCATGTGAATCTGCATCACCCGGAGGTGGGGGAGGCGAAACCGAACCCTGACAGTGAGCCAGTGCAGGTGTTCTGCCCGGGCTGTGGGTTTGCCAATATCTTCTGGGGCAAAACCGACAGTGACGGCCGTGTGATCGAGCACTATGGGCGCCGGTGTCAGGGGCTGCTGGAGCCTGCGGAAGCCGATAAAGGGGCCGGGCAGAACCGCCGCCCTGAACAGTGCGACTACCGTTTCCGGTTCAAGGAGTGCCCGCACTGCGGTGGCGAGAACGATATTGCGGCCCGCAACTGCCAGCAGTGTCAGAAGCCCATCATTGACCCGGATGACCAGTTACGAGACGCGCTGAACCTGAAGGATGCCATGGTGGTTCGTTGCGCCGGGATCACGTTAAGCGGTGATGGCAGCAAACTGAGGATCACCTATCACGGTGAAGACGGGGAGGAGCTCAGCGAGTCGTTTGATTTCGACAGGCCCGCGCAGCGTACCGTCTTTAACAGGCTGTTCGGGCGACGTTTTGCGACTGGCCAGGCCCCAAGAACGTTCAGCAGGGCGGCTCAGGTGCTTGAAATGCAGGCCTTGTTGTCGACACCGGATTTTGTGATTGCCCGCAAACAGAAGCAATACTGGCAGGTGCAGGAGCGGATCTTTGATTATCAGGGGCACTATCGTAAGGCGAATGAAGCGTAAGGTTGGCGGCCATTACTCATGGGATAATGGTCGGCGGAAGCATACAGCCATCCTATGAACTACACTCCCAGAGAACACTCAGCGACACAGGGAGGCCCTCGATATGGCTGACCGTCCGAACGTCGTTTTGTTTGATGTCCTTGAGACATTGATTGATCTGGATCCGCTGGCGTTACGGCTGGAAGAGGTTGGCCAGCCAGCGACCATCCTGGAGCCCTGGTTCCTGCGCTTTCAACGCGATGCAATGGCCCTGACCCTTGCCGGTGACACGGCACCTTTCGACGCGCTTGCCCGGGAATCACTTCGCACGGAAACGAAATACACGCTCAGTGAGCGTGATATTGAGTATGTGGTCGAAGGGTTCTCCACGCTGCCTACCTTCGACGATGCCGCGCCGGCCCTGAAGAAGATTTCTGAAGCGGGTGTATCGGTCGGGTGTCTGACCGTGAATAGTCCTGAAAGAACACGTCGTTTCCTCGAGGGGGCGGGCCTTTCCGGGTTCGTTGACTACATAGTCACCTCGCAGGACGCGGGTGTCTGGAAGCCTCATCCGGAAATCTATCGTTTCGCAGCAAAACGTTTGGGTACGCCGATTGAGCGCCTGGCTCTGGTTGCCGTGCATGCCTGGGATTGCCATGGTGCAAAACGGGCCGGTGCCCGCTCGGGGTGGTGTGCGCGGCTTGAATGCCAGCCTGGCGATGTCTTTTTGCCGGCCGATGTCACTGGCAGCAATCTGGTTGAGGTTGCCGACAAGCTGATGTCACTGCACTGAAGGTTGGTTACGCCGGCAATCTTCACGTTGAGCTGGCCGTTGGTTCGCCGGCGGCCGGTGAAATAAACGCACTGCCGGCTTGTGCACGTTCTAGACCATCGGCTCAGTGTGAGTGTTCACCGAGCAGATAGTGAACCAGCTCGTTCAGGCTTTCCTCGGACATTCGCCACCGTGGCATCGTCTCGTGCAACGGTTCACCATCGGGGCCGATGCCCTTCACGATGGCGTTTTTAAGCGATGATTCGTCGTAGGATGCGTGGTCGTGGCCGTCATTGTGCTCTTTTTCCAATGCCCCTTCCGTTAAAGCCGGAGCCACTACCCAGAATCGAGGCCACATGATTGTGCCGCCTTGCTTGTCCGCACCGTGGCAAGTGGCACAGCTGCCACCATGCATCTGCATATGATGGTGCCCACCCACAGGACGGATCTGCTCACCGGAGCTGGAAATGCCGGTAAAGTAGAGTCGTTCCCCTTCACTGCTGAAGCTTCTGGGAGCGTTCTCGGTGCCATACCAACCTTGGTTGGGCTCCATGCATCCGGAAAGGCCCACCGCGACCAGGGCAAGCCCTACTAAATTCCTGATCCAATTGCGTTTCACTGTTTCTATTCCCCCCTTTGCCTCAGGAAATGCGCGATGCAAAAATTTTTTCGTATCGTAACTCTGGCCTGGGCGTGATAGCGAGCAGAAGCCGTAAATCGGGACAGATCTGTGGTTCGACCACAATGAGAACCTGAAGATCAGCCAGTCACTGCAATCTCACGGCATTCGATGAAACACGAGTAGCCGATTGTTGGCAGGCATGGGGTGATTTTCGGCAAGCTTCATCCCGGCCGATTCCGCCAGGGCACGGAGGTCAACCAGGTCCCGGATGCCCATATGGGCTGCCTGGGCTCTCAGGTGCTGATCAAACTGGCGGTTGCTGTCACTGGAGTATTCGCCCTGGTTGTTGAGCGGGCCGTACAGGCAGAACGCGCCGTCTTCTTGCAGGCGCTCACCGATACCACGGAACATCTGCTCGACTTCGCCCCACGACATGATGTGGGCGGTATTGGCGGAGAAGGCCCATTGGAAGGTTTCGACCGGCCAGTTGGCATCGCTGACGTCCAACTCGACGATGTGCAGGATGTTGGGCAGGGCGGCCCGCTCCAGCCGGCGACGACACAGATGAGCCGCCTCCGGCTGGTCACTCGGTTGCCACTGCAGGTGGGGCATGGCCTGTGCGAAATGCACGGCGTGCTGCCCGGTGAGTGTTCCGATTTCCAGGACCTTGCCTGGCGCATTAAAGATTGCCTGCAGCTTCTCCAGGATCGGGACTTTGTTGTTCTCACAGGCCTGGGAATAGGGCAGGTCGTCGGTCATCGGGTCACATCTCCTCTATCAGGTAGGGGCAGTGGCTGGCGCTTTGGTGATTAGCTGAGAATAAAGCCGTCGCTGGTTATAATGGCATATCTTGAACCGTCCCGGAGAACCCTATGCCAATCGAAAAGAATCAGGTGGTCCTGTTTCACTACAGCGTCAGTGATGAACAAGGCAACGTCGTTGAAAGCTCCCGTGGCGGCGAACCGAACGCCTACCTGCATGGCCATGGCGGCATCATCCGGGGCCTGGAGGAGGCCCTGGAAGGTCGCGAGGCCGGCGAAAGCTTCAGTGTCACCGTCACGCCGGATAAAGCCTACGGTCAGCGCAAGCCCGACGCCATTCAGCGCGTGCCGATCAAGCATTTGATGGGCGCCAAACGCTGGAAGCCGGGCATGATCGCCCAGGTGCAAACCGAGCAGGGCCCGCGCCATGTGGTGGTCGCCAAGGTCGGCCACAAGTTTGCCGATGTCGACACCAACCATCCGATGGCCG
>JABURI010000241.1 GCA_014762755.1 Marinobacter sp.
GAATCACCGCCGGAATATCACTGGTCTCCGAAGCCACCAGGTACCGGTCAATCAGATTGTCATGGGGCTCCGGCTCCGGGGCAATCACCAGAATAATGTGATCAATATTCGCCGCCACCGGCTTAAGCGCCCCGAAATTGTCCGGCCGCTGCAACAGATTCTGGCGATCACAA
Source organism: Marinobacter sp. (assembly GCA_014762755.1). GTDB lineage: Bacteria > Pseudomonadota > Gammaproteobacteria > Pseudomonadales > Oleiphilaceae > Marinobacter. Next base: position 174 of record JABURI010000241.1, read on the forward strand.
CGGGCGACAATCACCCCCGTCTCACTCTTGCCCTTACGCCAGACCACCCGGTCACCGGTCACCAGACTGTCAATATTGGCCCGGACAAAACAGCGGAAAACAGTCCCGGCCTCCTCGCCCTCGAGGGCCTCCACATCCAGCTGCTGACCATAATGGGCAATGATCAGACCTTCCTGCTCCGGCCCCAGCTCACCGGCCTCCGCCTGCTGCTCAATGGCCTTTTCCTTCTTGGCAGCACGGGCAGCCCGTTCCTGCTGGATCTTCTTGATACGCCACTGTTGCTGTTTATTCAGTCGCCGTTTTGCCATAAATGATTTGAGGGATCCCGTGAAAGTTCGTCATCGACCGTGCCATCATACTGGAATCACTGGTTGGTCGCTGTACTATGGTACGAAACGCAGCGACTATATGTCCGAAATATGGGCTGGTGGTGGGGCAACCTATCCGGGAATGTTGAAGGCCAGGGATGGCCTGAAACAAGCGCACATGGACGTGCTCGTAGCGGTTCCCGGATAGGTTGCCCCACCGCCAGCAAGCACCAAAATCAGAAGGTTAGTAACACATGTCAGAAGGCAATCGCCTGGTATGGATCGATCTGGAAATGACCGGCCTCGATCCAGAAAAAGAACGCATCATCGAAATGGCCACCATCATCACCGATGCAGAACTGAACATCATCGCAGAAGGCCCGGTCATCGCCGTCCACCAACCCGACAGCCTCCTCGAGGCCATGGACGAATGGTGCACCAATACCCACGGCGCCAGCGGCCTCACTAAACGTGTCAAAGAAAGCACCATTACCGAAGCCCAAGCCGAACAGGAAACCCTGACATTCCTGAAAAAACACGTGGGAGCGGGCGAATCCCCCCTGTGCGGCAACAGCATCGGCCAGGACCGCCGCTTCCTGGTGAAATACATGCCGGAACTGGAAGCCTTCTTCCATTATCGAAACCTCGACGTCTCCACCGTCAAAGAACTCGCTCGCCGCTGGCGCCCCGACGTCCTCGACGGCGTGAAGAAAAAAGGCAGCCACCTGGCACTCGACGACATTCGCGACTCCATCAACGAACTGCGCCACTACCGGGATCACTTCTTCAAACTGTAAGCCCGTGCCGGCACAACGCCCAGTGCACATGCTCGCGGACCATCTCTGACGGGTGGTCCGCCCGCTGCTTCAGCGCCTCCACCACCGGAATCGTGGTGGGTGCGTTGCCCAGACCGACTGCCAGATTGCGGAGCCAGCCCTCATAACCGGTGCGCCGGATCGCCGACCCCTCCGTCCGTTTCAGGAACTGCTCTTCCGTCCACAGGAACAACTCCGCCAGCGAACTGTTGTCCAGCCCATGCCGCGGCTGGAAATCCTGCTCCGCCGTCGGCTTGCTGAACTTGTTCCAGGGGCAGACCAGCTGACAGTCGTCACAACCGAACACCCGGTTGCCCATTTTCGGGCGAAGCTCCTCCGGAATCGAACCTTTCAGCTCAATCGTCAGGTAACTGATACAGCGCCGGGCATCGAGCAGGTGCGGCCCGACAAAGGCATCAGTAGGGCACACCTCCAGACAGGCTGAACAACTGCCACAGTGTTCGGTTTCAAAGGTATCATCCACCGGCAGGGGTGCGCTGGTAAAAATCTCCCCCAGGAAGAAAAACGACCCGGCCTTCGGATGGATCAGCATATTGTTCTTGCCGATCCAGCCCAGCCCGGCCCGCTGGGCGAGGGCCCGCTCAAGAACCGGGGCGCTGTCGACAAACGCCCGGTACTCGAACCCGCTGACCGCCTCGTCAATCCAATTTGCCAGGGTGGCCAGGCGCTTGCGCATCAGCTTGTGATAGTCCCGCCCCACAGCGTAGCGAGTCACGTAGGCGGTTTCCCGGTCAGTGAGTGCTTGTTTCGGGTTGTCGGGTGCGGGCAGATAGTCCATTCGCACCGAGATGATCCGGGCTGTGCCGGGTACCAGCGAGGTTGGCGTGTAACGTTTGTCGCCATGGTGGCCCATGTATTCCATTTCGCCCTGGTAACCCTCCGCCAGCCAGGCCTTCAGGCGCTCGCCATGGGGCCCGGTGTCCGGGCTTGTGATACCGGCATCGGCAAAGCCCAGCTGTCTGGCCCATTCCCGGATTTTCTCCGGCAAATCATTCAGTTCGGGCGGTGCTGGCGGAGTTTCTTTCGGCTCGGTCATGGCTGCGTTGTCAGCGGGTGTGGTCCGGGTGGATTCACTGCGGAAGTTTAATTTGATTAAGTTATGACCTTTTTCACTGTTTTGCTATGCTTTACAGGTATCTGGCCAATTTTCTTAAACCGGTTTCTGTAACGGGAGCTCAGGCTCATGCCGCCCTTATCTGCGCACAGTCTACCAGACGACCTCTACTCCGCCGATGCTGTGCGGCAGATGGACCGTTACGTAATTGACGAACTGGGTGTGGACGGTTTCCAGTTGATGCAGACCGCCGCCCACGCCGCATTCCGTCGTCTGGTCCGGCGTTGGCCGGACTGTGGCCCGGTACTGGTGCTGTGTGGCGCGGGGAACAATGGGGGTGACGGGTATCTGGTGGCGGCCAACGCCAAGCGGCATGGGCTGACCGTGTCCTGCATTGCCGTTGCCCCGACCGAAAAACTCGCCGGCGATGCCCGAAAGGCCTGGCAGAAGGCCGTTGCTGATGGGGTCGACGTGCGCGAACTGCCAGCCATTGACGAGCCCGCCCTGGCGGCCGCGTTCGAACATGCCGGCCTGATTATCGATGCCTTGCTCGGGACCGGCGTGTCCGGGGCACCCCGGGAGCCGTTTGCCGGGGTCATTGCCCGCTGCAATGGCAGTGGCGTGCCGGTTCTGGCAGTGGATGTGCCCTCGGGCCTGAATGCAACCACCGGTGTCGCCGACGGTGACGTGGTGCGGGCGACTATGACGGTTACCTTTATCGGCCTCAAATCCGGCTTGTTCACCGGGCAGGGACCCGCCGTGTGTGGTGACGTCGTCTTTGACTCGCTGGGTACGGAAAACGACATTGCTGGCAGCGGGCAGTTGCCCGTTGCCCGTTTGCGGACTTGGGAAGCCGCGGGTCGCTGGCTTCCGGAGCGCCCGGCGAACGCCCACAAGGGACGGTTCGGGCACGTGCTCATCATTGCCGGGGATCGAGGGTTTGGTGGAGCCGGCCTGATGGCGGCCGAAGCGGCAGCCCGTTCCGGCGCTGGCCTGGTCTCGCTGGCAACCCGTCCCGAGCATATCTCGGCCGCGTTGGCCCGCTGTCCTTCAGTGATGGTGCACGGGCTTATTCACGGATCCGAACTGGCCCCGCTGCTCGAAGCCGCGTCAGTTGTCGTGTGCGGGCCCGGCATTGGCAAGAGTGCCTGGGGCCAGCAGATGCTTCAGCAGGTGCTGGCCAGTGACAAACCAAGAGTGCTGGATGCGGATGCCTTGAACCTGATGGCAGCCCGGGTAGCAGTGCCCGCGGATCATCAGGTGCTGACACCACATCCCGGTGAGGCCGCCCGCTTACTCGACTGCACTGTCGCGGAAGTCGAGGTTGACCGGATGGCGGCGGCCCGCAAGCTGCAATCGGTCTTCGGCGGTGTCATCCTGCTCAAGGGTGCGGGGACGGTCATTGCCTCGGGCGAAAAGACGGTGGATATTGTCAGCGGCAGCAACCCGGGAATGGCCACCGGCGGCATGGGTGACGTGCTGGCGGGAATTCTCGGGGCCATGTGCGGTCAGTTGGAAGACCTGGTGAGGGCGACGGTCCTCGGAGCTTGCGCCCATCTGGCGGCGGCTGACCAGGCCACGCAAACCCGGGGTTACATGGGGCTGATACCCACCGATGTGATCGATAATCTGCCACTGGTTTTCCGGCAGGTTGAATTCAGCGGTGTTCAGAAACGGGAGGATGGATGACGATTTACGGTAACGAACGCCGCCTGTTTCTGGAAGGCGAGGCGGAGACCGAAAAGCTCGGTCAGGAACTGGCCCGGCTGGTGATTGAATCCGGCCAGGGCCTGACGGTCTTCCTGGACGGCGATCTGGGTATGGGCAAGACCACCCTTAGCCGTGGCGTCATGCGCGGCCTCGGGCATGAGGGGGCCGTCAAAAGCCCGACCTATACCCTGGTGGAGCCCTACGAGCATCTGACGCCGCCTGCCTACCATTTTGACCTCTATCGCCTGGGCGATCCCGAGGAGCTGGAGTACATGGGAATCCGGGATTATTTCTCCGGAGACAACCTGTGCCTGATCGAGTGGCCGGAGCGGGGTAAGGGTGTCCTGCCGGAACCGGACCTGGAGATCCATCTGGAGCGAGAGGGTGACGGGCGATCCGTGATCATCCGGGCGAGATCCGCCCAGGGGGCCCATTTGATGAACGAGCTGGAACTGATTGGTCCGGAACATTGACCACCGGTGACGGCCGATAGTTTGCAGGTAAGCGGTATGTTCAAGGGAAAACGCAGCTTTATCAATTTGTTGATGCTGATGACAGCGTGGGCCATGGCATGGGGCGCTGCGGCTGGCGACCGTGTCGAGGGTGCCAGGATCTGGCCGGCGCCGGATCACACCCGATTGGTGCTGGACGTGACCGGCCCGCTGCAACACAATATCTTCTCCCTCAGCGGACCCTCACGGCTGGTGATCGACCTGAGTAACGCCTCGCTCCGGGCTGATCTGGACAACCTGGATTTGTCCGGCAGCCCGATCCAGCGGATTCGCAGTGCGCCAAGGAACGGGAACGATCTCCGGGTTGTGCTCGACCTCAAGAGCGACATCAAGCCGCGCAGCTTCCAGCTGGAGCCCAATCAGCAATATGGTCATCGCCTGGTGGTGGACCTGATCGACGAGAAGGGCAGTCGGCTCGAGCGTGCCAGCCAGCCGACGGTCACCCAGGACTCTGCTGGCAAGCGTGACGTGATTGTTGTTATTGATGCCGGCCACGGTGGCGAGGATCCGGGCGCAATCGGGCCGCGGGGAACCCGGGAGAAAGACGTGGTCCTGAAAATGGCGAAAACCCTGGAGGACCTGATCAAAAAACAGCCCGGCTACACCGCCAAGTTGACCCGGACCGGTGATTACTACGTGGGTTTGCGGAACCGGACATTGCTGGCGCGGAAATACAACGCCGATCTGTTTGTGTCGATCCATGCCGACGCCTTCCGCACGCCGCAACCCAAAGGAGCGTCCGTCTTCGCTCTTTCCCAGCGTGGTGCTACCAGTGAGACTGCCCGCTGGCTGGCGCAGAGCGAGAACCGCTCCGACCTGATAGGTGGCACCGGTGGTGTCTCGCTGGACGGACGGGACGACATGCTCGCGGGCGTGCTCCTGGATCTTTCCATGACCGCCAGTATCAATGCCAGCCTGGGTGTGGGCAGTTCGGTACTCGGCAAGCTGGATCGGGTTGCCAAACTTCACAAGCCGGGGGTAGAGCAGGCAGCCTTCGTGGTGCTGAAATCACCGGACATACCGTCCATCCTGGTCGAGGCGGGCTTCATCTCCAATCCCCAGGAAGAGAAGAACCTGGCAACGGACTGGTACCGCAGTCGTCTGGCGAGCGCCATCATGGACGGTATCGACGACTATTTCCGCAAGACCCCGCCTCCGGGCACCCTGCTGGCCTGGCAGAAACAAAATGGCAAGGGCGGCAACGAGGTCAGCCAGTACCGGATTCGGCGCGGGGATACTTTGTCTCAGCTGGCCAAGGAGAACCAGATTTCCGTTAACGAGTTGATGCGTTTTAACGGCTTGAGGGATGACCGTGTTATGGTAGGGCAAACCATTCGTATTCCCGCATCCTGAGCAAGAGGTTTTCCCGAAACATGCCCCACATTCATTTGCTCTCTCCCCGGCTGGCGAACCAGATAGCCGCGGGTGAGGTGGTGGAGCGCCCCGCATCGGTCGTCAAGGAACTGGTCGAAAATGCCCTGGATGCCGGTGCCAGCCGGGTCGATGTGGAAATAGAGCAGGGCGGCGTCAAGCTCATCCGGGTCCGTGACGACGGCAGTGGCATCGAGGAAGACGACCTGCCGCTGGCCCTGAGCCGCCACGCGACCAGCAAGATCACCAGCCTTGATGATCTCGAAGCCGTTGCCTCCCTCGGGTTCCGGGGCGAGGCGCTGGCCAGTATCAGTTCTGTGTCCCGCCTGACCCTGACTTCCCGGACCGAAAACCAGGAAGCCGCCTCGCGGGTCGAGGTCGAGGGCCGTGAAATGGATGCTAGGATTTCCCCGGCGGCCCACCCGGTGGGCACTACCGTGGAAGTCCGGGATCTGTTTTTCAACACGCCGGCCCGGCGCAAGTTCCTGCGTACCGAGAAGACCGAGTTCAACCATGTTGATGAGTGTATCCGTCGCCAGGCCCTGAGCCGGTTCGACACCGGTTTCACCTTACGACATAACCAGCGCGTGGTGCAGAGCCTGCGACCGGCCGAATCGCCGCTGGACCGGGAGCGCCGTATCGGCGCCTTGTGTGGTCAGCAGTTCATCGACAATGCGGTGGTCATAGATGCCGAGGCCACGGGGCTACGGCTCTGGGGCTGGGTTGCGCTTCCGACGTTTTCCCGTAGTCAGGCGGATCTGCAGTATTTCTTCGTCAACGGCCGGGTGATCCGGGACAAACTGGTGGCCCATGCGGTACGCCAGGCTTACCGGGATGTGCTGTACAACAACCGGCATCCTGCGTTTGTGTTGTACCTGGAAGTGGATCCGGCCACCGTGGACGTGAATGTGCACCCCACCAAACACGAGGTGCGATTCCGGGACGGTCGCCTGGTTCATGATTTCATTTTCCGGACGTTGCACCGTGCCTTGGCAGATGTCCGGCCCGATGATCACCTGCGTGGTGCGGTGGCCCAGTCCTTTGGCCGGGAGGCTGCGGCCCAGCCGGCGGATCTGGTGGATGCTGGAGCCGCGAACCCGCAGCAGGGCTGGTCTTACCCGCCCCGGGAGAATGCCGGTCAGGGTGTGCCTTCATCCTCCGGTTTCGGTGGCAGTCGGCCGCCGGAGCCGCAGCAGGAATGGCGGGCCAGTGATCAGATGGCTTTCTATCAGTCCCTGAACGCCGGCGGTGGGATGACCGCGGAGTCCTCCGCCGGTTCGGCCGGACTCGCACAGGTGCAGTCGACGCCGCCGGCTGACAGTGAGGAAGAGCCACCGCTGGGCTATGCCATCGCCCAGCTCCACGGTATCTATATCCTGGCCCAGGGCCGTGCTGGCCTTATCGTGGTGGACATGCACGCGGCCCATGAGCGCATCACCTACGAGCGGATGAAGCGGGCACTGGCCGAGCAGGACCTCAAGAGTCAGCCGCTGCTGGTGCCCGTTTCCCTGGCGGTCAGCCAGAAGGAAGCCGCACTCACCGAAACCCACGGTGAGGAATTGCAGCAACTGGGCCTGCAGATCGAGCGGATCGGCCCGGAGACCCTGGCGGTCCGGCAGGTGCCGGCGCTCCTTCGTGGCGCCGATACCGAGCAGCTGGTGCGGGATGTGCTGGCGGATCTGATCGAGCATGGCCAGAGTGACCGGGTCGAGGCCGTCACCCACGAACTGCTGGGCACCATGGCCTGCCACGGCTCGGTCCGGGCGAACCGGCAGCTGACCATTCCCGAGATGAACTCGTTGCTCCGGGACATGGAAGCAACCGAACGCAGCGGCCAGTGCAACCACGGTCGCCCCACCTGGACGCTGGTGACCCTGAGCGAGCTGGACAAGCTGTTCCTGCGGGGGCGTTAAGAGAGTTCCGATGAGCACCAGTGACACCCAGGGCAAGCACCCGCCCGCCATTTTCCTGATGGGGCCAACAGCCTCGGGCAAGACCGACCTGGCTATTGCCCTGTGCGAGCACTTGCCCTGCGACATCATCAGCGTCGACTCCGCCCTGATTTACCGGGGAATGGACATCGGCACTGCCAAGCCGTCTGCCGAGGAGTTGGCCCGGGCGCCGCACCGGCTCATCGATATCTGTGATCCGGCCGAGAGCTATTCTGCCGCCGACTTCCGCCGGGATGCCCTGGCGGAGATGAAGAAAACCACCGAGGCCGGGCGGATTCCGCTTCTGGTTGGCGGCACCATGATGTATTTCAAAGCCCTGCTCCATGGCATGTCCGGATTGCCTTCTGCGGATCCCGAGTTACGGGCGCGGCTGGAGCGCGAGGCGGCGGAGAAGGGCTGGTCGGAGCTTCACGAGGAGTTGCGGCAGAAGGACCCCGTGGCAGCCCGGCTCATACACCCCAATAACCGGCAGCGCCTGCTCCGGGCACTCGAGGTGATCCGTCTGACCGGCAAGCCGATCTCGGCCTTCTGGCAAGCGGAAAACGGCTCAGAGGGGCGATCGCCGGGTGCCAGTGTTGAGGATTACACCTATTTCACCCGGTGGCAGGCAGACGAGGGGAGCGCTCTGCCGTATACTGTAACGCAACTTGCAATCGCTCCCGGTGAGCGAAAAGTGCTTCACGAGCGGATAGAGCTGCGATTCCGGAGAATGCTGGAAAGCGGTTTCCTCGATGAAGTCCGGGCGCTCATGGCCCGGGGTGACCTTGATCCGGAACTTCCCTCAATGCGCTGTGTCGGTTATCGGCAGGCATGGGAATATCTGGCCGGTGAAAGCGACTATGAAGAGTTTGTAAGCAAGGGTGTGGCGGCCACCCGCCAGCTGGCAAAACGGCAGCTTACCTGGTTGAGAAAATGGTCCGATGTCCACTGGCTTGACAGTGAGGATAAAATGGTTTCGGTAAAAGCCTTGAAAAAGCTCGGACTTCGCACCACATTGAAATCTGAATAACGACGATCTGCATCTACTTAAAAACAGGAGAACACACATGTCAAAAGGGCACTCCTTACAAGACCCTTACCTCAATGCATTGCGCAAGGAGCGCATCCCGGTTTCCATCTTTCTGGTCAACGGTATCAAGCTTCAGGGCCAGATTGAGTCTTTTGACCAATTCGTGATTTTGCTGAAAAACACTGTCAGCCAGATGGTCTACAAGCACGCAATTTCCACTGTGGTTCCTGCCCGCAATGTTCGCATTCCGCAGCAGGCTCCGGGAGGAGAGGGCGAGTCTGAAGACTGATCCAGCCACTTTCCCGGTATTGCCCACCCGCGTTTCCGAAGAGCCGCTCCGCGGCTTCAGGGGCGCGGGTGTTTGTTTTTCTGAGGGGTCGATTCTGATGACCCGGGAGTCTGTGCAAGTTGTTTGAGCGTCCTGATGTCGGCGAACGGGCCGTTCTGGTTCATATCGATTTTACTGCCCACGAGGATTCCGAGGACCCGGAAGAGTTTCGGGAACTGGTGACCTCGGCCGGGGTGGAACCGGTGGCTGTGATCACCGGCTCGCGCAAGCAGCCGAGCCCGCGACTGTTTGTGGGCGAGGGCAAGCTGGAAGAGATCCGCGATGCCATTGCTGCGTCCGAAGCGGACGTGGTGCTGTTCAATCATGCCCTGAGTCCCAGTCAGGAGCGAAACATTGAGCGCGAGCTCAAGTGTCGGGTGCTGGATCGTACCGGGGTGATTCTCGATATTTTTGCCCAGCGGGCCCGGACCCATGAGGGCAAGTTGCAGGTGGAGCTGGCCCAGCTTGAGCACATGTCCACCCGGCTCGTTCGCGGCTGGACTCACCTTGAACGGCAAAAGGGGGGGATCGGCCTGCGGGGTCCCGGTGAAACCCAGCTGGAAACCGACCGTCGTCTTCTGCGTGAACGGATCAAGTCCATCCACAAGCGGCTCGAAAAGGTCCGCAGGCAGCGCAACCAGGGGCGTCGCGCCCGGCACCGTGCCGATATTCCGACGGTCTCGCTGGTGGGTTATACCAACGCCGGAAAATCTACCCTGTTCAATCGGCTGACGACCTCTTCCGTGTATGCGGCCAACCAGCTGTTCGCGACCCTCGACCCGACATTGCGCCGGCTGGAACTTCCGGACATCGGGCCGGTCGTATTGGCGGATACGGTCGGGTTCATCCGACACCTGCCACACAAGCTGGTGGAAGCGTTCCGGGCAACCCTGGAGGAGACCACCGAGGCCAGCATTCTTCTGCACGTAATCGACAGTCACGATGGTCGTCGCGACGACAACATCGAACAGGTCGAGAACGTTCTGGCTGAGATCGGTGCGGACGAAATTCCCGTATTACAGGTGTTCAACAAGATTGACCTGCTCGATGGATTTACCCCTCGCATTGACCGGAATGAGGAAGGAATACCGGTCCGGGTCTGGGTGTCGGCAGTCAGTGGCGAAGGACTGGATATTCTTTTCGATGCTATTGTTGAGCGACTGGCGGAGGACGTGGTGCATCATTTCGTGTTGCTCGGCCCCGCCGATGGCAAGCTGCGCGCATTGCTTCACGAGGCCGGCTCTGTTCTGAGCGAGGAACATCGCGAGACCGGCGACAGTGTGGTGGAAGTCCGCTTGCAGAACCGTGACTGGCTGCAATTGCTGAGCCGGGCGGGCATGAAGGAACATGAGATTCGCCTTGAAGACAGTCACGCCTGAAAGCGTAAACTGTTGCCGGGGCGAGCATAAATCCCTAGTATTTGCAGCCATTCGACAAGTATAGGAACGGAGAGCACTATGGCCTGGAACGAACCGGGTGGAAACCGTAACGACAACGATCCCTGGGGGACCGGTGGTGGTCGTCGCGGCAATGATCAGGGGCCGCCAGACCTCGATGAGGCGCTGAAAAAGGGCCTGGACAAGCTCAACAAGATGTTGGGCGGTAAAGGCGGCAAGTCCGGAGGCGACAGCGGCTCCGGTGGCAGCGCTGGCGGCTTCGGTGCTGTCATCGCCCTGGCGGCTATACTGGTTGTCGGTTACATCGTTTACCAGTCTTTCTACACAGTAGACGAGCAGGAGCGGGCAGTCGTTCTGCGCTTCGGCGAATATTCCCGCACCGAGGATCCGGGGCTGCGTTTCAAGGTGCCCCTGATTGATGACGTGCGCAAGGTCCGGGTCACCAACGTACGGACAGCCGAGTCCCAGGGCCAGATGCTCACCCAGGACGAGAACCTGGTCACCGTGGATCTGCAGGTTCAGTATCAGGTGAGTAACGCCCGTGACTACGTGCTGAACGTTCGGGATTCCAACCAGGCACTGGCCTTTGCCACTGACAGCGCACTGCGGCACGAAGTGGGTAGCGCCACCCTGGATGAAGTGCTCACCGAGGGCCGCGCCGAGCTGGCCATCAACGTTGAGCAGCGGTTGCAGGCGTTCCTGCAGGAATACGGCGCTGGCTTGCGCATTGTCCGGGTCAACGTGGAAAGCACCCAGCCGCCTGCGCCGGTTCAGGATGCGTTCCGGGAAGTTCAACGAGCCCGTGAGGACGAGCAGCGGCTGATCGAGGAAGCGGAAACCTATCGGAACAAGATCGTTCCCGAGGCCCGCGGTCAGGCCCAGCGGATGATTGAAGAAGCAAACGCCTACAAGTCGCGGGTGGTCGAGACCGCGCGTGGTGAAACCGCACGTTACCTGGACCTGCTGGCAGTGTATTCCGATGCGCCACGGGTAACCCGCGAGCGCATGTACATCCAGGCGCTGGAGAATGTGATGGCGAACACCTCCAAGGTGTTTGTGGACACCAAGTCCTCCAACAACATGATGTACCTGCCGCTGGATCAGATGATCAAGCGCAATGCCGGATCGACCGGACGCAGCAACAGCACAGGTGACGCAGGTAGCATGACAGGCCAGGTTGATATCCAGTCACTGACCGACGAAGTGCTGCGCGAGTTGCGCAATCGTCAGGCCACCAATTCCAGAACGGGGAGATAATCAATGGGTCCGAAGAGTATTATCGGCCTTGCCGGTGCCTTGATCGTTGTTCTGGTGGTGTCGGCCAGTGTCTACATCATTCCGGAGACTCACCGGGGCGTGCTGTTGCGCTTTGGTGAGCTGATTGAAACCAACATCCCGGCGGGCATCCACTTCAAGGTTCCGGTGATTGACCAGGTGCGGGAGTTTGACGTGCGGGTGCTCACCATGGATCTTCCGGCACGCCAGTATCTGACAGTCGAAAAGAAACCGCTGGATGTGGATTCCTACGTCGCCTGGCAGATCGCCGATGTGGACACTTTCTATCGCTCCACCGGCGGTGACGAGTTCCGTGCTCAGTCGTTGCTGTCGTCCCGGGTGGATAACGGCCTGCGGAACGAGTTCGGTGTGCGTACCATGCACGAGGTGGTTTCCGGTCAGCGGGATGAGCTGATGCACACCCTGCGGGACCAGGTGAACGAGACCTCCGTCTCCGAATTCGGTATCCGGGTGCTGGATATCCGGGTCAAGGCGATCGAACTGCCTCAGCAGGTCAGCGAGAACGTATACCGCCGGATGGCAACCGAGCGGGAAAAGCTGGCCCAGGAATTCCGGTCACGGGGTCGTGAGGCGGCAGAGGGTATTCGCGCCGATGCCGACCGCCAGCAGACGGTGATTCTGGCTGAGGCTTTCTCCAAGTCCGAGCAGTTGCGCGGTGAAGGCGACGGCCAGGCGGCACGTATCTATGCCGATGCCTACAGCGAGAACGAGGAGTTCTACAGTTTCTACCGCAGCCTGACGGCGTACCAGAACTCCTTTGCCAACAAGGATGACATCATGGTCATCGACTCGGACAGCGACTTCCTGAAGTTCCTGAAGGATCCCCAGGGCGCCACCAACTGATCCGGGTTTAACGCGAGAAACCGGAATACCTTCGTATTCCGGTTTTTTTGTGCCCGACAACCGTGTAAAATTCGGCCGGTTTTGTATCGGGTTTTCTGACCCACGACTTCGCCGCAAATCCTGAGTGCTCCCCGCAGTCATCTGGACTGTTGCGGGAATAACAGACAACGGAATCTCATGACAGTATCTGATCGCTGGTTACTGCCGGACGGGGTAGAGGATATTCTGCCGCCGCTGGCCGGACGGATCGAATCCCTGCGCCGGGACGTAATGGATACCTGCCAACGCTGGGGTTACCAGCTGGTCATCCCGCCCCTCATTGAATACCTGGAATCCCTGTTTACCGGTACCGGGCACGATCTGGAGCTGCAGACCTTCAAGCTTACCGATCAGTTGACCGGTCGGATGATGGGGGTTCGTGCCGATATGACTCCCCAGGCAGCCCGTATCGATGCCCATACCCTGGGCCAGGAAGGTATTACCCGTCTGTGTTATGCCGGTCATGTTCTGCATACCCGGCCGCGTCACATGCTGACCGGGCGCACCCCGATCCAGGCCGGTTGCGAGCTGTTTGGCAGCGCCTCCGAAGCGGCGGATATGGAGGTGATCAGCCTGATGCTGGAGACGCTCCGGGTAGCTGGTCTGCCGCGCATCCACCTGGACCTCGCCCATGTGGCGATCTACGAGAGTCTGATTGGCGAGGCGGACTTCGACCGCGATACCGAAGAGACCATATTTGATGCCATGGCGCGGAAATCAGTGCCAGAGCTGGACGAGCTGCTGGGTGACTGCCCGTCAGGATCGGCCGGCGACCGGCTCCGGAAACTGGCCCGCGTGAGCGGTGGTCCGGAGGCGCTTGTTGAGGCGCGGACGATCCTTAGTGGCGCCTCGGAGTCGCTGGATGCGGCCCTGGACAAGCTGGAGCGGGTAGCAAGCATGCTGACCCGTGACTTCCCCGAAGTGAGCTTCGGTTTCGATTTCTGTGAACTTCGAGGCTACAACTACCACACGGGGCTGGTATTTGCGGCGTATGTGCCCGGTCACGGGGACTCGGTCGCCAAGGGCGGTCGTTACGACGCTATTGGCAGTGATTTCGGACGTCCGCGTCCCGCCACCGGCTTCAGCCTCGACATCCGGGCACTGGTATCATTGGGTGAGCGGACAGCGCAGAAAGGCGGCGCGGTGTGGGCGCCGGCAGATCAGGATCCGTCCCTGGAAGGCGCGATCGCCGGTTTGCGAAGCACAGACACAGTAATCCGGGCATTGCCGGAGGATGAGGGTTGTAACCCTGCCACCCGCGGGTGTGACCGGCAATTGGTTAAGAAGGACGGCGAGTGGGTCGTCGAGTCGCTGGACTGAATTGAGAGAGAATCATGGGTAAGAACGTAGTTGTGCTGGGCACCCAATGGGGTGACGAAGGCAAAGGTAAGATTGTTGACCTGCTGACGGATAAGGTTGCCGCCGTGGTTCGCTTCCAGGGTGGCCATAACGCGGGCCACACGCTGGTGATCGATGGCAAGAAAACGGCTCTGCATCTGATTCCCTCCGGTATCCTCCGCCAGGATGTGCAGTGCCTGATCGGCAACGGTGTGGTTCTGTCGCCGGAAGCCCTGCTCAAGGAAGTCCGGGAGCTCGAAGCTAACGGGGTCGCCGTCCGTGAGCGTCTGAAGATCAGCCTGGCGTGTCCGATTATCCTGCGCACCCACGTGCGCATTGACCAGGCCCGCGAGCGCGCCCGGGGCAACGACAAGATCGGTACCACCGGCCGCGGTATCGGCCCGGCCTACGAGGACAAGGTGTCTCGCCGCGGTGTGCGCCTGGGCGACCTGTGCAATCCGGCAGACTTCGAGGAGAAGCTGCGGGAGATCATGAGCTACCACAACTTCGTGCTCACCGAGTACTTCAAGGAAGAGGCAGAGGACATTGACGCCGCTCTGGAAGAGCTCCGTCAGATGGGCGAGGAAATCCTGCCCATGGCTGCCGATGTGACCGATCTTCTGCACGACTACCGCAAGCGCGGTGAGAACATCCTGTTCGAGGGTGCGCAGGGCTCCCTGCTCGACATCGACCTGGGTACCTACCCGTACGTGACCTCCTCCAACACCACGGCCGGCGGTACCGCCACCGGTTCCGGCTTTGGTCCGCTGTTCCTGGATTACGTGCTGGGCATTACCAAGGCCTACACCACCCGCGTGGGTTCCGGTCCGTTCCCGACCGAGCTGTTCGACGACATGGGCCAGCACCTGGCGGTGAAGGGTAACGAGGTGGGCACCACCACCGGCCGTTCCCGCCGCTGCGGTTGGTTTGACGCCGTGGCGCTGCGTCACGCCATCCAGATCAACAGCGTGTCCGGCATCTGCCTGACCAAGCTGGACGTGCTGGACGGCCTGCAAACCGTGAAGGTTTGCGTGGGCTACAAGACCCCGAACGGTGAGATCTTCCGCCCGCCCATCGGCTGTGACAGCTACAAGGACATCGAGCCGGTTTACGAGGAGCTGCCGGGCTGGAGCGAGAGCACCGTAGGCCTGACCAGTGTCGACCAGTTGCCGGAGAATGCCAAGGCGTACATCCGCTTCCTGGAGGAGCAGATCGAGGCGCCGATTGACATCATTTCTACCGGTCCCGACCGGATTGAGACGGTTACGCTGCGCCATCCTTTTGGTGAGTAAAGCGCCATTCGTGTAGCAAAAGGCCCCGCAAAGTGCGGGGCCTTTTGCCATTGAAAGAAAGTGTCAACTGACCACTCGATCAACCGGTCATGGAGAACCGAAGCCGATAGGTTTGGGACCCTGCGCCCCCAATACATCGATATCCAGCCTGAAATCGATCGTGCAGCTTCCGGCATTGACGACATCGGTGGCGTCGGTCTGTGTCAAAGAGATGCCTCCGGGAGACTGGGCCAGGTCGTCATAGCTATACCGTAGACGAAGGCTTTTGTAGACCTCGCTTGCCTGGAAGCGTTGTGGGATGAAGTTGGGACTTTTGCCACAGTCTTCAGAGATTGCACCATCCAACTCGATAAACGCCGCCTGCAAACCAAAGGAGTCTCCCGGTGAAAGGGTCAGTACCCTGGAGCGCATATTGAGCTGTAACCAGGAGCTATCGAATTTCCCTCTTTTGTAATAACAGGCCCTCGGTGACAGTGTCAGCGGGAACGAGCCAGGAACGTTGTCGCGTGAGCTGTAGTCGGAGCCGGCGATCGTTTCTCCGAGATAAAAGTAGGCTCCATCAGTCTCGTCACTTCCCTGTAGGTACTCGGCATCCAGCGCATCCGAGAGAAGAATTTGCTCACCGGTCTGGGGATCCTCAATGACGATCCACCACATAACTTCACCGTCACGCAGGTCGGCCGTGGATGCATTAGGGTCATCAGTGCACTTCTGGTTGGTAACGATGTCCCGGAACACCACCTGGAAAGCGAGATCCGGCGTTAATGGATCGGTGCCGACCGCAATCTCCACACCATCCTTGCTGCCATCACCGTCCGTATCGGCATTGGTGGGATTCGTCCCTATCGCAACCTCTTGGCCATCATTGGCACCATCCAGGTCGGTGTCGTCAAACAGCGGTGACGTATAGACCGTCGTTGCAGTGGTGGCGCCCGGCAGGCTGAGCCGGAAACCTTCAATTAACTCCTGCCGATCCGTCAATCCATCCTCGTCAGTATCGGCCATGGCTGGATTCGTGCCGTAACCGCCCGTATTGGCAGACGTGATATTGAGATTGGGGTAAAGCGCAGCCACGGCCAGATACTTGGACAGATCAGCGACTTCATCGTAATCACTGATGCCATCGCCGTCGGAATCGGCCCGATTCGGATTCAGCCGCAGGTCGCGCTCAACAAAATCTGCAAGACCATCAAAGTCGGAGTCTGGCAAAGACGGGCTGGACGTTACGGGATCGGAAGAGAAAGAGGCAGGGCCGACGCCAGTGCTAACCTGGTCTGACCAACCCATCGACTCTTC
This sequence comes from Marinobacter sp., assembly GCA_014762755.1. Taxonomy (GTDB): domain Bacteria; phylum Pseudomonadota; class Gammaproteobacteria; order Pseudomonadales; family Oleiphilaceae; genus Marinobacter. Next base: position 16,755 of record JABURI010000241.1, read on the forward strand.
TGCGTCTGTCAGCCCGTCTTGGTCCTGATCGGAGAAGCTGGACGCATCATTAATCGTTGGGTCAGATCCCCGCGCCTGCTCATTGCCATCTGCCACGGAGTCGTCATCTGTGTCGCGACGGAGCGGATCTGTCGTGACCGTTTCCGACGGTCGCAAAGCGTCATCGCCGGCCGGCGTGCTGTCGAGGGCGCCATTGGCCCCCGGGAGGATAAGGATGCCCCCCGCGGCAACCGGGTTATTAAGGAAAACCCGTTGGATATCATCGCCGCTGGAGCTGGACTCAGCCGTTTGATTGCCACCGTCGATAATGGCCAGCAAGGCCTCAAAGCCCGTGAGTTCGTCGTAATCCGATAGGTTGTCCCGGTCCGTATCCGGCTCTGTGGGGTCCGTCGCCGGTGGGATGCTGGAGGCCGCCTCGTAAACGTCATCACCAGCCGGGGCTGTATCCATTGTGCCATTTGGTCCAGGACCCACTACCGGCGTCCCATAGGCCAAACCCACCATTCCCTCTGGCGTTAGCTGCTCGTCATCTCCTGTCGCTGTGGTACCGGCTGTTTTATCCAGTCCGGCGATAATGCCAATGGCGTCAGCCTGACTGATGGCTTCTTCATTCTGAAATGCACAAAGTGCCTGGCTGCGAGGGTCACTGGCAGGCGCGCAGAATTCACGAAGATCCTGTTCGAGAAAGTCCGCCAGTCCATCACCATCGGTATCGGCGAAACGCGGGGATGAATACGTCTGACGTAAAGCGCCGCCATCAATAGCCACCTTCCAGCCAACGAATACCTCGGCAAAATCGCTCAGGCCGTCCTGATCGGAATCTACCGAATCCGCTAGCCCGTCGCAGGCGGACGCAGAGGCGCAGCTTTGTGCCTGATTCAGAAAGTCCGGACCAAACGTGTTGTTATCGAACTGATCACGGGCGCTGTCGGTAGATCCGTAAAGGAACTCATTACGGGCAAACAGGCCATCCCCGTCCAGATCCTGCAGGAAGGCGAGGCTGAGGTTGTTGCCGGATTCGACGGTGATCAGATCAAAGTCTGCGGCATCCGGGAGTTGCCCCGAGGTGAGAACGACCCAGGCCCGGTTGAAGTCGCCATTGCGCAACGACTTGATCCGAACCAGTTTCTGGGGGCCGCTGCAGGTCCCGGTCTGGCAGTCGCCGTCCACACGACATTCAGCGCCGGCATTTTCCGAGAATGCGGAACAGGTCCGGCTGGTTTCATAACCGCCAATAAAGTCGACAGTGTCATCCCCACGGGCGGGTGTATCCAGAACGCCATTTTCACCCGGATCAATGACCACAGTGCCGAGGCTCAGCCCGTCGCTGTTCAGCGCTACCAGCTGGATATCGTCACCCTGGGCAATACTGTCTGCGGTCTTGTTCAGACCCGCAATGATTCCGCTGACCCCCGTTGGGTTGGCTACAAAATCATCGCCGGCGGGGCGGGTTTCAAGCCAGCCATTCGGGCCGGTGCGAATGAGATTGCCGTCCAGTACGTCATCGCCCGCTGGTGTGCTCTCAAGGGCGTCGTTGAATCCTGCAACGACTACGTCCTGCTGGGTTTGATGGCGCGGAAAGCCCATGGAAGACTCGAGCAGATAGCTCAGTGGCAGTCCCAGTGACTTGCCGGATGGGCTGAAGCCTCCCAGGTACTGGTCGTTCTGCAAAACGCCATTGGTCGCCAGCAGGTAGTTGCTTGCAGCCTCGGCATCCCCGAAATCCAGGGTGATGCTGGCGGTCCTGTCCCGCGCGACCTGGCTGATGAAACTGTAGTTACGGCCAAGTTCATCCTCGACGTCGTAATTGGCGACCCGGAAGATCAATGACGAAGGGTTGCGCAGCAAGCTCTCGACCAGCTGGGGAAATACCTCCCGGCTTGAAAAAATGAAGGGCCCCCGTTCGGTGAAGGTACCACCAAGAGTGATGGTAAGTGGCGTTCCCGTCGTAAGTTCTGAGTTGGCGACCAACGTGGCTACCGGCAGGAAGCGGTCCCGCGAGCCGACCTGTTGAAGGACAGTGATTTCGAGGTTGCGCAGCGTGAAGGGTACATTCCCCTCGTTGGTAATGGTCACAGGAACCTCGATGCTGGCCCCGACCACCTCGCGGGTGACTGTCTCGGTGGTGCTCAGCTCAAGGCCTTTGGCCAGAGATTGTTCGTAGGCTTCTTGTGACTCCCGTGCAGAACTCCGCTCGCTTTGCCAGCTGTTGGTACCGGTGTAGTAACCGAAGCCGGTAACTTCGATTCCGCCGGAGAGATCTTTGGAGCCCCCGCCAAAAAAGTTGCCGGAACCAACGCCTGTCCTGAAGCCGCCCCCGCCACCATACTCATCGGTGTGAGTGTCGGATTTCGAGAAGGAGGTATTGTCGCTTTTGGCCAACGTCGTGCTGGTGTTCGAGTCCTCGGTGATCACCTGGCCCGATTCGTCGGTGTAGCTGTAGCGTTCATCGATTTGCAGGCGGACGTCACCAACCTCTATGTTTACCTGGGGCACGTCCGCCACTTTGGGATCCCGGTTCAGTTCGAACAGTTCCTGGGCGTCGGTCAGCTGGTCGCCGTCACTATCGGCGAGGATCACCGAGGTGCTCAGATCAAAATGCTCGAAGCCATCCTGCAAGCCGTCGAGGTCACTGTCCTGGGCGAAAGGATTGCTGAAGATCGTATTCAACTCGAGGTTGTCATCCAGGGTATCGCCGTCGGTATCGGTTACCCGCGGGTTCATGCCATATTGCAGCTCGACGGAGTCGCTCAGGCCATCGCCGTCGGTATCGGCCTTCGCCGGATCACTGGTGACCTCGCGGGTGACGATGTCGCCGTTGGCCAGTTCAATGATCACGGTGTAGCCGGACTGCTCTTCGTTGTCGTACAGGCCGTCGCCATCCGTATCCACCAGCTCCGTGGCCCCCGGCGGGGTGCCGGCAAAGGTCGCGGTGTTGGCCGTGACGACCACCGTGGTGCCGTTCGAGACTTTCAGTTGCTGGCCATACCTGTCAGTGGCATTGGTAACTTTGACCTCATAGGTCACTTCGTTCTGGGACCAGGTGGTCAGTTCAACCGCCTGGCGGTCCGCACTGGCGAAACGCGCATCACGGACGCCCAGGAAACCCGCTTCGGAATTGACGTTGGCCTGGCTGATCGCAAAGTTTGCGGGAATGGGGGTGTCATCGCTCATCGGTTTGTTGAAAACCACCAATACGCGGGTGTTATCTAGCGATGCCGCGCTGACAACGGACGGAGGCTCCGCCGTGGCAGTTGCGAGTGATGTACCAAGGAAAGTCTCGCCGGAAGCCGGTAGATACAACGGCAGGTTGCTGATGCGGCTGGTAACGTTTTCCACCGCCAGGCTGTAGTAGACATCCGCCTGTTGTGCGGTTGTCAGCATCACGGTATCGGCACCAGCGCCCAGGGTCGCGGTTTTAACGTCCAGTGGCTGCCCGTTTGCCGAGGTCATACGATAGTTCTTTACCTGGCCTGCGGAGTCTGAAACAGGCTCGTTGAACGCGAGGAATACGGCCGTGTCGCTCAGGGACTTGGTGCTGGTTAATGTCGGCTCTTCGCTGCCATTACCGGTGAATTGAATTGGCTGGTCATCAATGCTGACGAGATCCAGATACAGGGTTCCGTTCGGAATCAGCTGTACATCTTCCTCGGCAGGCTCCAATTGCAGGAGAACGGAGCTGCCGTCTTCCCGGGGAAATGAGCCCACGACAGGTACGCTGTTACCGTTGGGCAGTGTGATGCTGTAATTGGCGATGTTGCCCGCGACGGCAGGATCAGCCGATTCGGCAAATCGTACCTCGACATATTTTGTACTCAGTGCAGAAACACCGGCAATTGGCGGTAATTCGGTGGCGTTGACGCTGATGTTGTTGGCATCGGTCGCATCATTCGAGTCCCCGCCACCACCCCCGCAGGCAGCAAGTAGCAGGGCCGTAATGAAAAGTGTTGCCAGCGTGGCTGTAGTTGAAATCCTTCGTTCTTGAAGTGACATGCTCCCTCCAGTCTGAGCGAGTACCTGGTCCTCGAAAACCTATGCCAACTTCAGACCGCCAGGCTGCCGGAATCGGGAGTATTCGCCAGAAAGTTGTTTTAACTACTGTTGAGTGACTAGTATTCTGGAAAGGTTGTGTATATTCATTAGTCATAAGTATTAACTTCGCGTGTTTTCTAGACGCCCAAGAGTGCCTATGAGAATTCTGATCATTGATGATCATCAGCTTTTTATCGAGGGAATACGGCATGTTGTGAAACGGCTGACGCCTGAGGCACTGGTCAGCGAATCCAATTCTGCAGAGCATGCCCTTGGCCTTCTGGAGGCCGGTGCAACATTTGATCTGGTGTTTCTCGATCTGAAGCTTCCGCAGATGAACGGCCTGTCGGTACTCCAGCGCATTCATGATTGCGGCATCTGGCTTCCCGTTGTCGTCATATCGGGTGAGGAGGATCTTCGGACGATCAAGTCCGCTCTGGACCTGGGGGCGCTGGGTTTTATTCCCAAGGCATTCAGTGGCGAACAGTTACTTACCGCACTTGAATCCATCCTTGCGGGCAACCTGTTTGTACCGGAGGCTTTGAGCAAAAAACTGGAGGGTCTTCAGGCCCGCAGGTTTGAACAGGATGGCAATATCACCCGCCGCCAAAAGCAGGTTCTCGAACTGTTGGCTGAGGGCTACACCAACCGACAGATCGCTGTCAGCCTGTCCCTGACGGAGCATACGATCAAGGCCCACGTCAGTGCACTGTTCATTGAACTGAATGCCGGTAACCGAACCGAATGCGTCCGAATCGCAGAGTCACGAGGGCTTCTGTGATAGCCCCCGATATTCTCGGAACGTGATAGCTGGCCATCGGGGAACCCGATAAATGAATGACCACGAAATTGAGCAGCGGATTACGCTGGCCGCCCTGGAACCCTATATTGAACGCATGGGCCAGGCGGCCTTGCTTATGTTGGTGGTGCCGTCATCGGTTGTCGTCGTCTTATGGACGCAGATCAATCAGGTGCTGCTCGTGGTTTGGTGGCTGTTGATGGCTGCATTTATCGGAGGCCGTTATCTCGTCTCCTCCGCCTACCAGCAAAGCAGTGTGGATGTTTCTCAAGCTGGTATCTGGGGGCAGAGAATGCTGTTTTTCTCTCTCTCCCTGGGGGCACTCTGGTCTGTCGCCATACTGGCCTTTTTCGTTGAAAACTCCCCTCCACATCAGGTTTTTGTGATAACCATTGCCGTAACGCTCGGTATTGGCTCCATCTCTGCCGGAACCCATTGGCTACCCCTTTATTACGGCTATGGCGTTCCCATCCTTTTATCATTGGTGATCAGGCTTTTACTGGTGGGGACTTTGCCCTACATGGCGTTGGCGGCCATGATGATGTTGGCTCTGCTGGCATCGGTTGTGTTTGCAAGAAAGCTGAATTCAATTGTTCGTTCGGAAATGCGGTTGCGTCACGAGACGGCCGAGCTTGCGCGACAGCTACGGCTCAAGAGCCGGGAGGCCGAAGAGGCGGTGTATGCCAAGTCGCGGGTTCTGGCGGCTGCGAGTCATGATCTGCGACAACCGTTGCATGCCTTGTCGCTTTTTTTCGATGCATTGAAAGAACCCCAGCCAGAGCAGGAACAGGTCCGGATATTTAACCGAATCGACAGCTCTATTGAATCACTGCGCAAATTGTTTGATGGTCTGTTCGACATGTCCCGGTTGGACGCCAATGTGGTCAGGCCTGAGATAAGCCATTTTGATATTCGTGAATGCCTGGAGGATCTTTGTGAGGAATATCGCAAGGAGGCCGGAAAGCGGGGGTTGCAGCTGAAGCTTCGCGCTTGCTCATGTGTCATTGAGTCTGACCGGGCATTGTTGGAGCGAATTCTCCGGAACCTGATCAGCAACGCGTTGAGGTATACCGATTCCGGAACGGTCCTGATTGCGGCCAGAAAACGCCGGAGATCCGTGTTGATTCAGGTCTGGGACACCGGTATCGGTATTCCTTATGACAGTCAGGAGAAAGCGTTCAGCGAATTCGGGCGACTCCAGAGTGCATCAGGAAGGCGTGAAAAAGGGCTTGGCTTCGGGCTGGCGATTGTTCGTCGCCTGTGTGAACTGATGAGGTATCCGCTGTCCATGCAGTCGAGAGTGGGGCGTGGCACTGTGCTCAGCTTCCAGGTACCGAAAGGGAATCCTGCACGGATGCCTGATCGGACTTCGGCAGCTCCACCCCCGAGCTGGCACAATCCGGGACACCGTATTTTGGTGATAGACGATGACAGCAGTATTCTGAGCGCCATGAACACTCTCTTATCCTCATGGGGATTTGAAGTGGTGGTCGCAGAAAATTATGACGACGCCCTACGACGCCTGAAAACCGGTCCGGAAAACCTCGACCTGATTCTCTCGGATCTCAGCCTGAATGGACCCGACAACGGGATCGAAGTTGTCCGGAAGTTGAGAACCTTGTGTGATCGCAGGATTCCGGCGATGTTGATCTCCGGCACGACAAACCCCGATCACTTGAATCTGGCGGAGACCAGTGGTCTGAGGCTCATTCATAAACCCATCAGTCCCACCCGGCTGCGAGGGGTGATTCAGCACCAGCTTTTGTCCGTGAGGGTTTGACCGGCGCCGGGGAAAGTTCCGGTATTGCTGAAGGCGGTCTCTCGTTTTCAGGGTTTGGTGGCAATAACCGTCGCTCGTTTCGGACCCGGATAGCCCTCCACGGTTTTCGACGGATCGTTCGGGTCGAGAAAATCCTGCAACGAGTTGAACCGCATCCAGTCGGTGGACCGCTGTTCCCCGGTGGTGGTCGCGGTGACGTCCACCACTCTGGCATCCCGAAACCCGGTACGCTGGAGCCAGCGCAGCAGAGTGTCACAACTGGGCAGGAACCAGACATTGCGCATCTGGCCATAGCGGTCCTCCGGCATCAGGCTGTAGCCCTCGGGACCGTCCACCACCAGGGTCTCCAGCACCAGTTCACCGCCCCGGCGCAGAGTGCTCTTGAGCTCCAGCAGATGATCCAGGGGGGATCGGCGATGGTAGAGCACGCCCATGGAAAACGTGGTGTCGAAGATCTCCAGGTTGGTCGGCAGATCCTCCATCCGCACCGGCAACAGATCAACCGGAACCTCTCCCAGATACTTCTTTACCGCCAGAAACTGGAACAGGAACAGGAGGCCGGGGTCGATACCGATAACCCGCCGGGCCCCGGCGCCGTACATGCGCCAGCAGTGATAGCCGGAGCCACAGCCCACGTCCAGTATCTGGCGGCCGCTGAGGTTCGACAGGTGGGGCGCAACCCGGTCCCACTTCCAGTCGGAGCGCCATTCGGTATCGATGAAGGTGTCAAAAAGCCGGAACGGGCCCTTTCGCCAGGGCATCAACCCGCGTAGTCCCGCTTCCAGCTTCTCATGCTCCCCCTCTGTGAGTGCCCGGCTGGATTCGAGGGTAACAGCCGAAGCATTCAGCTGCCCCCGGGTCTCCGGAAGCCCGGGCAGGGTCTCGAGAGCCCGCAGCCACCGATCCAGGTCACCGTGGGGTGCCTCTTCAAATTTGTGAGTGAACTGCGCGCGAAGGCTCTCTGCCCAATCCTGCAGGCCCTGGGCATCGAGTTCGGACAGAACCGTGTTGAAATAACGTTGCCAGTCAAAAGTTGTCATGGATGCGTTGCAATGATCATTCGGCCTTGATGGCCAGCATGGAGACGAAATTGAAACACTGATACCACAGCAGTACCTGGTCGAAACCGGCCTCCAGCAGGCGTAGGCGATGCGCCGCCAGGGTCTCCGGAATCAGCACCTGCTCGATGGCCGAGCGTTTCTGGCTGATCTCCAGGTCCGAGTAGCCGTTGGCCCGCTTGAACTCATGGTGCAGGCGGGTCTGGATCTCCTGTTCCCGCTCGGACTCGAACCGGATCTTCTCGGACAGGATCAGTACCCCGCCGGGGCGCGTAGCCGTTGCGATGCGGGCAAGGAGTTCCTTTCGCTGTTCCGGTGGTACGAACTGCAGGGTGAAGTTCAGGGTGGTGACCGAAGCATTACTCAGCTCGGTGTCCAGGATGTCCTCGCATCTCAGGGTTACCGGCAAGGGGGAATCATCCAGCGCGATGTAGTGTTCGCAGCGCTCGATCATGGCGGCCGAGTTATCAACTCCGAACAGGCGGCAATCCCCATGGGCAATACCGTGGCGCATTGCCAGGGTGGATGCGCCCAGGGAACAGCCAAGGTCATAACAGTTGGACCCGGGCTGGGCGTACTGCTCGGTGATCACCTCGATCATCGGGATGATGGTGGTGTAGCCGGGTACCGAGCGACGGATCATGTCCGGGAAGACGCGAGCCACGGAGGCGTCGAAACGGAAGTCCTCCGGCTTGCGCTCGGTGGCGAACAGGCGGTCGGTGGCCTGCTCGGGTGGTTGACGGCCTGACTTGTCCTTACTCATCCGTGGCTCCCTGCTCCGGTACCGCTGGCCCGGTGGGTGATGGCCGCACGCACCGGACGCCACGGTTCTTGTAGTCCACCAGGATGCCCCGGAAGGAAGGATCCACATCGGCGGCAATGGCCAGGTAGCCGTTCTCGCAGACCGCATGCAACTCGGAGGCCTTGGGTGACATACGGAAGGGCTCATCCGGTGTTACGTGGATAGCCTCGAACTCGCCGACCGGCACGTGGTCCTTGTTGTCGGAATGGTCGATCCGCCCAGATGCCTCCAGTGCCAGGATGGTACCCACAATGGAAACCACGGCGGTGACAATCAGGCTGCGGACGGTATAACGGGCTTCACTCTGGCTCATGCCTACCTCGTTGTGACGTGAATGGAATCTCGGTCAGTACTGGCCGGGGATGTTGATGGCCGGGGCCTGCAGGGCCGCCATCTGCTCTCGCAGGGACAGAACTTGATCAGACCAGAAACGGGGCTGGGCAAACCAGGGGAAGAAGCGGGGGAAGGCCGGATCATCCCAGCGTTTGGCCAGCCAGGCGCAGTGGGCGATCTGCCGGTAGCAGCGCAGGGGCTCGATCAGGTGACGTTCCCGGCGGTTGAAGTCCCGGAACATCTCGTAGCCTTCCAGCAGTTCACCAAGCTGGGCGCCGCGCTCATGATCCTCGCCGTTCAGCAGCAACCACATGTCCTGGATCGCCGGGCCGGAGCGGCAGTCGTCCAGGTCGACAAAGAGCATCTGCTCGTCCCGGCACAGAATGTTACCAGCATGGCAGTCACCATGCAGGCGCAGGGTGTCCACAGGCCCGGCGTCGTCGATCCGGGCGGCGCACAGGTCCAGCAATTGTGGAATCAGGCTGTCCCAGGCCGGTCGTAAATCTTGCGGGATCCAGTCACCCTCGATCAGTAACCGGTTATTGGACTCGATGCCGTCCATCAGGGCAAAGGCGGGACGGTGATGGAAGCGTTCGCGGGCCCCGATGTTATGGAGTTGCCCGAGCCACTGCCCCAGGCGGAACAGCGTATCGGTGACGCTGGTATCGGGTGCGTGGCCGCCGCGTTGGGGAAAGATGGCAAACCGGAAACCGCCATGCTCCCCCAACGTGTCACCGCCAGCCAGGGCCACTGGCGCCACCACCGGTATCCCAGCTTCCTGAAGCTCCAGGGTAAATGTGTGTTCCTCGCGGATGGCGGCTACATCCCAGCGGCCCGGGCGATAGAACTTGGCAATGACCGGCGCCCGATCCTCAAGGCCGACCTGGTAGACCCGGTTCTCGTAGCTGTTCAGGGCAAACAGGCGCCCGTTGACCGGAAAACCCGCCTCTTCCATGGCGTCCAGAATGGCGTCAGGTGTCAGGGCATCATAGGGGTGGCCAGATACAGCCGGTTGCGGGTCGTGGGGCATAGGAATGTGGTTAAAAGCCTTGGTCGGTTTTCGATTTCATGCGCAGAAGATGATACCAGTTCTCGTCCAGTTCCCAGCGCACCTGATCGATGCCGGGGGCGGCGAGAACAATTTCACCGGCTCTGGCCTGTACCTGCGCCAGTTGCCGTTCCGCCCGTTGCCAGTCCCGGTGGTTGTCCGGGAGGTTTCGCATACTCGGAAAAATCGCTTTCAGCGCCTCTTCCGTGGAGACACTATGTGAGCGCAGAGAACCCATGATGGCGGTGTCGCCCTCTACCCGGAGCACCCGATGCTGGTAGGGGTAATCGGCCACCAGTTGGTCGGATTTCAGCCGCTCGTTCAGACTGATGACCTCGAAACTGCGCCATCCCAGCCAGCCCACGAACAGTGCAGCGACAACCATAACGGCAATAAACTGTTTGCGGTCCGACATCCATGGGGCTCCGTTAACATCTTCCTGGCTGCAAGTATAACGTTTATGGTCTTTCAGGTAATGTTTACCGGGCATCAAGGGTGAAATCAGGGGAGGAGAAGCGTTGGCGGAAGCGGATATCCTGGAAACACAGACAGTGGTAATCGGCGCAGGTGTGGTCGGTCTTGCGGTGGCCAGGTCGCTGGCGCTGGCTGGCCGGGATGTCATCGTACTGGAAGCCGGCAGCCGCTTTGGTGAAGGTATCTCTTCCCGGAACAGCGAGGTCATTCACGCCGGCATCTACTATCCAGAAGGCAGTCTCAAGGCGCTCCTGTGCGTGTCCGGACGTAAGAAGCTCTATGACTACTGCGCCAGTCACAATGTCGGGCACCGGAAGTGCGGCAAATGGATTGTGGCGACCAATGCAGACCAGCAGACGAAACTGGCGGGTATCCGGGCCGGCGCGGAGCGCAACGGGGTGGCGCTGGAACTGTTGGAGGGCCCGGAGGTTCGCGCACGGGTAGCGGGTATTCGAGTGGAGTCGGCGTTGTGGTCATCTGAAACCGGGATCATCGATTCCCATGGCCTGATGCTTTCGCTGCTCGGTGAGCTCGAAGATCAGGGTGGGCAGCTGGCGCTGAAGTCCCCGGTGCTGTCGGCTGTGTCCGAGCAAGGACGCCATCGCCTGACCGTCGGTGGTGATTCGGCCTGCACCCTGGTCGCCGATGAGGTTGTCAACGCGGCCGGACTGGGAGCGCCAGCGCTGGCGGCAAACTGGCGGGGACTTCCAGATAGCCAGCGACCGAAGCAGTGGTTGGCCCGCGGCGTGTATTTTTCCTACAGTGGCCGTCATCCCTTCGACACTCTGATCTATCCGGTGCCTGAAGCGGGCGGGCTCGGGGTGCATCTCACCCTGGATCTGTCGGGGCAGGCCCGGTTCGGTCCTGACGTGGAGTGGATTGAAGCCGAGGACTACACGGTGGATCCCGGGCGGGTTCACCGTTTTGCCGAAGGTATCCGGCAATGGTGGCCCGGGCTGGATCCGGCGCGCCTGCAGCCTGCCTATGCCGGGATCCGGCCGAAACTCAAGGGGCCGGAGGGTGGTTTCTTCGATTTCCGGATCGACGGGCCGGAGGAGCACGGCATTGCCGGACTGGTCAACCTGTTCGGGATCGAATCGCCGGGTCTGACTTCCTGTCTTGCCATCGCGGACCTGGTCCGGGACAAGCTGGACTGACACTCAGCCCCGGTTAGTTTTCAGCCCGGTGTCCTGGCCAGGGCCCAGATTTCCACTTCCCGCGCGCCCGCGGCTTTCAGTTTCAGGGCCAGGGCACGGGCGGTAGCGCCGGTGGTCACGACGTCATCCACGATCGCAACGCGCGAAGGTGGCGTACTTCGCACCTCGAATACATCCCTCAGATTAGCGAGTCGCTGTGCCCGGCTCAGTTCGCGCTGGGGCTGCACCTGCTTAACCCGTCGCACCAGGCCGGCATCAGTGGGAATGCCGAGTTGCCGTCCCAGCTGCTCGGCAATGTCGGCGGCCTGGTTGAATCCCCGTTTTCGGCGGCGTTTGGGATGCATCGGTGCCGGTACGAGCAGATCAGGCATGCCGTCCGATTCCCTGGCCAGCTGGTTCGTGAGGAACTCGCCGAAGTCTGCCACCAGCGGGCGGGCGAACTTCCGCTGGCCGTGGTACTTGTACCGGCCAACCATCCCGTCCACCGGGAACTGGTATCGCCAGGGGATCCGGGCCCGCTCGAACGGTGGTGGTTCCCTGCTGCACTCGCCGCATCGCAGTTCGTCTGCCGCCCAGGGCAGGGGCAGGCCGCAGGTAAAACAGCTCCACCGATTAACCGGCAGATCGGCCCGGCAGGGGGCGCACAGACCATGGAATGCGTGGGCGGAAAGGCAGGCAACGCAGCGTCCTGCTCTTGCGGGGCTGTTAACCTTTATTTCCTTTAAGGTTGACAGCAGGTTCAGTCCCTTTATCATCTGTTTCATCCGTAAACCCAGAGACCGGGAAAGGTTAACAGGACTTGCACATGACCGCGAATGAACTGCGTCACGATTGGACGCTCCAGGAAGCCCGCGCACTTTTCGAACTGCCCTTCAATGATCTGCTGTTCCGCGCCCAGGGCGTTCATCGGCAGCATTTCGATGCCAACGAGGTTCAGGTCAGCACGCTGCTGTCCATCAAGACCGGCGCCTGCCCGGAGGACTGCAAATACTGCCCCCAGAGTGGCCACTACAACACCGGCCTGGAAAAGGAAAAGCTGCTCGAGATCGAGAAGGTGGTGGCCGAGGCCCGGGCGGCCCGGGAGAAAGGCGCTTCCCGCTTCTGTATGGGGGCCGCGTGGCGCAGCCCGACCAGGAAGGACATGCCCTACGTGCTGGATATGATCCGGCAGGTGAAATCCCTGGGTCTGGAAACCTGCATGACCCTGGGCATGCTGCAGGAGGATCAGGCAAAGGAACTGGCCGATGCGGGGCTGGATTACTACAACCACAACCTCGACACTTCCGAGAAGTTCTACAACCACATCATTACCACCCGCACCTACCAGGACCGTCTGGATACCCTGGATAACGTGCGCAAGGCGGGCATGAAGGTCTGTTGCGGCGGTATCATGGGCATGGGTGAGGACGAGGACGACCGGGTCGGTCTGCTGGTTCAGCTGGCAAATCTGCCGCAGCATCCGGAGAGTGTGCCGGTCAATATGCTGGTGAAGGTGAAAGGCACACCGCTGGAAGACGTTGAGGATCTGGATCCGTTCGAGTTCATTCGGATCATTGCGGTGGCACGGATCATGATGCCGGCTTCGCATGTGCGTCTCTCCGCCGGTCGGGAGCAGATGAATGAGCAGATGCAGGCACTGTGTTTCATGGCGGGGGCGAATTCGATTTTCTACGGCGAGAAGCTGTTGACGACGTCGAATCCGGAGGCGGATGCGGATATGCAGCTGTTCCGGAAGTTGGGTATCCGTCCTGAGCAGCGGGAGCAGTGTGCGACCGAGGAGCAGGAGGAAGAGGCGATTGCCGAGGCGGTGGAGTATGAGGCGACCCGGCATATGTTTTATGACGCGACTCGGGAGTCTGCCTGATATTGGTTCGACTTCGGAGCATGCTATCGGCAGGGAGGCCCTTCCAGGAACCGCTACGAGCACGTCCATGTGCGCTTGAGTGAAGCCATCCATGGCTTCACACATTCCTGGAAGGGCCTCCCTGCCGATAGCCCGAGCCTCGGAGTAGTCTTCCCATCCACGACGGGCTTGAGTGATGCGTGATTTTGTTCAGGAAATCGAAGACCGCAAAAAAGCGGGTCTTTACCGCACTCGCAGATTGGTTTCAGGGCCGCAAAAGCCGGAGCTGACAGCCGATGGTAGGTCTTTGCTGTCGTTCTGCAGCAACGATTACCTGGGTCTGGCCAACCATCCCGCCAACATCGAGACCCTGAAAAACGCCCTCTCGGAAACCGGCCTCGGCGGCGCCGCTTCCCACCTGATCTGTGGCCACCACGACGCCCACCATCAGCTTGAGGAACGTCTGGCAAGCTTCACCCGCCGCAGTTCCGCTCTTTTCTTTTCCACCGGCTACATGGCCAACATGGGTGTGATTTCGGCCCTGGCCGGTCGTGGCGATACGATTTTCTCGGACCGGCTGAACCATGCCTCGATTATTGACGGTTGTATCCTCAGCCGTGCCAGGGTGCGGCGTTATCCGCATGGGGATGTGGCCGAGCTCGAGGCGATGCTGAAAGAAACCGGCGGCCACAAGCTGGTGGTGACGGATGGCGTGTTCAGCATGGACGGCGATGTTGCGCCGTTGCGCGAACTGGCCCGTGTGTGCCGGGAACACGATACCTTGCTAGTGGTTGACGATGCCCATGGTATCGGTATTCTCGGACCGGAAGGGCGGGGCAGTGTGCTGGATGCCGGGCTCAGTGAAGCGGATGTGCCCGTTCTCATCGGCACCCTCGGCAAAGCCGTGGGAACCAGCGGTGCCTTTGTGGCTGGTTCGGAGTTGCTGATGGATTACCTGGTCCAGAAAGCCCGGACCTACATCTACACGACCGCCATGCCGCCGGCAGTGGCCATGGCCACATGCACCAGCCTGGATGTTATCGAACGTGGCGATTACCTGCGTTCACATCTGGACTCCCTGATTGAACGATTCCGGACCGGGGCGAGGGAGCTTGGTTATGAGCTGATGGCGTCCCACACCCCGATTCAGCCAATCATGGTCGGCACCAACGAAGCGGCCCTGTCCTTGAGCAAAGCGCTGGAAGATAGGGGGCTGCTGGTCACCGCGATCCGTCCGCCCACGGTTCCGGCAGGAGAGGCAAGGCTGCGTGTGACTTTGAGTGCTGCTCACCGGATGGCGGATGTTGAGCGGCTGCTGGCGGCGCTGAAGGACTGCCGGCCATTGTTGCAAGCACCGGAGAGCGCATGGGCGTAATCCGGACGCCCCCGGAATCGCTGGGTCGCCGCGAAGTGGCGGCCAAATGCGATATCGCCAGGGAATTTGGCAGAGCGTCGGGGACCTACGAACAGGCGTCGCGCCTGCAGCGCCAGATGGGCAACGCCATGCTGGAGCGATTGGTCCGGCAAAAAGCCACCGCACGGACCATTCTCGACCTCGGGTGCGGCACGGGTTGGTTTACCCGGAAACTGCAGGCACTTTTCCCCGAGGCTCGAGTGGTGGGAGTTGACCTCTCTCCCGGCATGATCGAAAAGGCCCGCTCCGCCAGCCCGGATAGCATCCAGTGGCTCACTGCAGATGCTGAGTCCCTGCCGTTCTCATCGGGTAGCTTTGACCTGATTTTCAGCAACCTGATGATCCAGTGGTGCCAACAACCCGAAACGGTCCTGGCCCAGTGCAGCCGGCTTCTCCGTAAGGAAGGGCGGTTAGCCATTTCCACCTTGCTGGATGGCACCCTCCGGGAACTGAAACAGGCCTGGTCGGTGGCCGACCCCGGTCAGCCGCATGTGAACCGGTTCGAGCATTGTGAAGCCTTGCGGCGTTTGAGTGATGAGGTTTTGCCGGGGTCCGAAGTGGTCACCGAGACTATCCGTTTGCCTTATGATTCCCCAATGGCGCTGAATCGGGAGTTGAAACTGCTAGGGGCGGGTTTCAAGGGCGAGGATCGCAGGAAGTCTGTAACTGCTCCGGGGCGTTTCAAATCAATGTCTCAAGCTTACCCGTCGGAGAATAGTGGTTGTATTCTTGCAACCTACGAGCCCGCATATGTTTTCTGGCGACACCGGTGATTCGTGGAATCCAGGGTCGGTTTAATGACTGAAGTCTGGGTCTGACGCGGGGCAATCACTCCGGGACTGTTGAGGGCCATGGACGGCCCGAAACAAGCGCACATGGATGTGCTCGTAGCGTGTCCCGGAGTGATTGCCCCGTGGCAGACCTGCACCCAACCAGCAGGTAAATTCAAAACATGGCCAAAAAAACCTATTTCGTAACAGGCACCGACACCGGCGTCGGTAAAACCATGGTCTCCGCCGCCATCCTCGAGGCGGCCAAAGCACAGGGCAAACGCACCTTGGCGATGAAACCCATCGCCTCCGGCTGTGAACAGACCCCCGAAGGCCTGCGCAATGAAGACGCCCTGATGCTCCAGCAGGCCATCACCGAAAAACTCTCCTACGACCAGATCAACCCCGTCGCCCTGGAACCGGCCATCGCCCCCCACGTCGCCGCCCAGCAGGCCGGCAAAACCGTCACCGCACAGCGATTGATCGGCTTCTGCCGTGGCCTCCAGATCCAGCCCGCAGACCTGCTGCTTGTCGAAGGCGCGGGCGGCTGGCGGGTGCCTCTGAATGACCGGGAAACCTACGCTGCCATGCCCCGGGAACTGGGCATGCCCGTCATCCTCGTCGTCGCCCTTAAACTCGGCTGCATCAACCACGCCTTATTGACCGCCGAAGCCATACGCTCCGATGGACTCGCCGTTGCCGGCTGGGTAGCCAACCGGGTCGAAAACGAGGCCATGGACTGCGAACAGGAAACCCTAAATTACCTGACGACCCATCTCGGAACCCCTTGCCTGGGCGTCCTGCCCTGGGTGGAACAGCCAGAGCCCGCCGCCCTGGCCCGCTACCTCAATATCGCTCCGCTGTTCGAATCCTGAGCTGGGCGTCTGCCGGTTGCCCAAAACCGGCCGGCTTTTCCCTTCCCATCCGTCCTGACGTGCTTTTCGAGACACCCTCCCCAGTAACCGGGCAGGGTGTCTTTTGCGTGCCTGAAGGGCACGCCATCCCACACAAATTTTCAATCCGGCTATTGACAATTCCGTGCCAGTAAACGTATGTTTCAA
>JABURI010000144.1 GCA_014762755.1 Marinobacter sp.
TTTCCTTGTCTTTGTTATTGGAATGGTTTTGCTCGTAAAGCGTGGTCACCGTATGCCGGGTTCCCGGCGGTTTGCTTGTAAGAACTGACGGGAAAATGCCCGGGCAGGGAAAAGCGGTGAATTGGTCACGAAATAGACACAGGGGGCAGGTAGGTCGGCGTGCAATTGCGTAGAATCTGCAACTAACTCTTATAAGAAAAGCTGGCCGGACCTGTCGGATACCGGCAGAGGTATAACGCTTTGGTCGATCAATATCTCCCCGATCTGCTTTACCTTTGGCCCCGTCGCACCCTGTTCGTGGGCCGCGTGGCTCAACCAATCCAATTCAGCCAGGCCGCCGCCTCGCTGTTGGTCGGCCTGGAGAAATCTCTCCGGGTAGACCTGTCAGATAGTGGGGCAGTCTGGCATCAGCAGTCGTTGTTGCTGGCGCCGGGTACCCGGGTCACGATCGATGCGGGTGGGCAGCTGGTGGCCGCCTGCTACCTGGATGCATTGGGGCAGGATTACCGGTTGCTGGCAGCGGGCATGGGGCGACAGGTGTCGGGCATCCATGGCTGTCTGCGCGGGGAGATGACGTTCCGGAGCCTGTGCCGGGGCTTGCATGCTTCGCCGTTGCCACCGGAAGAGGCCGCCATTGCGCTGGAACGCTGCATCAATCCCTCAGGCCAGGCCTATCCTCCGGCCGATCCGCGGGTTGAGGCCGTTCTGGGACTGATCCGAGAGCAGATCACCGAGAACCTGTCGGTCGAATACCTGGCCAGGGCGGTCAATCTCTCGGTGTCGCGACTGGTGGAGCTGTTCCGGCAGCAGGTCGGCGTGCCGATCCGTCGCTATCGCCAGTGGCACCGGCTGTTTGTCACCGTGACTGGCGTCAGACGGGGGGAAACCCTCACCAATGCAGCCATTGCCGCGGGCTTTACCGACTCTGCCCATTTTTCCCACACCTTCCGGATGACCCTGGGCATGACGCCCTCGGATATCCTGGCCATGCTCCCGGGGCGTCTGTTCGTGGATCTCTCTGGTCGAGGTTAACATTTGCCGACGGTAGAACCGGTCATGAATCCGTAGGCCTGGCCGTTGCGGTTGATATAGGTTCTGTTGCGTACGGAAGTTATTGAAATCAGACGCTATGCTTGTCGTTTTTTCCGGCCGGACTTTCCTGATGTTTGAGACGTTTTTCAGCACCTATCTGAGCAGTACCATCCGCTTCCTGTTCCTGTTGGCGCCTTTCTTTGTGGTTACCATGTTCCTGGCTCTGACCCGGGGGCTGCCGGCTGCGGAAAAATCCTCGATCATTCGCCGGGCTATCGTGTCCGCCTTTATCCTGGGGCTGGTGCTGTTCTTCGCCGGACCACTGCTGTTCGATGCGATTGGCATCACGTTGAACTCCTTCCGCATCGGCGCCGGCTGCCTGCTGTTCCTGACCGCGGTCAGCCTGGTCAGCAGCGGAACCCGCAACCATGCGACCGGCTTGCCCGAGGAAGAAAGGGATGATGTGGCCGTGGTGCCCCTGGCCATTCCGGTGATGATCGGACCGGCCACCATTGGTGCCATCATGGTGTATGGCGCCGAGCTGAAGGCGGTGCCCCAGCTTGCCGGCGGCCTGCTTGGCTTGGTGTCGGGGCTGCTGATACTGGGGGTGTTGCTGCACCTGTCCGGCTACCTCGAGAAAGTCCTGGGCAAGACCGGGCTCAACATCATGTCCAAAATCAGTGGTCTGATTCTGTCCGCCATGGCGGCA
Source organism: Marinobacter sp. (assembly GCA_014762755.1). Lineage (GTDB taxonomy): Bacteria > Pseudomonadota > Gammaproteobacteria > Pseudomonadales > Oleiphilaceae > Marinobacter. The sequence continues at coordinate 1,742 of JABURI010000144.1, forward strand.
GAAATTGTCCTGACGGGTATTGCCGGCTTTATCGCCAGCACCCAGACGGCCTAGAATAGCGATTCACGGCATTATTCCGGCTTGATTGCATGTCTGCGAACACCATCGAACACAACCGTAAGCGCTTCAATTTCGAAGGCATCGACACCATTTGGCTGTTCGGCTACGGCTCCCTGATCTACAAGGTGGATTTTCCATACCTTGAGAAGCGGCCCGCCTCGATCCGGGGTTGGGCCCGGCGGTTCTGGCAGGCTTCCCATGACCACAGGGGCACGCCGGAGGCGCCCGGGCGCGTGGTCACGCTGATCGAGCAACCGGGGGCGGTGTGCAAGGGCATGGCTTACCGGGTCTCCCCCCAGGTGTTCGAGCATCTGGATGTGCGGGAGAAGAACGGCTACCTGCGGTTTTCCACCACCATGACCTTTGACGATGGCAGCCATGCGGAGGGCCTGGTGTATATCGCCACCGCGGATAACGAGGCATTCCTGGGCGAGGCGCCGGAGGCAGACATCGCCCGCCAGATTGCATCGGCCTCCGGACCCAGTGGCCCCAATTCCGAATACTTGCTGCGCCTGGCGGACTCGTTACGGGCCCTGGGGGCTGACTGCGCCCATACCTTCACTATCGAGTCCCACTTGCGTTCTGTCGACAGCGCCGACAGTTAAACGTCAAGTTTGGCCCGCTCCATGTAAAGCTTGTGCAAAGCCCGGCCCCGGGCGCTGACATTCTTTTCCCGTTCGATAACCTGTAATCAGGTAATCCGGAAATGGTTCCGGGTTGTAGTCGATCCAGTCTTGAACAGGACGGGAGAACAGCTATGAAACGATTACTGACCAGCAGTTTTTTGGTGATCGCCCTTGGTTTCGCGGGCTTTGCCACCGCAGACGATTACCGGGGCTTTGGCCATCTGCCGGGAATCCAGAAGCAGCTGGACCGGGGCAACGCGGTACCGCCAGGCCATCAGAAGAAATTCATGAAAGCCCATTATCGTCGCGATCACTATGACCGGCATCACAAGCATCGGAAGCATCGCTACCGGGATCGGGATGATCGTCACCATTATCGTCGTCATGATCGCCATGACTACCGGGACAAGCACCGGCATTACCGGGACCGCCATGATCATTACCGCTACCGGGACGGCTATCGGACAAATCTGCGGTATGACGACCACCTGCCGCCGGAGCACCGGGTTGCCCGGATCATTCGCGACACTCATGCGCTAATCGAGGATTCCCGTCGCTGAATCCGGTTTTCCGGCTTTTGTAGTCCGCTTGCCGGGTGTCGGGGTTGAAGCCCCGGGCCGGTGAGCGGCGCCGGTGCCGCAATCCGATCAGGATCAGCGGCACTATGATCATCAGGCTGCCCGCCAGGAACCAGAAGTCCGGCACCTCCCCGAACCAGATCCAGCCGATGGCGACCGCCCAGATCAGGCCGGTGTATTCGGCACTGGTGACCTGGTTGGCGTCCACCTGCCGGTAGGCCAGCAGCACCGTGATGTTGTACCCGAGGATGAACAGGGCAGAACCCAGGGCGCTGACCAGGATGCCGGCGTCCCAGGCGGCGCCTTCCCTCCAGGCCAGGGCGCCCGCCGCTGGCAGGATCAGCAGGTAGTTCAGGAACAGTTTGTGGACGGTGGACTGCTGTTTGGGCAATTGGCGCACCATGACGGCATTGATCGCCAGGGCAAACGCGGAGCCCAGGGCGGCGATAGCGGCCCAGTTGAATTCCACCGGGCGCAGGATGACGACGATGCCGGCGAAGCCGCTGAAGACGGCGAATACGCTCAGCGGGGTCAGCTGCTCGCGGAAGAAGATGACGGACAGCACCATGACCAGGATCGGCGCGGCATAGAATACGGCGTTGGCGGTGGCCAGGGGCAGGTTGCCCAGGGCGATGACCATGCACAGGATGCCTGCGAGGTGGATGTGGGCGCGTACGGTGTGGATGCCAAGGCCCGCGAACAGGTGCTGGCGGTTCAGTTGGCCGAGCAGGGGCAGCAGGAACACCAGGGTCAGGATGCAGCGCAGGAACGCAAACTGGAAGATGGGGGTGCCCGGTTCCAGCAGTTTGATGAATACGTCCGAGGCGATGGCCATGGCGTTGCCGATGACCAGTAGGAGAATGGCGCTGTTAACGGTTTTTCCTGACATCAGTTCTTCCTCCCTTTGCCTCGTCTTTGGGTGCCCACCCGATCGGCTCCCCGAATCTGGAGTTGCAGTCTAGGTTGTTGCTAATATCCGATAAAATGATCTTTATTGTTGAGCTATTAGAAAATTAGATAATGAAGCTGCCACCCCTGAAAGCACTCCCCGTCTTCGAAGCTGTCGCCCGTCTGAACAGCTTTTCCCTCGCCGCCGAGGAACTGGCGGTCAGCCAGAGTGCCGTGAGCCACCAGATCAAGCAGC
>JABURI010000132.1 GCA_014762755.1 Marinobacter sp.
AGTGAAAGAGTCCAGCGACGCCCTGGATCTCGAACGCGGTGTATTCACCCTTGAAGATCCGAAAGAAATCGCTCGCTCCCTGAAAAAGTCGGCCGAGGAGAGCAAGCGTCGCAAGTCGGATCCCTATCGGTCCGCCATGTCCATGCTGACGTTCTACATCAATCGGGCAGGCAAACAGCTCACTGCCGAGCAAAGAGACCGTCTTGAGGCCGCCAAGGATGAACTGCGCGACCTTTTTGACCGGCCTCGTAGATAATTATCCGAAACAGGGGTCTCCGGTTTTTCCAATTGTGTTTTAATGCCACAGACACTCACCGGCCTGCAGATACACCTGCCACTATGCCCACTGCCCCATCCCCGGAGCACAACGTCTCCGAAGTCGAGATCGAACAGGCCCTCCATTCGGGCATCGAGCGCTACTTCGAAGACTGCCGGGCGCGGATACCGGCGTTTATTGACCGCCACTTCCATTACCCCGGTGCCATCGCCACCAACCGGAAGGCACTGGGGTGGGACATGCTGCGCGCCCCCCTCAATCTGCTCTGGGCACCGGTCTACGCCCTGGCGAGCCTGGTAAAAGTTCTGACTCGCAAACGAACTGGCCTGAGGTGGCTGCACAACCTGGCAGATCGTGTGCCTGCCGGATTTACCACCCGGGTACAGCAACACATCTCGGGTCTGATTTTTGTCGACCTGCTGAACCATGGTCACGAGCAATCACTGCTGGAAACCTATCTGGTTGAGGCCCTGGAAGCCGTCTATGAACGCCATACCGGTGAGCCGGTCGATCACCAGCGGTTTACCGAACGGATTGAGCCACTGGTCGATGAGGCGCTCAGCCAGTACCGGGTAACCCGGACCGCGTCTGCCGATATCACCAACAGCATCACCTGTACGGTGCTGGGCGCGTTTGCCTTCCAGAAGTTTACCCCGGGTGGCATCGGGCTCGCGGTAGTGCTCGCGTCCATGCTGGCAAAGACCCTGGCTGCCAGGGATTTCATCCTGGGTGAGACTATCGGCGGATGGTACTACAGCGTATTTCCACCCGAGCCGTCGCTGGCCACGACCGCCAGCGTGATGGTCGCTGTTCTGGCCGCTTTGTCGGCGTTTGCAGCCTTTTCCGGTGTGATTTTTGACCCGATTCAGGCTGCGGTGGGCTTGCACCGTCGGCGCCTGCGCAAGCTGCTGGACCATCTGCAGAGGGATGTGACACTCCGCACTCAAAGCAGCTTTCGCCCGAAAGACCAGTTTGTGGCGCGGGTTCTGGATACGTTCGACATGATCAGATCAGGGTTGCTCTAGCCCGGAGCCGAAGCCTCGGCGCCAAGTGCAACGGACGGATCAAAGATCAGGCGTATGTGGCTCCGGTAGGCCTGCACCTGCCCCACCAACGCCCGATTATCATCCAGAACCCTGGCCAGCACGATGCCGCCCTCCACGCTGGAGGCGAACATATCGGCGAGTGACTCTATGCTGACCGGTATCCTCGCCGGGTATCGTTCCGCCACGATGGCAAGTCGATCGGCCATCAGGGCCCGCCATTCCATCACGCCCTCAGCCATTCGCTGCCGGGTTTCCTCATCGAACTGCTGCATTTCGTAAGTGAAGGCGGCGACGAGGCACCCCGGGTGGGTAGCTGTCATGCCGCTGACCATTTCGCTCAACAGGTTGAGGAAGATCAGCACCCGTTGCAGCGGGTCCTCACTCAGGCTGTCGGCCCGCGCAAGCAGCTCACCGAATATCTGCTGATCCTGCTCCAGATAGCGGTTCACCAGGGCATGGGCCAGCGCGATCTTGCCATTGAAATGGTAAAAGAATCCCCCCTTGGTAATGGCAGCCTTATCGAGAATGTCCTCGATGGACGTGCCGACATACCCCTTCTGGAGAATCAGCGATTCTGCGGTGGCCAGAATCCGTTCACGGCTACTTGTAGTACGCGTCGCCATCCTTAACTGTACCTCCGGTCTAGTCAAAGACCCGGTTTTGACGCCGACCTTCACCCTGTCGCTACATTTGCTCCTAACACTTTGATCTGAAGGAGCAAAAATAGTTTCGAAATCCTTACCTCCGGTCCACTGCTTTCAGGCGCCAGCCGCCCTAGACTGTCTGTTGTCCGGCCTGATATCTCACACTACAGCACAGCACAAATTTTAATCAATTATGGGATGGAAGGGGAATGCATCCAGACCGGTTACCCCCGGGAAGTACCCAATCCATGGCAATCTGCCAAGGAGTGAACCGACATGATTGCAAAATACCGCAACAACCTGCCGCAACTCGATGACAGAATCTTCCTGCTGGACGGCGGGCTCGAAACCACACTGGTGTTTCACGAAGGAGTAGAACTCCCCCTGTTCGCGGCCTTTGATCTGCTATCGACCCGGGAGGGTGAACAACGGCTCGAGAATTACTTCGAGCCCTATGTCGACATTGCAAGGAAATCCCGGCGAGGACTGATCCTGGAAACCGCGACCTGGAGGGCGAGCAAGGCCTGGGGCGAACAGCTTGGCTACAGCGAGTCGGAACTGGCCGAGATCAATCGTCGCGCCGTCGCTCTGGCAGAGCGTATCCGTGAACGCCACGAGACGGAGGACACCCCGATGGTGATCAGCGGATGCATTGGTCCGAAAGGTGATGGCTACAACCCTTCTGAGGCGCCTTCAATCGAGGAGGCCCGGGCCTACCACCAGGCCCAGATTGATACCTTCAGCGACACGGCGGCCGATCTGGTGGCCGCCCTCACCCTGAACACCGTGGAGGAGGCCATCGGGATCGTCCAGGCGGCACAGGCCGCCGGTATGCCCTCAGTGATATCCTTCACCACAGAAACCGATGGTCGCCTGCCCAATGGGATCAGTCTCGGCGAGGCTATCCGCACCGTGGACGACGAGACCGGCTCAGCACCGGCCTATTTCATGATCAACTGCGCCCATCCTGACCACTTTACCAAGGTCCTGGAGCCTGGCGAAGACTGGACTCGCCGCATTCGCGGCTTACGTTCCAATGCCAGCCGCAAGAGCCATCAGGAACTGGACGAATCCACTACACTCGATGCCGGTGATCCAGCTGAACTGGGCGAGCTTTACGCCGCCCTGCGGGAACGCTTCGGGCATCTGACGCTGCTGGGTGGATGCTGCGGCACTGACGCCCGGCATATCAAGGCCATTGATGCACATTGCCGGCACTAGAGCCCGTGTCACCTCACAGCCACGATGTCGTGGGGCCTTTTGGCGCGGGCTCCAACCCGAGTCACCAGGCGGGGCGGGAACTGCTTTCAGTCAGCTGACGGCAGGCTCCCGCCCAGCATGTTTTCAATGACTGCAGCATTATAGAAGGTTTCAACACACTGGATTTTGTCCCCCTGCACACGAAACCAGACGGCAAGACGCACATCCCCGATCGGCTCGAAGTAAGTACGGTAATCCAGGATCGCAAACACGTGCTCCCCGTCGGCACTGAGTTGCCGCAGGACCAGGTCTTTCTGGATGGCAAACATGCCAAACTGGTAGGTCAGCATGTCGTCCCGACTCAGGAAACGCATGTTCGGGCCCACGTATTCAAACCCCTCGGCAGCCAGCAACTCCTTCGCCTCATCCAGCCGCTGGGCACGGATATCCGCAATGAACCGGGCGACAAGGTCCTTTGGCTGCTGCGGCGTGGGCCCTGCCATTACTCCACCGTGATAGTGATTTTCTCGGACATAACCGGCGGCTCGTGGGGTACGTGCTGGTGGTCACCCACCAGTAACTGCAGGGTATGCTGTCCCGGCGACAACTCCAGGCTGGTCTGGGTCTGTCCGCCGCCAAAATGGCGATGGTGTTCATCTGAAGGCGTCGCCGCATGAGCCCCGCCAACCAACGAGGCTGCAAGAACGGAAGAGAGGAGGAAACGTTGTGTGCGGCTGATCATGACTCACTCCTTGAATCAGGGGATTGTTTTTCAATGTTAGGACACATTTCGCAATCGTGCCGAGTATCGACAATCCCCGGTAAGACCGGGACAGAATCATTTCCCGAATGGAGGTTATGAGGACTTCCTTTCCGTATTCAATAATGCCCGTTTTCTCTCTAACCCCCAGCGGTATCCACCAAGACTTCCGTCGCCCCTCAAGAC
>JABURI010000016.1 GCA_014762755.1 Marinobacter sp.
ACCTCCGACCGCCTGGTTCGTAGCCAGGTACTCTATCCAGCTGAGCTACAGCCGCGCATCAAAACTCTCATTTCGGACTTCTTCAGAAGTTGAGTGCTACCTCAACGGTTCTCTGCCTTCCGCAAATGGAAAATGGCGGAGAGGGAGGGATTCGAACCCTCGGTACGATTGCTCGTACGGTTCCTTAGCAGGGAACTGGTTTCAGCCACTCACCCACCTCTCCTTGAGAACGGGGCGTATACTACCATAATTTTTCTGTTTTCATAGGGTTGACACGAGATTTTTCAGTCTCGATTTGCCCTGATATAAAAAAAGCCGTTCAGGTTGTTCCTGAACGGCTTTTTACTGATCAACGATTGCCCGGTTCCGGCTCTTCGGAGCCTTTTTCGGACTGAATCCGCTGATAGATTTCTTCGCGGTGTACCGCAACATCCTTCGGGGCGTTTACACCAATACGAACCTGGTTCCCCTTGACTCCCAGAACGGTGACAGTGATTTCATCACCGATCATCAGAGTTTCGCCAACGCGGCGAGTCAAAATCAACATATCCCTTACTCCCTATCCAGAGCTTCTACCTGTTCCGAAAAAAATGCTTTCGCATACTTTTTGTACTTCTTACTTTTATAACGGGATCACTGATCGATCAACAGCCGCACATTCACTTATACGAATGCGTTTTCTGATAGATTCGATTAATGATTCCCTTATTGTGAGACCCTCGGATAAGCCTGGCATCCGATGGTTCAGGCCTCTTCCTGTACCCCGTTCTTGTCCAGCTCGAAAGCACTGTGCAGTGCACGAACGGCAAGTTCGAGATATTTCTCGTCGATGACCACCGAAATCTTGATTTCCGATGTGGAGATCATCTGAATATTGATACCTTCATTGGACAACGCTTCGAACATCCGGGAAGCAACGCCCGCGTGGGAGCGCATGCCCACACCCACGATGCTGACCTTGGCAATCTTGCTGTCGCCAACCACTTCACCGGCGGTCAGTTCGTCGGCAACGCCTTGCAGTACTTCCTTCGCCCGCTTGAAGTCGTTCCGGTGAACGGTGAAGGTGAAGGCGGTCTTGTTATCCTCCCCAACGTTCTGGACGATCATGTCCACTTCAATGTTGGCGTCGCTGACCGGTTTCAGGATGCGCGAGGCGCTGCCCGGGGTATCGGGAACACCGGATATAGTCAGTTTGGCTTCATCACGGTTAAAAGCAATGCCGGAAACAACCGGTTGTTCCATGGCGTTTTCATCCTCAAAAGTAATCAGGGTGCCCTCGCCTTCCTGGAAGCTGGACAGCACCCGTAATGGAACGTTGTATTTACCTGCAAACTCGACGGAGCGGATCTGGAGCACCTTGGACCCCAGGCTCGCCATCTCGAGCATTTCCTCGAACGTGATCCGCTCCAGGCGGCGTGCACTGTCAACAACCCGCGGATCAGTGGTGTAAACGCCATCCACATCAGTGTAGATCTGGCACTCATCCGCCTTCAATGCCGCCGCCAGCGCCACCGCGGTTGTATCGGAACCGCCACGGCCGAGAGTGGTGATATTGCCGTTCTCGTCGATACCCTGGAATCCGGCTACGACGACCACCCGGCCGGCATCGAGGTCGGAGCGCATGTTGTGCTCGTCAATGTGCTGGATGCGCGCCTTCGTGTGGCTGCTGTCGGTGAGGATCCGCACCTGGGAACCGGTGTAGGAACGGGCATCACAACCCCGTTTCTGCAGGGCCATGGACAGCAGCGCAATGGTGACCTGCTCACCGGTGGAGACCAGTACATCCATCTCCCGGGGCGTGGGCTCTTCCATAATGTCATTGGCAAGAGCAATCAGGCGGTTGGTTTCGCCGCTCATGGCGGAAACCACAACCACCACATCGTGTCCTTCCTTGCGGAACCGGCATACCTTCTCGGCAACCGCTTCTATGCGCTCGGTGGTTCCCACCGAGGTACCACCAAATTTCTGAACCAACAGGGCCATGTCTTTCCCAAACTCCGATACAGGGAATCTCAGCGGGGCCGTACCCCACCAATCAAAAGAAAACGGGCGGGATTATAAACCCCAGCCCGCTTCCGAAAACAGTTGCTTAAGCGATATTTTTTTCAACCCAGGCCGGCACACCGTCCAGGACCTCCGCCAGCTTGGACGGATCATTGCCTCCGCCCTGGGCCATATCCGGCCGGCCACCACCCTTGCCGTCCACCTGGGCCGCCAGGTGCTTCATCAGGTCGCCGGCCTTGATGCGATTCGTGGCAGACTTGGTTACACCGGCCACGAGAATCACTTTGCCATCCTCGATCGTCGCCAGCACAACTACGCCCTCACCCAGCTTGTTCTTCAGCTGGTCAGCGGTTTCCATCAGGGCCTTGCGGTCCGCACCTTCCAATTCGGCGGCGACAACCTTGAGACCGGCGACTTCCACCGCAGAGCCGGCGAGATCAGTACCCGCGGATGTGGCGAGCTTCGCCTTCAGTGCGTCCACTTCCTTCTCAAGCTGGCGATTGCGATCCAGCGCATTCTGAACCTTCTCTACCACGCTCTCCCGGGTCGCCCGGACCAGCTTGGCGGTATCACGCAGCGTCCGCTCGGTTTCCTCGACCCATTCCAGGGCGCCGAAACCGGTCACCGCCTCAATGCGTCGAACACCTGAGGAAATGCCGCTTTCAGAGGTAATACGGAACAGACCGATGTCGCCGGTGCGGGCCACGTGGGTACCACCACACAGCTCGACGGAATAATTGTCGGTACCCATGCTCAGGACACGTACGCTGTCACCGTATTTCTCGCCGAATAGTGCCATCGCGCCTTTCTCTTTGGCACTTTCCATATCGGTGATTTCCGTCTGGACCGGGGTGTTTTCCAGTACCTGTTCGTTCACCTGGCGCTCGATTTCCCGCAGCTGCTCCGGTGTCACCGCCTCGAAGTGGGAGAAGTCGAAACGCAGCTTGTCCGGATCCACCAGAGAACCCTTCTGGGTCACGTGCTCACCCAGCACCTTGCGCAGGGCGGCATGAAGCAGGTGAGTGGCGGAATGGTTACGCTTGGTGCGCTCGCGGCGGGCGTGGTCGATGCGGGCATCCACTTCCAGACCGGGGAACAGCTCACCCTCGATCACGGTTCCAATGTGCAGGTGGTTGTTCCCTTCCTTGCGGGTATCGGTCACTTTGAACCGGCCGCCACTCCAGGTCAGCAGACCGGTGTCGCCCACCTGGCCACCGGATTCCGCGTAGAACGGGGTGCGCTCCAGTACCACCACCGCTTCATCACCGGCCTCGGCGTTTTTCTCATCGGTGCCTACCAGCACGGTACGAATCCGCTCATGACCGTCGATATGGTCGTAACCAGTGAATTCGGTCTCACCCTCGAGCTCCAGGCCGGTGGCGTTGTAGTCAATGCCGAACTTGCTGGCGGCACGGGCACGATCACGCTGGGCCTCCATCGCCTTTTCATAGCCTTCGTAATCCAGGGTCAGGCCACGCTCACGGGCGATGTCGTTGGTCAGATCCACCGGGAATCCGTAGGTGTCATACAGGGTAAAGATGGTCTCGCCCGGAATCTCGGAGCCTTTCAGCTCGGCGATATCCTGCTCGAGCAGGCGCAGCCCCTTGTCCAGGGTCTTGGCGAACTGCTCTTCTTCCTGCAGCAGCACCTTTTCAATCTGCTTCTGGCTGCTGACCAGCTGCGAGTAGGCCTCGCCCATCAGCTTCACCAGGGCATCGGTAAGCTTGTAGAAGAACGGCTGGGTTGCGCCCAGCTTGTTGCCATGACGCGCGGCCCTGCGAATGATCCGGCGCAGTACGAAGCCCCGGCCTTCGTTGGAGGGCATCACGCCGTCGGCGATCAGGAAGGCGCAGGAACGGATGTGGTCGGCAACCACCCGCAGGGAGGCGTCGGTGGTCGCCACGCCGCCCAGGATTTCAGACGCTACTTTCAGCAGGTCCTGGAACAGGTCGATTTCATAATTGCTGTGCACGCCCTGCAGTACGGCGGTAATACGCTCGAGGCCCATACCAGTATCCACGGAGGGCTTCGGCAGCTTCAGCATCTCGCCATCGGCAGTACGGTTGTACTGCATGAAAACCACGTTCCAGATCTCGATGT
>JABURI010000090.1 GCA_014762755.1 Marinobacter sp.
CCAGGGGCAGGAAGATGATGAAGTCGGTTTTCCCGGGCTCGCTCTCACATTCCACGAGCCCGTGATGCTGACCGATGATGCTCTGGGTTATCGAAAGGCCCAGGCCGGTGCCACTGGCACGGCCACTGATCATCGGATAAAAAATGTTCTGCAACAGATCCGGCGGGATTCCCGGGCCGTTGTCGATGACGTCCACACGGCAGACCAGCCGGTACCGCTTGTGGCCAATGGTGAATTGCCGCAGGGCCCGGGTCCGGAACATGATGGTCGGCGGTTCCTCGTTGCTCGCGCCTGTCTGGTTCTCGAATGCGGCCTCCATGGCATTGCGGGCGATGTTGAGGAACGCCTGGATCAACTGCTCCTTGTCGGCCCATAGTTCTGGCAGGCTCGGATCGTAGTCGCGCCGGAAGGTCACCCGACCTTTGCTTTCAGCCTCAAGCAGGGTGCGTACCCGTTCCAGGACCTCATGGATATTGGCGGGAGCGAACTTGAGTGCCTTGTTCGGTCCCAGCATACGGTCCACAAGGCTGCGCAGGCGATCGGCCTCGTCGATGATAACCCGGGTGTATTCCCGCTGGTCTTCGTCGTTCAACTCCCGATCCAGTAACTGCGCTGCCCCGCGTATGCCTCCCAGAGGGTTCTTTATCTCATGGGCCATGCCGCGCACAAGAATGCGGGTGGTTTCCTGCTGCGAGATCAGGTCCTCTTCCCGGCTGATACGAAGCAGCCGGTCCCGTGGCTGGATCTCGATGAGCAATTCCGTCGGCTCCAGGGAAATGGGGGTGACGGAATAGTCGACTGTCAGCCTCGCCCCGCTGGTCAGCATGAACTCCGCCTCCCGGCGGGTATAGGATTGGCCGTTCCTAAGCGCAGCGTACAGGGTGTTGAGGGCATCCTCGGACGCGGCAAGGATCTCGCGGAACGGATGGCCCAGGCTGCGAGTGAGGCTGGTCTCGAACAGGCTCTCGGCGGCGGGGTTCAGGTAACGGATTTTCAGGTTGTCTTCGAGTACGAGGACGGCCGTGCTAAGGCTGTCCAGAATGCTCTTGTATCCGTCATTTAGGGCCGGGGCGAATGCCATGGGCAATTCCTGTCGTGTCGTTTCAAAGATGACGGGGTAGGAATTGCAAGAACCGAACCAGTTTGACCGCTGTGCCACTAAAGATGGGCAAAGGCAGGGCCCGTGCCCGAAATGGCACGCCACGAGTGCAGTACGCTGGTGCACTGTGTTTGGTGCTGAGTGATCAGCCGGGCAATTCCGCCCTGTTGCTGATCAGAGTATGGCCTTTTTGTGGTGCGTATGCACCAGTATGGGGCGAAACGATGTAGAGTCAGTTTTGGACGGAAGGGCGGTGGACGGTGAAGCTGACGGGCGAACCGGTTTTCACTTGTACGCCGTTTTCGTCCACGATATGGACGCCGGCCTGATGGGTGCCGCGGTAGATGTTGTTCACGACCACCGAGCCCGAGGAGGTCTGGGCGACGGGCTGGCCATCGAGGGTGACTTCGTATTTGTGGCCGGACTGCAGTCCCGGAGTACTGGTGACCTCAAAGCGGACATCTCCGCTGCCGCTGTGGAAGGCCTGGTCATTTTGCGGGTGAACAAAGGAAACGCTGTCATAGACGGCACCTTCCCGTTTCACTTCCTCCCGCAACTTCTCGGTCTCGCGAACTGTCTGCGGCTTGGGCAGGGTGACGGTGGTAACCGGTTTGACATCAACCGTTTCGCCGCCCTCGATCGGTTCGTCGGAGTAGGTGACGTTTCCCTGGGCGTCGACGTGCCGGTATACCTCGCCGACGGCCGGTGCCGAGAGCAAAATCAGAAAACCTGCCACCAATCCGTACTTCGCGTTCATAACCCTGACCTGCAATGTTGGTTTAATTTGATTATCAACGGCCTGTGAGGCCTTTTCAACGCCCCGGCCGGTCCTTGTTGGTTACATATCGTTAAGGGCGTGAGAGTGTGAGTCTGCGCACAAAAAAAGCCCCGCACAGGGCGGGGCTTCTTTCAATCCGGGTTGGATCGGATCAGCAGGAGTAGTACAGGTCGAACTCAACCGGGTGAGTGGTCATGTTCAGACGCTCTACCTCACCGCGCTTCAGGTCGATGTAACCCTGAATCATATCCTCGGTGAAGACACCACCACGGGTCAGGAACTCGTGGTCCTGCTCCAGGCAGTCCAGAGCTTCCTGGAAGGTTTCTGCCACAGTCGGAATGTTCAGTGCTTCTTCCTTCGGCAGGTCGTACAGGTCCTTGTCCATGGCATCGCCCGGGTGGATCTTGTTCTGGATGCCGTCGAGGCCGGCCATCATCAGGGCTGCAAACGCGAGGTACGGGTTGGCAGACGGATCCGGGAAGCGAACTTCGATACGGCGCGCTTTCGGGCTGTTCACGTACGGGATCCGGATGGAAGCGGAACGGTTACGGGCGGAGTAGGCCAGCATAACCGGCGCCTCGAAGCCCGGCACCAGACGCTTGTAGCTGTTGGTGGAGCTGTTGGTGAAGGCGTTGATGGCCTTGGCATGCTTGATAATGCCGCCAATGTAGTACAGGGCCATCTCGCTCAGACCGGCATAGCCGTCACCCGCGAACAGGTTCTTGCCGTCCTTGTTCAGGGACATGTGTACGTGCATGCCAGAACCATTGTCACCAACCACCGGCTTGGGCATGAAGGTGGCAGTCTTGCCGTAGGCGTGAGCCACATTGTGGACGCAGTACTTCAGGATCTGGACTTCGTCGGCCTTGCGGGTCAGAGGGTTGGCGCCAACGCCGATTTCGCACTGGCCTGCGGTGCCAACCTCATGGTGGTGTACTTCGATTTCCAGGCCCATGGATTCCATGGCCGCACACATGGCGCCACGCAGGTCATGCAGGCTGTCTACCGGCGGAACCGGGAAGTAGCCACCTTTTACGCCCGGACGGTGACCAATGTTGTTGCGATCGAAATCTTCACCGGAAACCCAGGCGGCTTCTTCGGAGTGGATCTCGTACATGGCCCCTTTCATGTCGACGTTCCACTTGACGGAATCGAACACGAAGAACTCCGGCTCCGGGCCGAACAGGGCGCCATCGGCGATGCCGGTGGACTTCAGGTACTCTTCGGCGCGCTTGGCAACGGAACGGGGATCACGCTCGTAGCCCTGCATGGTGGAAGGCTCCACGATGTCGCAGGTGATGTTGATGGTGGTCTCTTCGGTGAACGGATCCAGCACGGAAGTTTCGTCGACCGGCATCAGGATCATGTCGGATTCGTTGATGCCCTTCCAGCCCGCGATGGAGGAGCCGTCGAACATCTTGCCGTCGGTGAAGAAGTCTTCGTCGACTTCGGTGGCCGGCAGAGTCACGTGCTGCTCTTTACCGCGGCTGTCGGTGAAGCGCAGGTCTACCCATTTGACTTCGTGCTCTTTAATCAAATCAATCGTCTTGGACATTGTGCATGCTCCGTAAGTTATCCCGCGGTGCGGGCGTATTTCATGTTCGTGGTGCCGGATCGTTCAGTGGGACTGAGTTCCGATCTGTTTTTCGGGTTCGGGCAGCTTACCAAAAGCGTGCATCCCTTACCTGATAATTTTCGGCTGACTATGCATAAGCAAGGGGCTTGCCAGTTTTTCGATTTTGCGCCAGAACAGCGCAGCCACGGGGTTTTCGGCCCGTTATGGCGCGCAGCTCCGGATGCTTCCCTGTTGTCGCGCACCAAAATAGTGCACCAATATGGTGCGGCGACGGCGTAGATGCGTCATATCAGTGCGCCACCGGTTGGTTAAAGAATAGGCACTAATCTTCATATTAACGACATCGACTTTTCGATATACTGCGCGCCGCTCATTTTTTCCTCAGGAAACCCGTTGTGATTGATAAGCTCAGAAATGTCGCCATTATTGCCCACGTAGACCACGGTAAGACTACCCTGGTTGACCAGTTGCTGCGCCAGTCCGGCACGTTGGATCGTAAGGAGCTCGAAAGCGAGCGCGTTATGGATTCCAACGACCAGGAGAAAGAGCGTGGTATCACCATTCTGGCCAAGAATACCGCGCTGAAATGGAAAGACTACGATATCAACATCGTGGATACTCCGGGGCACGCTGACTTCGGCGGCGAAGTTGAGCGGGTCATGAGCATGGTGGACAGTGTGCTGCTGGTGGTGGATTCCATCGACGGCCCCATGCCCCAAACCCGTTTTGTAACCCAGAAAGCTTTCGCAGCGGGCCTGCGCCCGATTGTGGTGGTGAACAAGATTGACCGTCCCGGCGCACGTCCGGACTGGGTTGTGGACCAGGTGTTTGACCTGTTCGATAACCTGGGTGCTACCGACGAGCAGCTGGACTTCCCGATTGTTTATGCCAGCGCCCTGAACGGCATTGCCGGCATGGAGCACGAAAACCTGGATGACAATATGGACGCCGTGTTCCAGGCGATTGTCGACCACGTGCCTGCGCCCGCCGTCGATCGGGACGGCCCCTTCCAGATGCAGATCTCCCAGCTGGACTACAACAGCTTCCTCGGTGTCATCGGCATCGGCCGCATCATGCGCGGCTCGGTCAAGACCAATACACCGGTTACGGCTATCGGCGCCGACGGCAAGAAGCGTAACGGTCGGATTCTGAAGATCATGGGCCACTCCGGCCTCCAGCGTATTGAAGTTGATGAAGCCCAGGCCGGCGATATCGTGTGCATCAGCGGCCTGGACCCGCTGTATATTTCCGATACCCTGTGTGATCCGAACAACGTGGAAGCTCTGCCGCCGCTGACCGTGGACGAGCCCACTGTTTCCATGACCTTCCAGGTAAACGATTCCCCGTTCGCCGGTAAAGAAGGCAAGTACGTCACCAGCCGCAACATCAAGGAGCGTCTGGAAAAAGAGCTTCTGCATAACGTGGCTCTGCGTGTGGAAGAGGGCGACTCTGCCGACAAGTTCAAGGTGTCTGGCCGGGGCGAGCTGCACCTGTCGGTTCTCATCGAGAACATGCGCCGGGAGAACTTCGAGCTGGCCGTGGGCCGGCCGGAAGTGGTTATCCGCGAAATCGACGGTGTGAAACAGGAGCCGTACGAGAACGTGATCGTGGATATTGAAGAGCAGCATCAGGGCCCGGTGATGGAGCAGCTTGGTCTGCGCAAGGGCGAGATGACCAACATGATCCCGGACGGAAAGGGCCGCATGCGAGTGGAATACACGATTCCGGCCCGTGGATTGATCGGCTTCCGTAACGCGTTCCTGACCATGACCTCCGGTACCGGTATTCTGACTTCCACGTTCAGCCACTACGGCCCGATCAAGGAAGGTGCCATGGGTGGCCGTCAGAACGGCGTGCTGATCTCCATGGCCAAGGGCACCGCGATGACCTACTCGCTGGAAACCCTGCAAAGCCGCGGCAAGCTGTTCCTGGCACCCGGTGACGAGATCTACGAAGGTCAGCTGTGTGGCATTCACAGCCGTGAAAACGACATCGTGATCAACCCCACCAAGGCCAAGAAGCTGGATAACATGCGTGCCTCCGGCAAAGACGAAGTGATCGGCCTGGTGCCGCCCATCAGGCATACCCTGGAGCAGGCCCTGGAGTTCATCGATGAAGATGAACTGGTGGAAGTAACACCCAAGTCCATCCGCCTGCGCAAGAAGCTGCTCACCGAAAACGAGCGAAAGCGCGCCGGCAAGAAGTAATCAAGGGTATGATGTGAAAAGGGGTCAGATGAAAGCCTTCATCTGACCCCTTTTTTATGCCTCTCCCCCAGGGGTCTGAAGAACTCGTTCTTCTGACCCCATCTTCATCCCCGGGGGCTTAGGAAAACTTTCTTCTGACCCCATCTTCAACCAAACTCCCATAAAAGCCTTTACGCCGGAGTTTCGCCCATGCTCACCCTCTACCCCGAAATCCACCCCAACGCCCAGCACCGACTCGCCGTCGACCCTCCCCACGAACTCTATATAGAAGAAAGCGGCAACCCCGACGGCATCCCCGTCCTGGTGGTCCATGGCGGCCCGGGCGGAGGTTGCGAGGACTACCACCGACGCTTCTTCGACGCCGAGCGTTTCCGCATTATCCTTATGGATCAGCGTGGTGCCGGCCGGTCCACGCCACTGGCAGAGCTGGAAGGCAACAGCACTGACAAGCTGGTCGAAGACATGGAAACCGTTCGCCAGTTCCTGGGCATCGACCGCTGGCTGCTGTTCGGGGGCAGTTGGGGTTCAACCCTGAGCCTGGTGTATGCACAAACTCACCCGGAGCGTGTCATGGGGTTGGTATTGCGAGGCATTTTCCTGTGCCGGCCCCGGGATATTCACTGGTTCTACCAGGAGGGCGCCAGCCGGGTGTTCCCGGACTACTGGGGGGATTTTGAAGCTCAGATTCCCGAGTCCGAGCGCGCTGATATGGTTTCTGCCTACTACCGACGACTGACCAGTACCAACGAGCTGGAGCAGATCCAGGCCGCCAAGGCCTGGTCGGTCTGGGAAGGTCGTTGCGCTACGCTAAACCCAAATCCCCGGGTGGTCGAGCATTTCGCCCATCCCCATGTAGCTATTGCCTTGGCGCGAATCGAGTGCCATTACTTCATGAACAACGCTTTCCTCCTACCTGACCAGATCGTCAGGGACGCCCACAAACTGGCGGACATTCCGGGGATCATCGTTCATGGCCGCTATGACATGGTCTGTCCACTGGATAATGCCCTGGCACTTAGCAATGCCTGGCCGGAAGCAGACCTGAGAATCATCCGGGACGCCGGCCATTCTGCGTCCGAACCGGCTATTGTCGATGCCCTGATCAGGGGCGTTGAGGAAGTGGTAGCCAAAACAGAGAAACCGGTCGGATAAAAAGGCATAGGTCGGGTTGCGGTCTTCCGGGAGCGGGGATACACTCTTGCCGATTCGTAATTTCCCCGTCAGTCAGGAAGCGAATGAAAGGGCTCATCCAGAGAGTATCGGAAGCCAGTGTCACGGTTGATGGCCAGTCTGTTGGCGCCATAGGCCGTGGCATTCTACTTCTGCTCGGAGTTGAGCGGGATGACGGGGCTGCCGAGGCAAAGGAGCTGTGCCGAAAAATTCTTTCCTATCGTATCTTCCCTGACGAGCAGGGCCGCATGAACCGAAGTTTGCAGGATATCGGTGGCGGCTTGCTTGTCGTGCCCCAGTTCACCCTTGCAGCCGATACCCGCTCCGGAACCCGCCCGGGCTTTTCCCTGGCCGCCAAGCCGGAGGTGGCCAATGACCTATACCGGGAGTTTGTTCGCGAGGCGAGGGTGTGTATTGGCAATGAGCGAGTCTCTGAGGGGCGTTTCGGGGCGGATATGAAAGTGCAGTTGATCAATGATGGGCCGGTTACGTTCATGCTGGAGGTTACGGGGCTGTCATAAATGTTCGGTGCACCATGATTGGGCGGCGGTCGCCTGCGTGTTAGTGGATGGTGCGTCCGATAACCCGGATAGTTTGATATTTGGCCCAGGGCAGAAGTTCGTTGTTGGTACTTCGCTGAATTAAAAGAAAAAAATGGTGGTTGGCCTCGTATTTGTAACGCACTGGTCACAAAACCGAACAGAGCTCATGGCTATAAAGGGTTGCCTTTCTGGTGCCAAACAAGCTAAAAATGCGCTGTTTAAAATTTGCAAATGCAGGTTCTTTGTATTAAAACAGATTCATTACTCAGTGCTTTAAGAAAGTGCTGTAAGTAACTGAGCTACAAAGATCTGCAGTTCTGCAGGTTTTCAAGAAGAAGAAGAAAAGTTATCTGGATGTCATAAAACTGACATGGAGATAATGGAGAATCCGGCACATCCAGCCTGACTGGTGATGCCTGAATAACTTAATAAATCGGGATTAATACCCGTCGCTAAAACCTGAGTTAACTCAAAAAGGAAGACGCAACATGAAAAAGACGCTCATCGCATCTGCTATCGCAGCAGCTACTTTCTCTGGCGCTGTCGCGGCCCAGGAAAGCAACCTGCCGACCGTTTACGGTAACATTCAGTACGCTATTACCCACACCAACGTTGACGGCGGCGGTTCTGCCGTAGATCACTTCGACAACGGTACTACTCTGGGCGTTAAGCACGACCACGAGATCGCTCCGGGCATCACCGGCTTCCTGAAAATGGAGCTGGAAGGCATCAACGCTGACGATAAAGCTGCCAGCAGCGGTATCGACAAGCTGGACGAGGCCTACATCGGTGTTAAAGGTGACAGCTTCGGTCAGGTCTGGGTCGGCTCTGACGACTCCACGTACGAGAGCGCCATCGACAAGATCGTGAACTTCCACGAAGTAGGTACTGGTATTGGCGGTAACTACGACACTGGTGAAGGTGACCTGGTTCAGTACATGTCTCCGTCCTTCGGCGGCCTGAAGCTGGGCGCAGCTGTTCAGGTTAACGGCGACAGCAAGGAAGGTGGCAAGTCCTACCCGTACCAGCTGGCGGCTATCTACAGCATTGATGCGCTGGAGCTGGCTGTTGCTATGGACTCCAACGATGGTTCCCTGAAGTACTCCAAAGATGGCGATGTTCCTGCTGAACTCAGCCCGAACAACGAAAACACCTACGGTGTACGTGCTACCTACGCCATGGGTGATTTCAGCCTGACTGGTGAGTTCCAGACCCGTAAGGACGTTGGCGACGAGTACGGTGTGATTGGTGTTTACACCATGGGTGCCAACCAGTTCTCGCTGGCTTACCAGCTCACCGAAGCTGACAACGCAGACAGCACCCAGGAAGACGTAGTAGCCCTGCAGGCTCTTCACAACGTTTCTGACAACATGTATGTCTACTTTGAAGGCTACCTGTACGGCAACGACGCAGCTGACGCCTACACTCTGGAAAGCGGTGCTGGCGACGAGCAGTCCATCGCTGCAATCGGTGGTGTTTACTACTTCTGATCAGCTAACCAGCTAATCAAGTAGTCTAAAAACCGGTGACCTTAGGGTCGCCGGTTTTTTTATGTATGCTCGGTCAAAGCCCAAAAGGAAAGCGGAAATGGCAGAAGAACTCGAGATCAAGTTAACGGTTGCAGAGGCTGACCAGCAGAAAGTCCGGGATTGGTTGTCCAGCGATACATCCGCGGACTACGCCGGAGAGAAGTCACTGATCAACCGCTATTTCGACACGCCGTCGGCTGACCTGAACCGGCAGAAGGCTGCCCTGAGAGTCCGTCAGGCCGGGGACAAGTATATCCAGACCCTCAAGACCCGCGGCGAATTCGTGAACGGCGCCCACCGTCGGCAGGAGTGGGAGTGGCCGTTGCCGGGCCCGGATCTGAGCCTGGGTTTGCTGGCGGATACGCCCCTGGCCGACCGGGTCAATCTCGCCGAGCTTGAGGTGGTGTTTGAAACCAACTTCCGGCGCCAGATCTGGATGATCCGGCGCGATGGTGCGGAAGTGGAGGTTGCGCTGGATTCGGGAGCCATCGCCAGTGGAGACCGGACCGAGCCACTGAATGAGGTCGAGTTCGAACTCAAATCCGGAGACCCGGCGATTCTGATGTCACTGGCGCAGGAGTTGGCGCGGCGCGTGCCGGTGTTCCTGAACCTGGTCAGCAAGGCGGAACAGGGGTATTACCTGGCGGGTCTCTATCAGCCAAGGGTTGAGCCGGAGGCCGGTGCTCTGCCGGTGACAGGGTTCCTGTATCAACTGAGCCTCGCGTGGCTTCAGCATCGGGGATGGACAGCAGGCGGCAGCGATCTCTCCGAACTTGAGCAGGTTGCCAGTCGCGTTGGTGCTGAAGCCGCCTTACGGGGAATTCTGGATACTCTGGAGCAAGGAGCCAGTATCCGGGACCTGGCGCGGGACCAGGAACTGGGCGAACTGCAGTTACAGCTGGCTGTAACCTGAAGGGCGCCTTCAGGTTGCGTTTGAGTTCTCGGCAGCCTTGTTGTCGTATTTTTCATGCCAGCTGGCCAGGAACTTCCGGTACCGGTCCAGCGCTTCTTCCACAACCTCCACCCCTGGTGTGTCGGTGGATTTCACCAGCACGATCAGCCCCTTGCCTTCGACTTCCTCGTTGGTCGGCGGGTGACAGATCACTTCATCGTCATGGTCAATATAGGCCAGGGCAGTACCGATGCCGTGGCGAACCAGTGCGCTGACGATATCCGCCCAGGTGAGATCGTCCAGCTCGAGTTCATAACGATGAGGATGATCCCGCTCGTAGTTGAACAGATCTTCCAGCACCTTTTCAGAGCCGGGTGCAACCACGGCCCGAACCATGATCTCCGGATAGGTCCGCACCGGTCGGATAATGGTGCGGATGCCGAGGGCCTTGAATCGTTCCCGATTGCGGTCGCTGACGCATTCCACCGTTGTCCGTCCGCCGAGGTTCGATTCTGACAGGCGATGGGCTATGTCGAAGGTGAGGCTGTCGGAGGTCGGGTCCGCCTCATCCGCCGCCAGCACGATGATGTGTCGGGCGCTGCCGGCATGGGCAGCCTTCAATGCCTCCGGGTCACTGCCGGAGCCGTGGTAATGCACCACACCGCAGTCGGACAGCTCGGACGGAAGTCCAGAAGGAAACTGGCGTGTCACCAGCATGATCGGGATCGTTTCGTATCCCGGGATGGCTCTCACCTGGGAGGCAAAACGCATAAAGTACTGCGCGCCTCCTGTTTGTGGCGTATTGATGATGACAATGTGCTCTTTCATTTTGTAAACCCAGCGCCCTTGTATGATTCGTTCCCGCCGATAGAAACGGTATTCGATGAAATCGCTGATAATGATGGTAAGCATGGTGATCACGCCCACAAACATGATCAGCATGGTGCTGATCCGTCCCACCGGCGTTTTCGGGGAGAAGTCCCCGTAACCGACGGTCGTTGCCGTGGTCAGGGTGAGCCAGATGGATTCGAACAGGTTCAGGTCCTCTGCAGCCCAGATGATCAGGATCTGGAGAGTGATCATGGCGATGAGGATCAGGAATAGCCGTTTCATCCGCGACCGGATAATGCGCCCCATGGGCAGGTGAGTCTCGGCATGCTCCGGGTTGAGGGAGCGTCTGAGTGGCAGCATTCGGTGGCCGGGCCTGTTCAGTCGTGGGTGAGTTCGGTATACAGTACCGAAAATATAACAGAGAGACAGGGGTTTGCATTATGTCCGCGCCATGGAGTGCCTTGCCGTCACCAATCGCCGAGGACGTTGCCGAATGCTGGGAATCGGTCTTTCCGGAGGGGGTGCCGGGCTGGCTGACAGAGGATGAGGCAGTCCCGGAGTCTGTCGTTGCCGATGCGATTGGTCGCAGCCTGTTTCTGCGCCAGACCCTGGAGCGGCATCCAGATCGAATCAGGCGGTCGGTCGGTTCCCGTCGTCTCTCCGAGCCGACAACCCCGGAATACCTGGCGGAACGCTGGCAGGAGTACCTTGAGCAAGTCGATGGTGAACCGGCTCTGCATACGGCCCTGCGCCGGTTCCGACGGGAAATCCAGTTCCGGATCATTTGGCGCGATCTGCTGCGCTGGGCTGATCTGGCCGAAACCATGGCCGCGGCCAGCGCGTTTGCGGATACCTGCATTGATGGCGCCCTGGATTGGCTTTACGAAGACTCCTGTGAGCAGCTGGGCACTCCCTACGGACTGGACCCCGTCACTGGCCAGGAGGCGCCCCAGCCCCTGGTGGTGATCGGCATGGGCAAGCTCGGTGGGCGGGAGCTCAATGTGTCCTCGGACATCGATCTGATCTTCGCGTTTCCCGGCAAGGGCGAGACTCGCGGCGGCCGGCGTTCACTGGACAACCAGCAATTTTTCATTCGCCTGGGCCAGCGGCTGATCCAGGCTCTCGACCAGATTACCGCAGACGGCTTTGTCTTCCGGGTGGATATGCGGTTACGCCCATACGGCCAGAGTGGTGCCCTGGCGTTGAGCTTTGCCGCGCTGGAGACCTACTACCAGGACCAGGGCCGGGACTGGGAACGCTATGCCATGGTCAAGTCCCGGATTGTCGCTGGAGACCAAAGGGCCGGCCAGGTGTTGATGGAAAGCCTGCGTCCCTTCGTCTACCGCAAGTACATCGATTTCAGCGCCTTCGAATCCCTGCGCAGCATGAAAGCGATGATCAGCCGGGAGGTACGCCGCAAGGGGCTGGAAAACAACATCAAGCTGGGCAGCGGCGGCATCCGGGAGATCGAGTTCGTTGTCCAG
Source organism: Marinobacter sp. (assembly GCA_014762755.1). GTDB lineage: Bacteria > Pseudomonadota > Gammaproteobacteria > Pseudomonadales > Oleiphilaceae > Marinobacter. Next base: position 12,109 of record JABURI010000090.1, read on the forward strand.
GCCTTCCAGCTGATCCGGGGTGGTCGGGATCGGGAACTACAGCAGCGGGAGCTGCTCACCATCCTGAAAGAGCTGGAAGAACTTGAGCTGCTGCCATCTGCCGTGGTCAGAGAATTGCGGGAGGCCTATGTATTTCTCAGGAATCTCGAGCACGCCCTGCAGGGGATCGAGGACAAGCAGACCCAGACCCTGCCGGACGATGATCTCAACCGTGCGCGCATCGCCCTGATTATGGGATTTGATTCGTGGGACGAGTGCCAGAAGGTGCTGGATGAGCACCGTGAACGGGTCGCCACCCACTTTGCCAACATCATTGCCACCGAAGAGGAGGAAGAAGCCGAGGGCGCGGAACTGGCCGAGGAATGGCAGGAGCTCTGGCTGGCGGAGATGGATGATGAGAGTGCCCGGGACTGGTTGCAGGAACAGGGCTATGAAAACCCCGAGGAGAGCTGCCGTGAGCTGACAGAGCTTCGGGACAGCCGTACCGTGGAGACTCTCCAGACCCAGGGCCGCAAACGGCTCAACCAGTTCATGCCGGTGTTGCTGGACGCCCTGACCGAAGTGGAGAACCCCTCCCAGACCCTGTCCCGGGTGTTGCAGCTGGTCAGCGCGATCCTGAGGCGTACCGCCTACATGGTCCTGCTGCTGGAAAATCCGGGTGCCCGCACCCAGTTGGTTCGCCTGTGCAGCGAAAGTCCCTGGGTGGCGCAACAGCTGGCGGAAACGCCGTTGCTGTTGGACGAGCTGCTCAATGCAGAGAGTCTGTACACCCCGCCGGCCAAGGAAGAGCTGCAGGATGACTTGCGCCAGCAGATGCTGCGAATTCCGTTTGAGGATCTCGAAGAGCAGATGGAGTCCCTGCGCCATTTCAAGAAGGCGCATATCCTCCGGGTGGCTGCTTCAGAGCTCAAGGGCACCCTGCCGCTGATGAAGGTGAGCGATTACCTGACCTGGATCGCGGAAGTGGTGCTGGATCACGTGGTGGATGTGGCGTTTGCCAATCTGGTCAGCCGTCATGGACATCCCCGGCGGTCCGATGGTTCCGCCTGTGAGATCGATTTTGCCATCATCGGCTATGGCAAGCTGGGCGGCATCGAGCTTGGCTACACCTCCGATCTGGATTTGGTGTTCGTGCACAAGGCCGATCCGGAGCTGTCCACCGACGGCGACAAGCCCATCGATAACGCGGTGTTCTTCACCCGTCTGGGCCAGAGAATCGTGCACATCCTTAGTACCCAGACACCGTCGGGGCAGCTGTACGAGGTGGATATGCGGCTTCGGCCCTCCGGCAATTCAGGGCTTCTGGTGACGACCCTGAGCGCCTTCGAAAAATACCAGCGTAAGGATGCCTGGACCTGGGAGCATCAGGCCCTGGCCAGGGCCCGGGGTGTGGCCGGCTGTACCGAGACATTGGAGGCTTTCGAAGGCATTCGCCATGACATTCTCTGCCAGCAGCGTGACCGATCAAAACTCCGGGAAGAAGTCGTGGAGATGCGGGAGAAAATGCGGGCCAGCCTGGGAACACCGGAGAGCCGGCGCTCCGAGGTGTTTCATATCAAGCACGATCCCGGTGGCATTGTGGATATCGAATTCATGGTGCAGTACCTGATGCTGGCGTGGTGTTCCGAGCATCCGGAGCTGACCCAGTGGTCGGATAACATCCGCCAGATGGAGGAGCTGGGGCGAGCCGGTGTGTTACCCGTGGAGGATACCGAGAAGCTGCGGGAGGCCTTCATCACCCTGCGATCAACCATTCACCGGCGGGCGCTGCAGAACCTGAACAGTCAGGTGGAAGGGGATGCGTTCCCGGAAGAGCGTGACTACATCCAGAATATGTGGAAAAAAGTCATGCTTGGTTAGTAAGCTAAATTTATTTTTCTTGAGTTTTCCTGCTAGAATGCCGGTTCCCCGAAAACCGCTTTTTTAGGAGCAAATTAGAATGTCGATGGCTGATCGCGATGGCCTTATCTGGCTCGACGGTGAAATGGTTCCCTGGCGGGAAGCCAAAACCCACGTCCTGACTCACACCCTGCATTATGGCCTTGGCTGTTTTGAAGGTGTGCGAGCCTACAATACCGCGAATGGCCCGGCGATTTTCCGCCTGAAAGAGCATACCGACCGCCTGTTCCGCTCCGCCCACATCCTGAACATGAAAATGCCGTTCACCAAGGATGAGGTCAACGAAGCCCAGCGCGCGGCGGTGCGTGAGAATAACCTGGACGAAGCTTACCTGCGCCCGATGGTGTTCCTGGGATCCGAGGGTATGGGGCTGCGCGCCGACAACCTGAAAGTCCATATCATGGTTGCTGCCTGGAGCTGGCCGTCCTACATGTCTCCGGAAGCCAAGGAGATCGGTATCAAGGTCCGTACCTCTTCCTACACTCGCCACCACGTCAACATCACCATGTGTAAGGCCAAGGCGAACGGCAACTACATCAACTCCATGCTGGCTCTGAACGAGGCCATCTCCGGCGGTGCCGAGGAGGCCTTGCTGTTGGACAACGAGGGTTACGTGGCCGAAGGTTCCGGGGAAAACATCTTTATCGTCCGCGATGGTGTGCTTCATACGCCGGAGCTTACCTCCTGCCTGGAGGGTATCACTCGTGCCACCATCATCGACTTTGCCAGGGACATGGGGCTGCAGGTGAAAGAACGTCGCATCACCCGGGACGAGGTGTATGTGGCCGAGGAAGCTTTCTTTACGGGCACAGCCGCCGAGGTGCTCCCGATCCGCGAACTGGACGGCCGCATCATCGGCGAAGGCAAGCGCGGTCCGGTAACCGAGAAGCTGCAGGCGCGTTATTTTGATGCCGTGAAGGGCAAGCTGCCTGATCATAGCGACTGGCTGACGCTGGTTCGGTAACCTCCCCATGGGGGAAGGCTATATAAGGCATGTCGGGGCCACCGGAGGGTATCTGGTGGCCCGTTCGTTTCAGAACCGGTTCCGGGAGGAGTGGTTTGATCCCCGGTTCTGGGGCGACAACGCGGTGCCCGTCACTAAAGGTGGCCGAGGCTCGGCGTGGTTTATCCGTGCGAAGTCAGGGGACCTTGTGCTCAGGCACTTCTGCCGGGGCGGTGTGCCCGGGCGTTTTATCCGTCGGGATTACGTCTATACCCGCGCAGATGCGGTCCGATCTTTTGCCGAATTCCGGCTGCTGTACAAACTCTTCCGCAAAGGGCTTCCGGTGCCTGAGCCGGTAGCTGCCGGATACAGCCGTCGTGGTCAGTTGTTTTACCACGCTTCCATCATCATCCGGCGTATTCCTGGAGCCCGCCCACTTTCCGAGTTTGCCAGTGCGTCATGTGTTTCTTCGTGGCGTGACGCCGGCGAGAGTGTCCGGCGCTTTCATGATGCCGGGGTGTTTCATGCTGATCTCAACTGCATGAATATCCTGGTGGCTGATCAGGTCTACCTGATTGATTTTGATCGTGGGCGTCTGATGCCTGCCGGCAAAGGTAATGACTGGAAAGCATCCAACATCAGCCGCCTGGAACGATCCGTCAACAAGACCCTGGCGGACCTGGATGCATCGTTGCGAGAGCAGCTGTGGCAGGCATTTCTGGATGGTTATGGTGGAAGGGAAGCTGATCAATAGACCGGCTTTTCTCCGGGCGCAGTACGGCGGAAACGCTTGTACTCCCACTGGTATTGAGCTGGCGCGTCGGCGATGCACTTCTCTACCGACCGGTTCAGTGCAGACAGGGATTCGGTCATGTCCTTCGACACCATTTCCGGCTCGGCATCACGGATCACGATCTTGAAGCCCTGTGCGTCCGGTAGCCTCTGGGCATAGGTGACCAGGGGCCGAGCTCCGGTCTTGTGAACCAGCTTGGAGGCCAGGGTCATGGTAATGGTCGGGATGCCGAAAAACGGGGCGAACTCTCCTCCTTCCCGACGCGGTGTCTGGTCCGGGAGGATTCCCACCACGCCCCCCTCACGCAGAATGCTGAACAGGCGCATGATCCCGCGGCGATCTGTTGCCACCAGTTCAGAGCCGCTGCGGCTGCGAACCGCCTTCATGTATTCCTCGAACCCCGGCTGGTTCGGTGGGCTGTACAGGGCGGCCATCTTGTAGCGGGATGCGAAGAACAGGCCAGTCAGCTCCCAGTTGCCCAGGTGGGGAGCCAGTAGCAACAATCCCTGCTGGCCAGCTTTGTATTCCTCCAGCAGCTCTTCGCCCTCAATCTCACGGATCAGGCCGAGGCAGCGCTCTACCGGCCACTCCCACATCAGCGGGATTTCCAGAGCAGTCGCACCTGTTTCCTGCAGGCTTTTGCGCCCCAGCGTATCAATTTCCTGGCTGCTAAGGTCCGGATAGCACGCACGGAGATTCTTGCGGGTAGTCTCGACTGAACGGCCGCCCAGCTTCCACGCTATTCCACCGAGAAGTCGGCCGAGGCGTTGGGAAGTACCAAGGCCAAGCAGGGATAGCAGGCGGAAAACCAGTTTGATGAGCTTGCCGGACACTAAAACCATCCAATCAGGGGGGTAACAAGGGCGAAAAAGTACCATTGTCGCCAAACCCACACAAGATGCTTGACGGTTTGTAACAGCTTGGCGGTCTGCTTTTGGGGAGGCGCCGTGGTAGAATTCGCGAGCTTTTGATTATGCCGCCCGGGAAAATCCATTCTGTCACCGGGCGCTGAAACCTGAGGTGCCCGGGCGACGACTATGTGGAATTTGATACAGCTGGCTTTTTTTCGGTTTGCTGCTGGCGGCTGGATACCTCCGGGCTGGTTCGAGCCCGACCTGCCGTCAGAAGCGGAAAGGGCGGCCAGAACCGGGCACCTGAACCTGGAAGTAGTCAGCCACTGCTGGAACTACTCCCACTTCCTGGTATACCAGCTGAGCTCCCTGGTGCTGTTCCCGCCCAAGAAGCTCGACGTCACCATGACCGTTTTCTACAGTCCTGAGGATACCCGAACCGAAGAATTACTGGCGTTCTTCGGAAAGCAAGAGGTGCCGGGCGTTACCTGGAACTGGCAGCCGATTCGGAAGCAGGAGCTGTTCCGCCGCGGTATCGGCCGTAACCGTGCTGCTCTCGCCACAAAAGCCGACTGGGTCTGGTTCACCGACTGTGACCTGATGTTCCGGGAAAGCTGTCTCGATACCCTTGCAGAAGCGCTGCAAGGACGGTGGGACGCGTTGCTGTTTCCCGAGGAGGAACGCACCACGGACTTGCTGGCGGAAGATAACCCGATGCTGAAGGCCGGCTCTGCAGCCCCGCAAGTGCTGGATATCGATACCTCTTCGTTCACTACCCGCACAATCACCAAGGCGACCGGTCCCTTGCAGATCGCCCATGGCGACGTTTGCCGGGCTGTCGGTTATTGCCGGAATATTGGTCTTTACCAGCAGCCAGTGGACAGTTTTGCCAAGTGTCATGAAGACCGGGCATTTCGCTGGTTACTCCGAAGCCCGGGGAAGCCGATCGATGTGTCGGGCGTCTACCGGATCCGTCATATTGCGAAGGGACGTTATACCGGTAGCGAGACCCGGAGCCGGTTCAGGACCTGGTTGCGGGTTTGGCAGTCCCGGTGGCGGGATTGGCGGGGGAGCCGTGAACCCGGAAAAGACGGGAGCTGAAAGGCGAAAATTGCCAACAGTCCGGCTATTTCCCGAGTCGATTGATATCGGGGAAATCGACCTATAAAAAATTACGGTAAAGTTTTATGAGCCAGTCTCCTGAAATTATTATTGAGAACCAACCCGTTCATCTGGTTGTTCTTGAGTTGCACTATCATGCCGAACTTATTAAAACTCTTTATGAAATACTGAGGTTCAGCAATTTCAAAATTACACTGATCACTTTGCCCAGTGTTTTCAAGAAGACTGCTTTGCCGACCTCTTCTGAAGATGGTTTGTTAAATGTTCATCTAAAACATGATAAAGAGACCATTTCTGACTTCATTAGCCGAATGGATTCTGTTTTCAGATCTGCGGACATTCTGTACTTTAATACCATAAGGCACTATTGGCGCGAGCTGAATGATGTGCCTTTCGTAGCCACTTCGATGGTGCGCATACATAATGCTCACTGTGATTTTACCCATTTTTCTCGTCTCCACAGGCCCGTCATAAACTGTTTAGGTATCTTGTCGCACCTGGTTAGAAAGGTCTTGATAGGAAAAGAGTGGAAGCACAAAAAGGAGCTCTTTGAGAAAATTGATTATTTTATGTTTCCTAACCAAACGATTACAGACTATGTTTTGAAAAACGGCTGGGTTGATCAAAGAAAGGTATTGCCACCGGTACTGCCGTTCGGGTTTCTTGGTGAGAAAGAGTATAAACTCGATGGAAAAGACAAAAATACCGTCACTATTGCGATAACCGGAAAAGTTACAAATAGCAAAAAAGATTTTGATCTGGTTTTTTTGGCGATCGGAAAGTGCCTGGATGAATTGAAATATCCGGTTAAACTTGTTCTTCTTGGCAATGCCGGGCAGAAGCATGCAAAGTCCATTATCAAGAATTTCAAATCTATTGAGTCAAGCAAGTTCTCGCTCGATTATAGTGAGGGTTATGTGCCGGCAGAGGTATTTGAGGAAAAGGTTGCATCTGTAGACTTTTTTGTTGCTCCAATTCAGGTCGATACCCACTTCCGTAAATACCATGAGGTCTACGGTAAGAGCAAAATGTCAGGTATCGAGAATGATATCCTGATTTACCGTAAGCCATCACTGGTAGTTTCTCAGTACAGGATGTCTGATCCACTTGATAGTGTCGTAGGTTATTTTGACCCGACGCCGGACTCACTTGCTTCAAAGATAACCGAATGGGTAAACAATCGTACGTCTGACGAGCTTCAAGACGCCTTTGGAAATATGGAAAGCTACAAGCGTGAAGTCATCGCAGATAATTTTTATGCGTTGTGCCGTGAGATAATGTAAGGGATCTGTTTTCTTGTCTTGAGCTTTTATAGCGTGATTTTAATTTGTGTCAGATCCTTCAGGATAAGCCTTGCCGGAGCATGAAGTAGTGGGAGAGCAGGTTAACGGTCAGCAAGTGGGTAGTTCGTTGAACAGGGTCAGCCAGAGCACTTTCGCGGAGAAGGTGAAAAACAGGGTGCCATTGCTTTTTGCTATATGGCTTTTTGTTACTGTTTTGGCGCCGCATCAGGATCTCTATAAGGTGTTTTTTCATGGAATTCTGATCCCTGTATTATTAATCCTGCTATTTACCCGGCGAACCGGGATCAACTGGCGAGATCCGTTCCTGCTGGTTTCCCTCGCTTTTTTCGCTTACGCATCGTTAAGTACCTTCATTGTTGGTTCCGGACCTGTGGATGAGCATGTGCGCGCGTTCCGCTGGGGGGTAGAAATAACATTCGGGTTGTTGGCGCTGTATGTCTGGATGCCCCATGTGATCCGTTCACCGAGGTGGTGGGCTCTTCTTTTCCTATGGGCTGCGTTGTTAGGCGCGCTTTCGGCTGTGATTATCTTTGTATTCTATCTTGATCTTAAGGGCCGATTATGGGGGTTGGGCGCATTACATAACCCCATTCAGGCTGGCTCAATCCTGTTGGCTTATTTTGCGATTGGCCATTTCATGCTGGCGAGAGTCAGTTCATCGTTCACGAGAAGTGAGATCATATTGCTGGGAGCTTCTATTACGAGTGTCTGCATGGCAGTTTTGCTCTCAGAGAGTCGCGCACCAATTGGGGCGATGGCACTTTATCTGGTTTATCTCGGGGTTCTCTTGCTGGTTAAAGCGCCAGGCATACGGGGTTTTTTGGTGGTGGGAGCGGTTTTGGCATCCATTGCTGGAGTGGTTGTGCTGCTTTATGGCGGAGACAGCTACCTTCAACAGCTGCTTGGTCGGGGAATGTCATATCGCCTGGATATCTGGAGGGGGTATCTGGAATATCCACCCGCCTCATGGTGGGTTGGCTTCGGGGCAGGCACGCCGCCTGATGTTTTGCCCGCCGCTGAGGCCTATTGGATCCCCAAAGGAGTTCCCGTTACCCATGCCCACAATCTGTTTATCGGGACCTTGGCTGAAACCGGGATAATCGGCTTGTGTTTTCTTGTGATGATGATTGGGCTGGTGATAAGAAGCGTGGTGAAGTGCAGGGCCAGTATGGAGGAGAAAGTCGGGCTCTTAGCGATTCTGGGGTTGGTTTTTATGTTGACCCTGACCGGGTCACACACGGTCGTCAGTTCGATCAAAGCGGTCTGGTTGTTCCTGTGGATACCTGTTGTCTTTGTCTGGTTCTGGTCGGTTGGGGGAAGGGAGAGTCATTCAGCCAGCAACGCTGGCTGAAATTTTGTTGTACTCAAGCTTTGGCAGCCCCATCTCAAATCAGGGGCAGTTAACCAGGTTGTCTAGGTTGGCGAGAGACTTCTTCTTGATTTCAGGAAGCCGAGAAGAAATTCTCGCCCGGACGTAGGCATGCTGGTTAAGGGCACACATTAGGAATCCTAAGAGAGTATCAGGAAGCAGTGTTTTTTCCCGAGGTAGGAGGTTGTCACGCAGAGAAAAATGCTGCATTAGGCCTTCGAACTTGTCTTTATAAGCCAGCCCAAATGCCGGCACGCCTTGACCCATGGCCGCTATTGCCAAGTGCATTCTTCCGGTTATAAGAAAATCAACTACAGAGACAATTTTTTTAGCATCCCATGCATTGAAGGGGCCTTCCGCTAGCAGCACTCGGTCGTATAACCTGATGGGCAGGGCCTTTTTTATTTCCAACATGATCTCCTGGTCAGACTGTCCTTCGCGAAAATCATGAGGAATCATCAAAATGGCCCTTTTGGGGTCGTTATCCAGGAAATCTGTGAGAGCTTGACGATAACTCTCCACCATCTGCTCTTTATGGTGCCGCATACCCAGAGGATTCACATTCAAGCCAACGATTAATGATTGAGCTGAACGTTTTGCTGCCACCCAGCTTGAAACTGTGGTGCTTAGTTGGGCACTAGGCTTCATTAAAAACGCTAGGTCAGCTGATAATGCGCAATCCTTCGTTGTAAATGCTTCAAATCTGTCCTTTGAGACTGGGTCGCGGCTATAGAACTGAATGCGCGGATTTAATCTTCTTAAGCGTTCAACAACTCGGGGAGCGGGATTCTGGGAGAAGCTGAAGCTCACGATAGATGTCGGGACCCCAAAAGATGCTGCTAGATCGGCTAGCTTGAGCCAGATAAGGTTTTTCTTGATTGAATAGCTTCCATCGAGTGTGTCCGCACCGACAATGATGACCGCGCTCGCTCTCTTTAGCCGACCTCGGAGCCGGAGCAACGAAAAAGGTGATCCGCTATTTAGATTGAATGTCGGTAAAGAGCCAGATCTCAAAACTTGGGGATTGTGTCTGCGTTTGATCAAGACCTCTACTAACTTAGTTTCCCCCAAGCGTTCTCCTAAAACATCGACCAGGCCTTGACATAATGCCTGATCGCCGAGACTACCTGCGCTTGTCGGGGCGATCAGATAAATACAGCCTTGGCCATTCGAGTCGGCAAGAGCATTTTGAGAGGCACTGCAAGATTGATGGTGAGCTTTAGCCGAAATCGACAAAATAATAATCCTGAGAGTGAAAAAAAATCGTAGTGTTATCGGAACAGGCGAGCCAGACTGACTTCTAGCTGATTCAGCTTTTTGATCCAGCCAGTGTTGGTCAGTGGGTTGTAAGCCCAGGGTTTTGGTGGCTCGTGATCAATGCAGTGAAGAAAGTCCTCGGCAATGGGAAGATTACTCTCGGGCCGCTCCTTCAGGTCGGCTATCTCGGATTCACTCATCAATGCGAAGGGATAGTAACCGCACTTTCTCTTTTTCTCTGCCAGCTTCAGTCCCAGCGTCTTTTTCTTCCCGCGATAGGCCGGTACCTCAGGAAGCCACATGGCGAAGGGCGCGTGCAGATACCCCATAGGCATGAAATGTTTTGCTGCCTGTTGGTTGTTTGCCGGTTCCGATGAGGCAAATGACCAGCCAGTGTTGTGCAAGCGTTTGGGCTTCATGATGAGCAAAGCGGAAAAATAGGTGCCTGAGCTGCGTTGGGAGCGTTCCCTGAAATAGAGCTTCAGCTCCGGGTTGTAGGAGTACTCAGCCCCTTTGGTAAAGTTGATTCCCCGGATGAAGCACGGATTTATAAAGCCAAGAGAGGGGGCTTTTTCAAAAGTCGCCTCGATATCTGCGATATCCTCGTCCTCAAGCCGGCGTACCATCTGTGTGTCGTCTTGCAGGTAGCAGACCAGATCAGCATCTTTGCATTCTTCGAATGCTCTCTGCATGTTTCCGTAGAGCCCGCCGAGATGGTGGCGGGATTTTGCATCCGAAGTTGGCTGGATTACCGTGTGCTTCGTCCGGTAATGGTCAAGTATCTGTGTCGTTGCGGAATCAGTGCTGTTGTCATCGAAAATCACGATCGAGTGACCGGGAGCGCAAGTCTCTATCGAGGTAATGCAGTTTTCCAGATAGCGGCCCCGGTTGAAGGAGAAAACGCAAAAAATCATTGGGTAGCCTCAAGCTGTTTGATGCCGCATGGAGTCACCTTGATTTTCTCCTTCTCAGTGCTGACCCGTAACGCCTTGTTCGCTGCCACCAGTTCGGGGTCCTTGTAGCCCCGCTTGTGATCCAGATGAATAACAATGGCGTTATAGCGAACGTGCTTGGGCTTGATGCCCGAGTTAATCAACCGCACACCGAACTCCCGATCCAGTCCGCCCCAGGGCATACGCTCGTCAAAGCCGTTCACCGCGAGAATATCCTTGAGCCACGCGGAACCATTCGAGCCCTTGAAGTTACAGGCGGTCGGAGTGAGCGCGTTGAAGATCCGTGCCTTGAGTGGTGTGGCCGTCAGTTTGCTGTTCTTGTGGCTTGACTTGAGACCGTGCGCTTTCAGCCATTTGAGATCAAAACACCGACCACTGATGATGTCATCCTTGGTGATTGTCTTGCTCGTACTCATTGGGAGCTTGTGGTAGCCACCGGACAGGTAGCGGCCGGGTTCGGCTTCTTTTGCGTGCACTTCCAGGAAGTCCTTGCGGGGTATACAGTCACCGTCAGTAAAGACAACGTAGTCGGACTCCACCTCAAGAATGGACTTGTTCAGGATCCGGCACTTTCGAAATCCTTTATCCTCTTGCCACACATGTTTGATCGTCATTCCGGTTTCTTCGCGGATGCGATCAATCACCTCACGGGTCTCTTCCGTTGACCCGTCGTCACCGATAATGAGCTCGAAGTCCTTGTGGGTCTGAACGCTGTAGCCCCAGAGTACCTTCTCCAGCCATTCCGGTGAGTTGTAGGTGGTCATGATAACGGAAAGTTTCATGCATGCAGTCCTGTTAACAATGGGTTGAATCGTACTCAGTCCGGAAGTTCCCGGGGATAGTCGAATAACTCGAAATCCACTTGGAAAAGCTCCAGCACCATTCTGACGGAACGTTCGTCGTAGTATTGCCGGAGTTTAGTCCCGGCGCCGGTGGCATTCGCCCGGAACGATTTTAACGGCTCTTCGGCCGGTTTGCCCGTGATCCTTGACCTGATGTAGTCCAGATCTGTGTCCAGCGACTCCACTTTGCCAGTAAAGTCGAAGTCCTTGAAGGGCAATAATAAGAGGGAACTCTGGGGTGCCCAGTGTGCGTTGCTGTATAGCTTCCCGTTCGCGAGGCCTTGCAGAAACTCGTTGAAGTTTGATTCCCGCTGGGCCTCCCGGGCCCGCCGCTCAACTTTGTCGAGATAAGCTGACAGCGTGCGTGTGAAAGGGTTCCTTACAACCGCAAAGCGGAACATATCTTCGATCTGATCAACGTCGGCCCGGCTGAGCTGGGACGGTACTGTAAAGCGTTTCTTGGCAATTTTTGAGGGAACGTCCTCGCCAAAGCTCAAACGCGCCAGGTTTTCCACAATCGTGGAGTTGGCGGCTTTGGGTATTCGATTGCAGAAGAAACCCAGGCGGGTATCCACGCAGCCACGGGCATCCGCACTATTGATAGAGATACCATTGCGGTAGGGATAACGGCGGTAGAACGGCGTAAAAGGGATCGTCAGCCGGTTCCTCGTTATCCTTCGCAAAAAATCACTCATAAAATCTGGAAAGCTCCTGCAGCACCTCTGCTGTAACGCCCGGGCTAAGTCTGTAGTCCGACGCAGGTTTCAAGTCATGGTTCAGCACGTCCACCGAACCCGAAGGGTGAGTGACCAGCTTCAAGTCCTTTAACAGCAGGGCATAGTCCATATAACTGTGGGCGATGCTCCAGTCCTGAGCCCGTGGTTTGAACATGCTGTTTCCGGTTGCATAGGCATCCACAGGTGTCGCTCCACAACCAAGCGCCTCGGTCATCAGGGTCGGAGCAATGTCGAAGTTTTCAGTCCGATGGTCAATTCTGTCGGCGGAACGTCCGGGCCAGTGTACCACCATTGGCACCCGAAGCTGGTACTGGCCGAAGTTGCTGCCATGTCCCCAGTAGTTCATACCATACTCGTTGAACTCCTGGCCATGATCCCCGGTGATCATGACGATGGTGTTGTCGAGCAGGTTCCGGTCCCGCAGATCATCCAGCACGCGGTCCACCTGGTTGTCGACAAAGTGCAGCGTTGATTTGTAGTTGTTCTTTATCAACTCGGGGTCAAAATCTTCGTCGAGCTCCAGCTTGTTGACTGATTCCCAGTAGGGCTGAAACTTGACAGGGTAGTCATCCGGCACCCGGTGGTTGTGGGGGGTATCGTAGAACAGGAATCCGAAAAACGGCTGTTTCGGATCCAGCTCATTTTCGGTAAAGGCGAGCCAATCCTCGGTGATCCGGATATCCCGATCCCAGGGTTTCGCGCCGGGCGTCTCGAGCCGCAGATCGGGAATGCTGGAGAATACGTTCTGGTCAAAGGCCGGGCTCACAAGTGTGGCGGATCCCAGTACCTTGGTCTGGTAGTCCAGTTCCTGCATCCGGCTGATCGTTACCGGCGGCTTCTTGGCGGAGGTAAAGGCATCCCAATAGCTGGCTGGCAGCGAATAGAACAGGGTGAATACACCTGGTTTGGTGGCATTGCCGTTGCTGTAGTGCTGTTCAAAGGTCAGGTTTTTTGCCGCAAATTCGTAAATATTGGGCATCCATCTGGGATCGAGCATGTCCCAGCGGGCACCATCGATCACAACCATCAGAGCGTTCAGCTTTTGCGCGGGTTCCGAGCACTGGAGTGGCTCCGTCGGATAGTTCAGTTGGCTCCCACGGTTGACGTCACCCAGTGCCCGGGCGGCCTGGTTCTCCCGGACTCTTTGTTGATCCACAAGACCGTGTTCGTTCATGAAACGTTTGGCGGTGGCAGCGTAGTACAGGGGGACGTGTCGGGTGATACCGGTGATACGGGTATCGTAATTCGCGTCGGCCCAGGCATGCCAGCCGTGGGCACCTAACTGGAAGGCAAACATGAAGGCAAAGCCCACGCCCAGCCAGCGGGCCCGTGGTCGCTTGCGCCAAAGTATGATGGCGACAATGCACTCAATGATGAGGACGCCGATAAAAAAGCTGATGGCAGACACCCAGAGTTGCCATGAAAAGGAAAAAATTTCCGTGCCACCTCCGAGTGCCAGTTCCAGTACGAATGGTGACAAGTGGAAGCGATACAAGGAGTAGGCCACAGTATCCGTCGCCAGGAGGGCAATACCGACACCTGCGTAGAGGGCGGCCAGCACAGAGAGTATCCGTTTGGCCGGCAGTACGGTTGCCAGAATCAGCAAGGGTAATCCGCCCAGCCAGGCGATAAGCGCAAACTGTCCCGGGTAAAGAAGAGCAATATAAGTGGCGGTTTCGCTATCCGGAATGCTCATCCATGGTAAATAGCGGAGCCCGACCAATAGTGCGAAGAGACCGTTAGCAAAGATGAACCAGGAAGCCCAGGCTGCCCGCTGCCCAAGCGTGTTATTACTTCGCGTCATGTTGCTGGAGTCCGGTAAAACAAAGGAAGGGTGCTGAGTGGGCGAAATTTTACCGTGCCATGACGGAATCGTGAAATTAGTGCTTTCCGCGAGATTATGTTCAGTGGCCCCGGCGGAGCAAGGGCCACTGACAGGAGGAGAGATCAGTTGCGGCCGTACATGTCCTTGAAGCGAACGATATCGTCTTCGCCCAGGTAGGAGCCGGACTGGACTTCGATCAGTTCGAGATCGATTACACCGGGGTTCTCCAGCGAATGGATCTGGCCGATAGGGATGTAGGTGGACTGGTTTTCAGTGACCAGGTAGGTTTTTTCGCCATTGGTCACCTTTGCCGTGCCGCTGACGACGATCCAGTGCTCCGCCCGGTGATGGTGCATTTGCACGGACAGTTTCGCCCCCGGTTTCACGGTAATGCGTTTCACCTGATAGCGGTTGCCGTTATCGATGGAGTCGTAAACTCCCCAGGGGCGATAGACTTCCCGGTGGTTCATGTGCTCATGCCGGCCGTCACCCTTGATGCGTTCCACCACTTTCTTGACGTCCTGTACCTTGTCCTTGTGGGCGACCAGCAGGGCGTCCTTGGTTTCGATAATCACCAGGTCTTTGACGCCCACTGCCGCCACCAGCCGACTGTCCGCGCGCACCAGAGTCCTTTCGGTATCGTGAGCGATTACATCTCCGGTGAAGGTGTTGCCGTCCTGATCTTTGTCAGAGACGTCCCACAGCGCTGACCAGGAGCCGATATCGCTCCAGCCCGCATCGAGGGATACCACGGCGGCGTTGTCGGTTTTCTCCATCACCGCATAGTCGACCGAGTCTTCCGGGCACTCGGCAAAGATGTTCTCGTTGATGCGGGTAAAATGGAGGTCCTCGCTGGCGCCATCAACAGCCGCCTGGCAGATGGCGAGGATATCAGGACGATGCTTCTCCAGCTCCGTCAGGTAACGGCGCGCACCGAACATGAACATGCCGCTGTTCCAGAGATAATCGCCGGATGAGAGATAGTCTTCGGCGGTTTTCTCGTCGGGTTTCTCAACAAAGCGGTTCACCGTGAAGCTGCCTTCGGCAAGTTCGGGGCCGCGCTGTATGTACCCGTAACCGGTCTCCGCATGGCCCGGTACGATGCCGAAGGTAACCAGTTTACCCTGTTGGGCCAGCGGAACTGCCTCGGCAATCCCGTTCTGGAAGGCAGGCACATCCTGAATCAGATGATCTGCCGCCAGTACCAGCATGAGGGGGTCGTCCGAGTCGTCATCGGTCGCTTTCGACAGCTGCAAGGCAGCCAGGGCAATGGCTGGCGCGGTATTTCGTCCGCAGGGCTCAAGGATAATGCGGGCATCGTTATAGCCGGACTGGCGCATCTGCTCGGCGGCCAGAAAGCGATGTTCTTCGTTACAGATCAGCAGGGGATCAGCTGATTCCATGCCTTCCAGTCGGGCGACGGTCAGCTGCAGCATGGACAGGTGATCATCCGTCAGCTTCAGGAACTGCTTCGGATTCAGTTGCCTGGACAGGGGCCAAAGGCGAGAGCCGGTGCCTCCGGCCATGATGACGGGATGAATCATTCAATTGCTCCATTCTTTGCTTTCGTTCAGCATTGGCTTTTCAATCGCAAGATATTATCACAGCAGGTCTTGCCCGACAGTGCTCTGAGACCCTGGGCGAGATCACTTCACGGATGTCATCAATGAAGCTGCCAATTTCGGTTTATTACATCACGCTCAATGAGCAAGAACGGCTGCCTGAATCGCTGGAAAAGGTTCAGGGCTGGGTGGACGAAATTATCGTGGTGGATTCCGGTAGTACGGACCGCACCCAAGAAATTGCAGAAGCGGCTGGGGCTAGATTTGTACACCATGAATGGGAAGGGTTTGCATCGCAGAAAGCCTTTGCAGCTGGATTGTGTCGGAATGACTGGGTACTGGACCTCGATGCCGATGAAGTCCTCTCGGACAGCCTGGTAAGCTCAATCCAGCGAGTCTTCTCTGGGCCAGTAGAAAATAGCGTGGCGGGTTTCCGAATGCGCTGGGTTTTGTCTCCGCCCAATCCGAGGCATCCCTTCCAGCATGATAAAACCAAGAAGATCCTGCGCCTTTACAATCGTAAGAGGGCGGAAATTGTTTCTGAAAAGGACAGCAACAATGATCGCCCACAGGTCCGAAAGGGAAGGGTTCTTGATCTTGAGGGGGATGTGTTGCATCGGACCTTGGTGTCTCTGGAGCAAATGGAGCGCAAGTATGTGCAACTGTCCTCAGAGCAAGCCCGATTTTTGGCCAGAAAGGGCCGAAGAATTTCGACTGTTCGCCTTTTTGTTGAGTTCCCGTTGAAGTTCCTCAAATACTATTTTTTACACCGCCAAGTGCTCAATGGTTGGTTTGGCTTGAGTGTCGCGATTACGGCGGCCAACAGGAATTTTATGAGGCTGGCAAAGGCGAAAGAACTGCAAATGAATCAGGAGTTCGAATCCGGCAGATCATGAGTCTTGAAATATTCCAGGCACAGTTCAGGCCGGTTTTGCCCTCAGATAGGCCATTTCGGTCTGCTCTGCCATAGCATCCACAGTGAATTCTCTCCGTACGCGCGTCATCGCCTTCTGTTCCAGATCCCGGAGGGCCTGCAGGTTTCCGAGTTTGCTGCCCAGGAGTTCTGCAAGGCTTTCAGCAGAGTGATCCTTAGTGAGGGCTTCGGGAGGGAGCAGCTCTTTGGGCCCTGATACAGGGGTTGAAATAACCGGGCATCCGGCCATGAGCGCTTCCAGCAACACGTAGGAGAACCCCTCTCTCAAAGAGCTGATGACAGTCAGATCTGACCTTTCGTACCACGGTTCGGTATTCTCTAAATAACCCGGAAAGGAAATGTGGTTTTCAAGGCCCAGCTCTGCCACGAGTCTCTCCAGAGCGCCCCTTTCCTCGCCATCCCCGAGGATCGTGAGATGGCATTCAGGAAAGGCTTCTATTACTGACCCCCATGCACGAATTAGGACGTCAAAGCCCTTGATGGGCACAAGCCTGCCTACTGCCAGCACATTGGTTGTTGATTTGTTTCTGTCCCCGGGCGTTGGGAGTGGGCGGGCAGCCGCATCAGGTCTGGCTTTAATGCCGTTGTAAATCAGTTCTTTACCTGGGTGCTCAAGTCGCTCATAGACTGAGCGACTGACCGCTATCAGCACAGAGCAGTTTGAGAACGCCCGTTCATTGCTTTTGATGCCATGGATCGTGCCGATTCTGGTGCATGGATGGTCGCTCCGGACGCGGCCAATCAGATCTGCCGCCTTGTTGCCCTGGGCATGGAGAACCTCGGGTTCTATTTTCCGGATGAGGCGACCAAGCTTGAGCCAGAGCCAGGGGTTCTTCCGTCCGAGTTGCATCGGGCATGGGTGAAAGTGAAGCGGATAGGGGAACCGTTCGCTGAACGCCTTGTGCGCAATAACATGTATCTGATGCCCCCTCTTGGCCAGTGCTCCTGCCAGCTCCGCCGTATGCTTTTCCATGCCGCCCCATGTGGTCCCTGGTGTTCCGAGGACCAATGTGATTGTCAGGGGCGTTCCATTTTTCATTTCTGTCTCGCCCTGTCGGCCAGAACTTTTTCATAGATTGCCAACGTCGCCTCCGTCTGTGCCTCCAGACGGAAACGGTCCGGAATCACTATCTCGTGCTCCGGCGCTTCAAGAATCTTCCGAACGGTCGCAGCAAAGGCTCCCGTATCATCCGGAGGCACCAGCCCCTCCCGGAAACAGGCCTGGAGGGTCTCTGCCGCCCCTCCGCGATTGTAGGCGACGACGGGGGTACCCGAGGCCAGGGCTTCAGTGACCGTCCGGCCGAAGGGTTCGGGTTTGGTAGACATGTGGCAGACCACATCGGCGAACAGATACAGGCTGTTCATGTCGTTGCGCTGGCCCAGGAAGGTCACCTTGTCGGTCAGGCTCAGGCGGCTGCGCTCCCGTTCCAGCTCCTCGAGGAAGCGCTCCTTGCCCGGTTCCGCACCGCCGGCGATGATGCCATGGCAGTCCGGGCGCAGGCGGATCAGCTGATTCATCATGGCGAGGAAGTCCAGCTGGCCTTTCCAGCGGGAAATGCGGCCGGGCATCATGATGATTTTTTTGCCGGCCAGCTGGGGGTAACGGGATAGAAAATGATCCAGCCACTGCTGGCTCAGGGCCCGGTTATGGAAAGCTTCCACATTCACCCCCCGCTGGACGACGGTGAGTTTTTCTTTCGGGACGTTGAAATTCTTGAGCACATAATCCCGCACACAGTTTGATACGGCGATCATGTGATCGGCCCTGGTCATGACGGCGCTGTAGGGGTTCACCGAGTACATGCCATGAAAGGTGGAGACGACTGCAGGCCGCTCCTCCTCCGGCAGGCTCTTCAGGGCCAGGTAGATGATCCAGGCGGGCATGCGGGAGCGCACGTGGATGATGTCCGGCTTCAGGCCCTGAATCAGCTTGCGCATGGGCAGGATCTGACCAAAGGAAGCCAGAGACTTGCGGTGGATTGGCATGTGGATATGGGTAGAGCCTTGTCCCCGCACCTGCTCCGCCATTGGCCCACCGTTGGAAACCACGTAGGATTCGTGACCGCGGCGAACCAGCTCTGCAGCCAGGTCCACGGTTCCCCGTTCAACGCCCCCGCTGTAGAGAGCCGGCAGTGCTTGAAGAATCCTCACGCTGAGTTTCCTTTTATTGAAGTCTGTTTGTTCTTGAGGAATCGCTCTATAACCCATTTGGCAGCCCGGTCAGCCTCCCAGAGTTGCCTGGAGGCGACGGTTTGCCGGGCCATGACGCTGCGGTGATCGCTCCAATGGGCAACGAAGCCGGCCTCCGCCAGGCGGCTAATGCCTTTTGCCACCCGGCTACCCGGTCTGGCGGGCAGATCAAGCAGCCCGGTTGGCACGCCGGACGTCGCAGCCTCGCACACCATCGACATGCTGTCAGGCGTTGTCCATACCGCCCTCGAAGCAGACAGTTGATGCCTGAGCCAGTTCTCGTGAGTGGCTTCCCAGCTCACCACGGTGATCCGGGGCCTGGCAAGATCCGCGAGGCGCTCCCGCATTGCCGGCGGTGTGCGCCGGGAATCGCTGATGGTCCAGCGCCAGTCCGGGTAACAGGCAATCAGATCATTGATCTGGGCCAGAATGGCATCGTCGTCCCAGTCAAAGTGTGGTGACGGTCCGCCAACAAGGATCAGGGCTTCGCGGTTATCGGTCAGTTTCGCCAGCGGGGTGAGGGTGTTTATCACGCCTTCGGTGATGAGGACTTTGGAAGATGCGTTCACCTCGTCATGGGCGGGAATGATGGCGCCGTCCACCCAGGACAGCGGGAATGCCGGTTTCATGATTACGAGCGTGCTGGCCTTGCCCTGGCGTCGAAGTGCCAGCAACAAACGGTGGGTGCCGGTGCCGGCGGCGGCGATCAGATCGGGTGGGGGCAGATCATTAGGGACAGTTGGTGCCGCTCCGAGCAAGGCGCGCCACAATGGCACCTGGTAGTCGGTTGAATCCAGCCAGTACAAATATGCACCGGTGTGGGCACGCAAGCGGCTGCCAAGGCCACGCAGCTGGTTCCGGTGTCCCGGCTTGCCGTCAGTCACCAACCAGACCACCGGCGCATCCTTCTCTGGCTTCAGGCTCAAGGGCAGCTCCTACTTTTTCTTGCGCCGGTAGAAACCGGGATCGTCAGGGTCCGGCCGGGTCTTGAAGCGCCGGTGCATCCACAAGTACTGGTCTGGCGCCTTGCAAATCTCCTGTTCGATGATCCGGTTGATTCGGGTGGCGTCGTCCAGGTCGTCGCCGCTGGGGAAATCCTCCAGGGCCGGGTGGAAATAGATGTCGTAGCCCGGCTTGTCATCCCGTCGGAAGTGGCTGAACGGCACGATTTTGCAGCGACTGCGCTCGGCAATCCTTGAAGTGGCGGTAATGGTGCCGGCGGGAATGCCGAAAAACGGCGCGAATACAATATCCTTTCGGCCGTAGTCCTGATCGGTGGCGTACCACACGGCGTGATTCTTCTTCAGGCTGCGGAACAGGCCGCGAAGGTCCTTGGCGCCAAGCACAGTGCCGTAACGACGGCCCCGGGCGCGAGTCATAACCGCGTTCATCAACGGATTGTTGTGATCCCGCTGCATGACATCGGCCTCGATGTATTCGGTCACCAGGCTGCCTCCCAGGTCCAGGGTGCTGTAATGGCCGCCGAGCAGCAGTACCCCGTGACCGGCCTCCAGAGCCTTTTCGAAATGTTCAATGCCGTGGATCTGGGTGATGCCCGTGAGCTTGGCCGGGTCCCGGAACCAGGCAATGCCCAGCTCCAGCAGCCCGATTCCGTTGGCGATGAAGGCTTTTCGCACCAGCGCCGCCTGCTGCTGTTCGGTCAGCTCAGGGAAACATAGCCGGATATTCACTTCGGTGATATGACGGCGGCTCCGTGCAAATTTCCACGCCAGTAATCCTGCCAGCTTGCCCAGCCACCACTGCAGACGGATGGGTAACTGAGCCACCAGCCACATGAAGCCGATGCCAAGCCAGGTTGGCCACCAGCGTGGGTGGCGGTAGGCAGAGTAGTCCGTGTTGCGTGGCAGTTTGCGGTACTTCTTCTTCAAAACAGGGAACC
>JABURI010000036.1 GCA_014762755.1 Marinobacter sp.
AGATGCGATTGCGCTTGACTCAAACCTGAGGGTCCCCGGGGTCAGTAAGATCCAATAGTACGTAAAAACCGAAAACGCATTGTGCCAGACAACCCGAAAGGCCTCCACACGGCGACTGTCGCACGCGGTTACAAAAAATTACACGTGAGTAACTGTTCAGTCCTATACTGGTTATAAGCCTTGATGCAATGGTTATTAGTGGGCCCGGTCCCCTGTCTATTGGCCGGGGAATGCCGAAAAAAGTGTATCCGGCGCCAATAAATGCCCGCCACCATCGCGGTACAACAAGGTTACCAGCACAAACCAATACCAATAACCGACATTTGCAGTGCTGGGGGGAGAGCAGGTATGAAAGCGAGCCATGTTCGCAAACTGATCAAGCCGATTGAGAGCGCTTACTCCGAAATGTTCTCGGGTCGGGTTTATCGCGTCGGCAAAGGTGCTGTTTCGGTCCGCAATCACAGCGGTGAGGCGGAGCAGACGGTTATTGGTGTTCACGGCTTTCTGGAGAATCACTGCTACTTCACCCAGGCCTATGAAGGTGCCACCACCGAACTGATCCTGCTAACCTGCAGCAATTACCACATTCCGGTGAACGGGGTCACACCCGAAACGCCGGACTGGGAAGTGCCGATCAAGCACCTGGAAGGCACCATCGAGTACGACGCCTGCATCCTCAACCAGGCGCTGGCCAATCTGCCTACTACGTGCAATATCCGTGTCCACGGTCACTCCCGCGGCGGCGCGGTGATCCTGGAGGCCATGAAACAATGGCCCGAGCTCTATGAGGATGCGGAAGTGGTACTCGAGGCCCCGGTGCTGCCCCAGGGACGGCTGCATGGCCTGGTGACCATGCTTCTGGAGCCGGTCAGCCACGGCATGTGGCCCTGGCTGATCCGCCTTATCAACAGCGCCCCCCAGTCCGCCTACGGCCAGACCTTCTTTGGCAAGATGAACCCCAGGAAGAAACAGCTGCTCAGCAAACTGTTCTCGGCCACCAAGGATCACCTGACCATCGTCCGCAACATCGAGAACATCATGGACTGGATGACCCGGACCGACACCTCGGTGTACCAGCACGTTCGCCATGGCACCTTCCTGATCCCGGCGGTGGACCGGATCCTGGACCGGTCCGCCATGCTGGCCAGTGCCCGGCAGAGCCCGACCACCATGCGCATCGTGGAAACCGAGGCGCCAAGTCACTTCATTACCCTGGATAGCAAGGAATGGGTTCCGGGCTTCGAGACCCTGCCGGCCACCGCCCAGGGCTGACCCTGCTGCATCTCCGGTTCCGCTCCGCTAAACTGGCGCCCCCATCCACGGTTTAGCGGAGCTGGCCCATGTACCGTGACCGCCTGGTCGCCACCCCTGTTCATTCCGAAGCGGCAAGCCGGCTTCAGCGGTTGCTACTGGCGTACCACGATTTCCGTCAGCACAAGGCAGCACACCCGCTGGTGGAGGAAACCTTCCAGGTTGCGAACTGGCAGGCCCGGCGCCTCAAGGCGACACACCGGGACCTGTACGAGCACCCCGGCTACCATGCCGGCCTGGAATTTCTGCTCACCGATCTCTATGCACCCGCCGGCATGACCCGCAGGGACGACAACATTGACCGGGTGTTCCCTAAAATGGTCAAGTGGCTGCCAGAAAACCTGCTGGATACCTTTGCCGGACTGGTAGAGCTGAACCTGGTTACCCAGGAGCTGGACCTGGAATTGGCCGAACTCCTTGACCGGGACGGGCAGCCGGCGACAGAACTGGATACCCAGGTGTACTGCGAGGCCTATCGGGCCAGCCTGCGGCTCGATGACCGGGCAAGGCAGATTGAACTGGTGGCGGAAGTTGGCCAGCAGCTGGATCGCTACGTGCGTAACCGCACCCTGGGCTGGCTGCTTTCCATGGCGAGAACGCCGGCGGAAATGGCAGACCTGAGCGACCTGCACAGTTTCCTGCACCGCGGCTACAGTGCGTTCCGGGAAATGGACAATGTAAACAGACTGATTGAGCGGCTGGTACGGCGGGAACGGACAGTGATGGAACAGATTCTCGCAGGCCACCCGGCGCCATTCGAGCTGCCGGGCAACCTCTAGACTGTCCTGTCAGGCCTGGATGATCTGGTCGAGCTGGCTGTGAATTTCCTGCTCGATGCGGTGCTTGAACGGCCGAAGCATCAGGCCCAGCTCCAGACGAATGTGTAGGTCATCCGGGGTAATGTTCAGATGCCCCTTGACGCCGCTGCGCTTGAACTTCATGACATCACCTTCCCACTGGTAATGCACATCGAACTGTTTTGACAGGTCCCGGGCCAGGGTTTCCGCCGCCTGGCGGGCGTGTTCCTTGTCCAGGGAATGGGGGCGGTGGACATCAATGACAGACATGGATCAGTTTTCTCTTCCAAATTGAAACGGTTTTACAGTGTAAGGCGGTATTAAACTTGTAGCCACCCCGCCAACCGTTAGAATACGGGGTTCAGATTCTGACAGGACAGCCCCCATGAGCGAGCAGCAAACGCCAGCCAATGCGCCTGGTTCCGGCAACAGCCAGGACGACGTTACCCATTTCGGTTTCCGCAATGTGCCGAAAAGCCAGAAGGCCGGCCAGGTAGCCGAGGTCTTCCACAGCGTGGCGGGCAAGTACGACCTCATGAACGACCTGATGTCCATGGGCATTCACCGGCTCTGGAAGCGGTTCACCATCGAGCTTTCCGGCGTACGACCCGGGCACCAGGTGCTGGATATTGCCGGCGGCACCGGCGACCTGACCATGAAGTTCTCCGACCTGGTGGGTCCGTCGGGCAAGGTGGTCCTCGCCGACATCAACGCCTCCATGCTCCAGGTCGGCCGAAGCCGTCTGGTGGACCGGGGCTACGCCGGCAACATCAACTATGTCCAGGCGGATGCCGAACACCTGCCCTTCCCGGACAACAACTTCAATGCGGTGTCCATCGCCTTTGGCCTGCGCAACGTGACGGACAAGGATCAGGCCCTGCGCGATATGACCCGCGTACTCAAGCCCGGCGGCAAACTGATGGTGCTGGAATTCTCCAAGCCCACCAATCCCCTGCTGAACAAGGCGTATGACATGTACTCCTTCAACGCGCTGCCGCTGATGGGCCAGCTGATCGCCGGTGACAGCGAGAGCTACAAGTACCTCGCCGAGTCCATCCGCATGCACCCGGATCAGGAGACCCTCAAAGGCATGATGGAGAACGCCGGCCTGGTGAACTGCCGCTACTACAACATGACCGGCGGCATCGTGGCCCTGCACGTGGGAATCAAGCCCTGATGTTCCCGGGCCCGACCCTGCAGGCTGCGGCCAGCGCCATCATAGAGAACGCCCTGAACCGGGCGCTCGAGCTGGATCCGGCCGGCCGCCGCTCCCTGGTGAAAGCACTGACAGGCCCGGTGCAGCTGGACATTACCGCCCCGGTACCGTTGACCTATACCCTCGACCAGACCGGGGAACGGGTCAAGGTCAGCAGCCAGCCCCCGGAAGAACCGGCGCTGCGGATCAGTGGCCGGCCGCTGGCCTTTGCGGCCCTGGCGGTGGGTGATGATCGGGTGTTCACGGACGGGCGGTTGAACGTGGATGGCGATACCGGCCTCGCCCACCAGCTCCAGCGGGCCCTGAACCAGCTGGATCCCGACTGGGAAGCTGCCATGGCCCGGCATATCGGTGATGTTCCGGCGCACTTCCTTGGCAAGCGCCTGCGCAGTGCCGCCAAATGGAGCCGGGAAGCAGTCCACTCTATGAACGCGAATATCGAGGAATACGTTCACGAGGAAAGCGGTGCCCTGCCGGGGCGCCGGGAACTGGAAGCGACCTTCGGGGATATCGACGAGCTGAGCCTGCGCACCGACCGCCTGGAAGCCCGGCTCCGGCTGCTGGAAGACCGCGAAATCACTGACAAACCGGAGAACCCG
Source organism: Marinobacter sp. (assembly GCA_014762755.1). Lineage (GTDB taxonomy): Bacteria > Pseudomonadota > Gammaproteobacteria > Pseudomonadales > Oleiphilaceae > Marinobacter. Next base: position 3,924 of record JABURI010000036.1, read on the forward strand.
TGACCCGCCTGAGACGCCTGTTCCGAATTGCCTGGGTATTCTGCCGTTACCGCCTGGACACGTTTCTGCCCATCGCCGAGTT
>JABURI010000268.1 GCA_014762755.1 Marinobacter sp.
TGCCCATGATGACTTCCTGGACGTCGGCCGGCTGCAGGCCTGCGCGCTTGACGGCTTCGGCGATGGTGAGGGCGCCGAGTTCCGGGGCGGACACGTCCGCCAGGCTGCCCATGAAACCGCCCATGGGGGTGCGGACGCCGCTTACTATTACTACGTTGTCGCTGCTCATTGGTGATGGACCTCTCGGTTTGTCTTTGGTTGGGGTCTGATGAACTTGTTCATCTGACCCCTTTTTTAGTTTTTTGGGGTTGGGGTTGGTTGAACTTGGGGTCAGATCAACAAGTTGATCAGACCCCTGAGTTGGGTTCGAAATTGGGGTCTGAAGAAAGCCTTCTTCTGACCCCGTCTTAGCGGTTTGGCTCGGAGTTTGGTTCTAAGATGGGGTCAGAAGCACGGAGTTCTTCAGACCCCTGAGTTAGGTCAGCCCCCTTCCCTGACTCAGGGCTTGTGCGGTGCCTCCAGGTATTCGTGGGACTGCATCTCCAGCAGACGGGATTCGGTGCGTTCGAATTCGAAGCTGAGGCGGCCGCCGGAATAGAGTTCGGTGATCGGGGCAGCGGCGGAGATGATGACTTTGACGTTGCGGTCGTAGAACTCGTCGATCATGTTGATGAACCGGCGGGCCTGGTCGTCTTTGTCGCCACCGAGAATGGGTACATTGCTGACGATGATGGCGTGGAACTGGCGGGCCATTTCGATGTAGTCGTTCTGGGAACGGGGGCCGTCGCAGACGTCTTTGAAATCGAACCACACCACGTCGTCGGCATGGGCCTGGGCCGGGATCTTGCGGCCGTTGATTTCCATGGTTTTGCTGTGCTTGCCGGCTTCCACCGCCAGGCGGTCGAAACTTTCGCGCAGGCTGACATCGGCCTCGTCATCCAGGGGGCAGTGATAAAGCTCGGCCTGTTCCAGGGTTCGCAGTCGATAGTCGACGCCACCGTCGACATTGACGACATCGGTGTGCGTCTTCACGAGCTCGATGGCCGGCAGGAAACGCTGGCGCTGGAGGCCATCCTTGTACAGGCCGTCCGGTACGATGTTGGATGTGCATACCAGAGTCACGCCCCGGCTGAACAGGCCATCCATCAAAGTTGCCAGAATCATGGCATCGCCGATGTCGGAAACAAAAAATTCGTCGAAACAGATGACGCGGGTTTCGTCGGCAAACTTTTTGGAGACCTGCTCCAGCGGGTTTTTCTCGCCCTTTAGGGCCTTGAGTTCGTTGTGCACCCGCTGCATGAAGCGGTGGAAATGCACCCGCATCTTGCGATCAAACGGCAGGGACTCGTAGAAGGTGTCCATCAGATAGGTCTTGCCGCGACCGACACCACCCCAGAAGTACAGGCCCTTGACCGGCTCTTCCCTGCCCTTCTTGAGTTTGCGGCGGAGTTTGGCCATGGCCTTGTTGCGTTCACTTTCAGCGTCGACCAGTTTGTCGTAAAGTGCCTGCAGGCGCTTTACCGCATCTTCCTGGGCCGGGTCCTTGTGAAAATCCGGGCGTTCAAGATCCTTCAGGTACCGCTGCCAAGGAGTCAGGTTCGCACTGGTTTCGGAGGACATCGCTGCTGTCATCAAGGTATTCCCGGAAGTTGGACATGAATTTGGGCGCGGTATTGTCGCTTATTTCGGGATTTTTCGCCATTCGGAGCGGCCGCAGGGGCAATACGACGATTGTTGCAGGCAGTAACCGTGGGCGGGGAGCGCCCCGGCACGTTATACTGCGTTAAGGGCTTGGCTCATTTCTAGCTAAAAGGACGACACAGCATATGACGAACCTGATTCTGGCAGCGATTGCCGCATTGGTTGTTGGCATTGTCATCGGGGTATTGGTTGGCCGCTCCGGTCAGGGACAGACTCTTCGGCAGCGCCGTGCAGAGCAGCAGATTGATGAGCTGCGGAGCGAGTTTACTCGTTACCAGGCTCAGGTGAATGAGCACTTCATGGAGTCAGCCCATTTGCTTCGGCGATTCAATGATGCGTATCGGGATGTGAATCAGCACTTGGCCCGGGGCGCGAATCGTCTGTGCAATGACGAGGACTGGATGGAAGAGCTCCAGCAGGAGACTTCCAAGAAGCGTCTGGAGGAGGTCCGTGAGGACGTGTCAGAGCCGCCCCGGGATTATGCGCCCAAGAAGGATCCGGAGGCTAAGGGGACGCTGGCTGAGGACTTTGGGCTGGATAAGGAGCGGAAGGCTTCTTCTGAGGCCTGAGTTTTAATTAGGGGTCTGAAGAAAGCCTTCTTCTGACCCCGTCTTCACCTCACACCGGATTATCACAATCAATGAACTTGTGCGTGATCCCGAATTCCTTCTCCAACGCCTTGCCAAGCGCCTGCACACCATAGCGCTCCGTTGCATGATGGCCCGCTGCGAAATAGTGGATGCCGCACTCCCGTGCCGTGTGAGTCGTCGGTTCTGAAATCTCCCCACTGATATACGCATCCAGCCCGGCATCCAGGGCGGTGTTGATAAAGCCCTGCGCAGCACCGGTGCACCAACCTACCCGCTTGATTTCCTGCTTGCCTTCACCGACCCAGAGAGGTTCACGGTGGAGCATTCGGGCAATGTGCAAACCGAACTTTTCCGGTGTCATCGATTCCTGCAGCTCACCTTCCCAGACCAGGCCGCCTAACGGGCGCGGATTTTTGATTTCGAGGACGTCGGCGAGTTGGCGGTTGTTGCCATACTCCGGGTGGTCGTCCAGCGGGAGATGGTAGGCAATGAGGTTGATATCGTGGTCAAGCAACTGTTTCAGCCGTTCGCGCTTCATGCCCTGGATACGTTGGTCCTCGCCTTTCCAGAAGTAGCCATGGTGGACAAGGATCATGTCGGCGTTGGCTCTGATGGCAGCTTCGATCAATGCCTTGGATGCGGTTACGCCGGTGACGATGGTGTTAATTTCGTCTTTACCTTCGACCTGGAGGCCGTTGGGGCTGTAGTCCTGGAAGTTTTCGGGTTGGAGCCATTCGTTGATTTTGGAAAGAATCTCAGATCGGATTGCCATAGCTCCCCTCTTGATGACTATCACTCTGTAATTTGAGGGGCGAGGCGGGCAAGGGTTTCTGGGAATGTTGAAGGCCAAGGATGGCCTGAAACAAGCCCACATGGACGTGCTCGTAGCGGTTCCCAGAAACCCTTGCCCGCCTTGCCCCAACTCCAAAACTAGCAGGTTAGAGGGACTGCAAGCCTCGAATCAAGGCATCATTCTGCTCGGCGGTGCCGATCGTGATCCTCAAGAAGTCACTGATTCTGGGCTTGTTGAAGTGCCGGACGATGATGCCCTGCTCTCTCAGGCCTTTGGCGAGCGCTTCGCCGGATTGTTCCTTGTGACGGGCGAAAACGAAGTTGGCTTTTGAGGGCAGAACGTCAAAGCCCAAGCCTTCCAGCGCCTCTGTCACGCGCTCCCGCTCACTGATGACACCCTCGCAGCACTTTTGGAACCAGGCTTCGTCCTCATAGGCGGCTTTCGCGCCGGCGAGAGCCAGGCGGTCCAGAGGGTAACTGTTGAAGCTGTTCTTGACGCGATTGAGGGCTTCGATCAGATCCTTGTGGCCGACTGCGAAACCGACACGAAGACCGGCCAGGGAGCGGGCCTTAGACAGAGTCTGGCTGACCAGCAGGTTTGGGTATTTGTCCACGAGAGTGATGGCGCTCTCGCCGCCGAAATCCACGTAGGCTTCGTCGACAACGACCACACGGTCCGGGTTCGCCTGGACAATGGCTTCTACCTGCTCCAGGGGCAGATACCGGCCGGTGGGGGCATTCGGGTTCGGGAAGATGACGCCGCCGTTGGGCTGGCGGTAATCCTCCGGGTTTATCTCGAAGCTGTCGGTCAGCGGTACCGGCTTGCCTTCGATGTTGTAGAGGCCGCAGTAGACCGGGTAGAAGCTGTAGGTCACATCCGGGAACAGGATGGGCTCGCCGTGCTGGAACAGGGCATAGAAGATGTGGGCCAGGACTTCGTCGGAGCCGTTGCCGAGGAACACCTGCTCCG
>JABURI010000214.1 GCA_014762755.1 Marinobacter sp.
TTGGACTTACAGGCTGCTGGAGCAGCGGTGACGAGGGGGCGAATGCTAATCCGGAGTATTTAATCAGCAACCCTGATTTTACTGGCAAAATCTGGCCGGTATTCAATCCGCTAACTAGCGAGCTTCCGGTACCATCTGACCTTCAGTTTGCGCAGGGAGAGGGTGCAGACGGGACGCTCAATGGCTCCCCAGAAAACCCGATCACCAACGCTCTTGACTACATGGATGGTTCTTCTACAACCGCCCAGTTTGACATCAAACTGTCCGGTTCGATTGATCCTGATTCCATCAATGCCACTCCTGTGATTCAGGACGCGGAAGGAAACCCTGCACCAAACCCACAGCAGAATGTTTTCTTGCTGGCACTGGACTTCCCCGGGGGGGATTCTCTTCTTAACAGCTCAAGTCACTACACCCAGCTAATCGCCGAATTGGTGGAGGCCGGAACCATCCCCGCACCAGACCGCGATACGTTCCCCGGAGAAACGCCCACGTTTGAGTTAGGCAAAGCATTTCAGGCGCTGCAGGCCAATCCAAGTCTCGAGACGGCCGGGGCAGTGCTAGACTTCAACAATGAGTTCCGAGCCGAAGTAGTGTCGCTCGACGGCGGTACCAACAACGTGCTCCGCATTACACCCCTCCGCCCGTTAAACGACAAGAAAAAGTACCTGGTCGTAGTTACTGATGAAGTTAAAGACCACAACGGCGACAGCATCGTCGGATCTCCAAGCTACCAGAACATCAGCAATCCTGAGGAGCCTCTGGGCAACCCGGCATTGGAGCCCGTTCGCGGCGCCATTCAGAGCTGGGAGGCACTGGCAAGTGGATACTTTTCTGCGCTCACTAATGCGAGCCGGACTGCCGCAGGACTTCCTGCCCTCACCGGAGATAACATTGCACTGTCTCTTACCTTCACAACAGGTGGCACAGAAGACGTTCTCGAAGCAGCAACCTCCCCATCTCAGTTCTTTTATAAGAATGCGGTCGTAGAAACCCGTCAATTGGGTATTGCAAAGTACCTGGCAGAGAATGCAGATGCCTTTGAGCAGCTGTCACCGACGGAACAGTATGTTGCACTTGCCACCGCAGCGGGAACCGAAGAGGCCCAGGCCAACGCGTCGTCCCCGACTCTTAAAGAAACTGCAGCAGGTACGACCGCGCTCCTCGCCAGCAACGGTGCTGACTTTAGTAATCCTGTGCCAAGGACAATCACTCCTGTTCAGGATACGCGCATCCCTGCTGCCGCAGTTTTGGGAGAGACAGCAAGACCGGGAACTATTTTCCAAGCAGGAATTCAGCTTCCTTATTACTTGGGCATTCCCACCGATACTGATCCAAGTGCTCTAAATACAACATGGGAAGCTTCGACAGTTGTTGGAAGCCTGATCGATCAGAGTGGTGCAACGCCTCCCTCCGACAAGGTCACGTACAGGTACCCATTTGCAGCAGAGAAAGGTACCGTTTTCGCACCGTTATTGATCTCGGCTCCAGATCCGACACACGTTCCAGCCGGAACAGCAACGGCGTGCGGTGACACCCCCTACAACGTGGTAATTTATCAACACGGCATTTTTGGAAACCGTTCTCATAGCTTAGCTCTGGGTAACCAACTTGCGGGCCGCTGTTTTGTAACAGTTGCAATGGATTTGCCAATGCACGGCATTGCTCCGAAGCTGGCCACTGGCGAGCTTGATCCATCCCTCCCGTTCAGTGTTGACGTTGTTCTCAACCCCGAGACCGGGGCCTACGAGCCAAGCGCATTGCCGATGAACGAGAGGCACTTTGGCTGGGGACAGACCGAAGAAGGCGTTCCAGCGCCCATGAAATACTCAACAACTGTCGAAGACGCTCTCGGGTCTTCAGCACAATTCTTCTTCAATCTGACTAACCTCCCTGCAGCGCGTGACAATAATCGACAAGCAGTCGTAGATCTGTTGAACCTTAACGCCAGCTTGAGCGAGCTCGATGGTATTGACCTCGACGGCGATGGAACTACCGGCGACGTAAGTTTCGCGGACTCCACAAGCAAGCTTTACTTCGTCGGCCACTCTCTTGGCGGCATCGTTGGAACATCGTTTGTTGCGCTTTCGAACGGTTCAGCTCAAGACCCTGTAATCGGAAATTCAGCGGTAACCCCAATTTCTGCGGCCGCTCTGGTTACTCCCGGTGCAGGCATTGCAAAACTTCTGGAGAACTCTCGTTCGATCAGTCCTACCGTACTGAATGGGCTTGCGGGCGGTGGCCTGACCCAAGGAACAAGCAACCTCGAGCTATTCTTTAACGTTGCGCAAGCATCCCTTGATAGTGTTGACCCACACAACTTCACGGATTCATTGCTGGGAGGTGCCGATGGAGCCGGCACTGGCGCCGCACAAGTCTATCTCAATGAGATCTATGGCGATGGTAGTAATCGTGAAACCCAGGACGGTACCATTCCAGTTGCAGCAGACGTTGCCTACGCCGGTAGCTACACTGCCCCTCTCGGACAGGCTTTGCCAGCCCCGCTCGCGGGTACGGAACCTCTGTTCATGCAGGTTGGTGCCGACACCATCACAGGGGATACGGGTATCGTCGCAACGGCCAATGCCGTGCGTTTCACCGCCGGCACACATACGACCATCATTCGCCCAGAAACAGCGAATGAGCTAGCAGTCTTCGCTGATATGGCGAGAAACATTACGACGTTCTTCTTGACTGATGGAAATAATATTCAGTTCGATAATGCGGCTTTCGTTAAGCAAAACGAGCCAACGCCGGAAACCCCATAATCGATAAAACCCTACGAAAAACGCCCGGCTTAGGCCGGGCGTTTTTCTTCTTGTCTAACAGCTGTAAACCGCTCTAAAGAAATCGAATCGGACACCCAACCTGCCTCTGCATCTCCCCATCCCCCCGATCCACCTCAATAACCATCCCCCTGGCCTTCAACTGCGGATGCTCTGCCGCCTCTGAAATCGTCAGCACCGGCTCCACACAGGCATCCTGGCCGGCAAAGATTTCCTGCCATTCCGCCAGCGTCTTCTCTTTCACTTTCTCCTGGATGGCGGTCTTGAGCTGCTTCTGATCATCCGGCTTCTGGCTCAAGGCCTGGCTTTTCAGCTCGGACAGCCCCAGCGTGTCACACAGCCGCGCCGAGAACTGGGGCTCCAGGCTACCCACTGACAACCAACGGCCATCACTGGTCTGGTAGTAATCGTAGAACGATCCGCCGTTGAGCAAGCCACCCTCGGGCTTCTGCTCCACACCACCAGCCAGGCAGGCGGCGCCAGACATGGCGTTTAAGGCGAAGGCGGCGTCGGTCATGCTGATGTCGACGAACTGGCCCTTGCCGGTCTGCTGGCGCTCGATAACGGCTGCAAGAATGCCCATGACGGCGTGGTGGGAGCCGCCGGCGACGTCGGCGATCTGGATACCCATGGGGGGCGGGCCGCTGTCGGCGCGCCCGCAGTGGCTGGAGACGCCGGCGATGGAGAGGTAATTGATGTCATGGCCCGCCCGGTCCTTGTAGGGGCCGGTCTGTCCATAGCCGGTGATGGCGCAGTAGATCAGGCTGGGGTTGATCTCACGCAGGGTTTCGTAGCCGATGCCCAGGCGATCCATAACACCGGGGCGGAACTGCTCGACGACGATGTCGTAGTCCTTGACCAGCTCCTTGACCTTGTCGGCCGCTCCTTCCTTCTTCAGGTTAAGTTGCAGGGTATCCTTGCCTCGGGTGAGATAGGAAAACGCGGTACTGAACTTGCCATCAAAGGGGGGCATTACTTTGGTGAGGTCCACCCGGTCCGGCGCCTCGATTCGCAGTACTTCGGCCCCCATGTCGGCCAGCAACATGGTGGCGTAGGGTCCGGGCAGCAAGGTGCTGAAATCGAGAACCTTCAGTGACTTCAAAGGGCCTGCCATGGTTTTCTCCTTGTTCTGATGTTTGTTTTGCTCTCATGCTGCCGTGTTTTGCTCTCGGGGCCAACTGCCGGCTCCCCCATTCCTGTTGA
>JABURI010000100.1 GCA_014762755.1 Marinobacter sp.
CTGGCGCCGATGCCGTGGCGTTCTCGGATTAATACGATTGATCAGCTGCCGGACCACCAAACGGGGACTTTTCCGATCCGTGTGCATGACCACGTCGGCGAGCTTCCGGTAGATGGGGTCCCGGATCTCGAACAACCTGCGCAAGACCGCCTCGGGATCATCATTCTGCAACAGCGGCCGGTTCCTGTCCTTGCGGGTACGCTCCACCTGCTGATCGATCGAGGTGTTGAGATAGACCACGATCGAATCCCGCTTCAGTAAGGGATGATTTTCCGGACGCATTACCGCTCCGCCGCCCGTGGCGAGGACGGTCTGGGGCTCGGCAGAAAGCTCTTCGAGCATTGCGGTCTCCCGCTGCCGGAAACCGTCTTCGCCTTCGACATCGAAAATCCACGGGATATTTGCGCCGCACCGCTCTTCGATAATCCGGTCGGTATCGAGAAAACGATAGCCCAGCTCCCGGGCCAACATGCGACCGATGGTACTTTTCCCGGCGCCCATGGGGCCAACCAGAACAATGCGTTTGGGCAAAGACATAACTTCCGCTCAACAGGTTTCAGGCGGGTGAGAATATCACAAAAAAAGCCGCCGGTTTTACGCGGCGGCTTCTGACTTCAGCAGGTCGATTAGCGGAGCAAATCGTTCTTGATGATTTTCGGGGTGATGAAAATCAACAACTCACTGCGCTCGTCGATGTGCTCGGTCCGCTTGAACAGGCGGCCCAGGTACGGAATGTCACCCAGGAACGGGGTCTTGGTCACCTGGGTAGCCACCTCTGACTGGAAGATACCGCCCAGAACCACGGTTTCACCATTGCCCACGAGCACCTGCGTGGTGACTTCGTTGGTGTTGATGGACGGGATACCGGCCGTCACCTCACCACGGGAGTCCTGGTTCACCACCAGATCCATGATGATCTTGTCATCCGGCGTGATCTGCGGAGTCACTTCCAGGGACAGCACCGCTTCCTTGAAGGAGACGGAAGTGGCGCCGCTGGAGGAGGCCTCCTGGTACGGGATTTCCTCACCGGACTTGATGGAGGCGGTCTGGCGATCGGCAGTCACGACGCGCGGCTGGGAGACAACCTCGGCCTGGCCATCGCTTTCAAGAGCGGACAGCTCGAGGTCCACCAGGAAGTCATCGCTGCCCCAGCCGATGGCAAAGGAAGACGCGCCTTCACCGGTCACACCCAGGTCCACCGCCAGTGCGCCCGGGAACGTAATGGTGCTGTCGGTGCCGGAAGCGGCATCACGTGCCTCCTGCAGGGTGCCCTGGGAGCCACCGATGGTGAACACGTTGTCGCCGCTCACATCGTAGGCCGCGCCACCCCAGCGAATACCCAGGTTCTCGGCCACGTTAGTCTGGGCGCGAACGATCCGCGCTTCAATGGACACCTGGCGTACCGGTACGTCCCAGGTAGATACCAGACGACGGATCTCCTCCAGCTTCTCGGAAGTCTCACGCACGCTGATGGTGTTGGTGCGCACGTCCGAAGACACGAAGCCCCGGTCAGAGATCAGTTCTTCGTCGGCCTTGATCAGTTCGACAATGTCGGCCGCCTTGGCATAGTTCACCTGAATGATATCGAGGCGAACCGGTGCCAGCTCGGCAATCTGCTTGGTGGTTTCCAGTTCCAGCTTCTCACGGGCCGCGATCTCGTCTGCCGGGGCGACCAGCAGGACGTTACCGATCTGGCGCTTGTCCAGACCCTTGGTCTTGAGAATCAGATCCAGAGCCTGATCCCAGGGTACATTCTGCAGGCGCAGGGTAATGCTGCCACTGACGGTATCACTGGCAACCAGGTTCAGGCCGGTGAAATCAGCGATCAGCTGCAGCACCGAACGCACTTCGATGTCCTGGAAGTTCAGGGAGAGCTTTTCGCCGGTGTACGGGAATTTCTCTTCGCGGCGGGCTTCCGCCTCCTGCTCGGTCAGCTTCTCCACACTCACAGTGAACTCACTGCCGGACTGGTAGGCGATGTAGTCGTAGTTGCCTTCAGGACGGATCTCGACCACTGCGCTACCATCTTCGGTGTAGGTGTCGATGCGAGTTACCGGGGTCGCGAAGTCAGTAACGTCCAGACGGCGGCGCAGTTTCTCCGGAACGGACAGCTCCGGCATGGTCAGGCGAATCCGGCCACCCAGCTCGGACAGATCCACAGGCGTGCTGCTGGAACCCAGGTCGATGATGACGCGGCCCTCGCCATCCTTGCCGCGACGGAAGTCCACACCCGCAAGGGTGTTCGGAGCGGAGCGTGAGGAAGTACTGGCCGTGGCAGCTGACCCGCTGGTACCAGTCGATGCTTGGGCAACGCCTTCACCGCCGATGGTCATCACCAGTGAATTATCGCGGCGGACGGTGTCGTAGGGCACCAGCTCGACCAGGTTGAAGATCAGGCGCGTGCGATCCGGGGTTTCCACGACCGTCATGCTCTGGGCATTGCCACCACCCAGCGGAATGCTGCGACTGTCCAGGCCGCTGGTGGTATCCCGCAAATCGACCGCAATGCGGGCTGGCCGCTCGATGGTGTAGCCGGAAGGCTCAGGCGGTTGCCCGTCAAACTGAAGCGTTACCTCCAGGCGTTCTCCCGGCAGCGAGGAAAACGACACGTCCTCCAGCGTGACCGCATTGGCCAGGCCGGACAACAACCCCAAAGCAATCACGCCGACGTATACATTGAGTTTTTTGAACATCGCTAGCCTCGACCCCAAACCTTTTTGTTCGTGCATGTTTCTTTCAAATTTCATTTGCCGCTCCTTAGCCTTGTTCCTCGTCCAGAGACAGGGAACGAGGACGCTCGACCCATCCGCCCGAGCCATTCGGAACGATTTCAATCAGTTCGATGCGGGTTTCACTGACACCGACAATTCGGCCATAGTTCTGCCCCATGTAATTGCCGGAACGAACGCGGTGAATGCCGCCGGAGCTATCTCGTATAAGTGCGAACAGATTTCCGGTCGGCCCCTGAAGCGTGCCCACCATGCTGAGCTCTTTCAGATCAAAATTCTCCAGCACCTCACGGGGGCGATCCAGATCCGGCTCGACATCACTGACAGGCTGATCGTCGACCATGGTTAACTGGACATCCACCGGCGGCTCAAACGGCGCACGGCGGTCCGCTGCCGAATAGGTAAACGCCTCGTACGCCTTGAATTCCGGCAGTGGCTCTACGTGCCCCCGGGGCTTGGCCCGGGTTTCTGCCATGAACTGATCCAGATCCGAAAAACCGCTTTCCTGGGTACAGGCCGTCAACAAGGACACCAGACACACTCCCAGCCAGGCCTTACCTGCATGCTTTGCTGCCATGCTTACTCTCCAGCCCGGTAGCGGTAAGTACGAGCGACAACCTGCATATCAAGCTGCTCTCCATCTCCGCCTGTTGGTTTGATGGTTAAATCGTGCAGTGTGACGATCCGTGGAAGACTTGCAACACTGCTTACAAATGACGCCAACTCGTGATAGGTGCCGGCAACCCGGATGTTGATGGGCAACTCAGCATAGAAGTCACGCTGCTGCTCCGGCTGCAATTTGATTTCCTGCAAGGACAGACCGCTGCCAAGCGCGGTGTTGGTGATATCCTCAAGCAGGCCGGGCACTTCCGTTTCACTGGGCAACTGACGAACCAGCGCGCCAAAGGTTTCCTCCATTTCGGCCATTTGCGCCTTGAACACATCCAGGTTGGCGACCTGATAAGCCTTTTCCTCGTATTTCTTGCGCAGTTCCTGCTCGGTTTTCTGCACCCGCTCGAGCTGGGCATACTGGTCTTTCACAAAAAACCAGTAACCGCCACCGACGATCAGACCGAACACAATCAGGGCAACAATGACCTTGACGGGAGTCGGCCAGATGCCGGCGTTGTTGAGGTCCAGATCATTGACGTCGAATTCATTCAGGCTTTTGAGGGAATCCGCGAGGCTCATTACTTATCCTCCCCTTCGGGCTCGGGGGTTTTCTGTTTCACAGACAGGTTGAACTGGCTGTATCC
>JABURI010000235.1 GCA_014762755.1 Marinobacter sp.
TCCTTCAGGGTGATGGGGTTGCCATCCTTATCGTAACCCAGGGCATCCTTCTCGATGTCGAAACGGATGGTGCCGGCGATCGCGTAGGCAACTACCAGCGGCGGAGACGCCAGGAACGCCTGCTTGGCGTACGGGTGAATACGGCCGTCAAAGTTCCGGTTACCCGACAGCACCGCAGTGGAGTACAGGTCCCGATCGATGATTTCCTGCTGGATCTTCGGATCCAGAGCGCCGCTCATTCCATTACAGGTGGTACAGGCAAAGGCCACCACGCCGAAACCAAGGTTTTCCAGCTCGGGCAGCAGGTGAGCGTCTTCCAGGTACATCTTGACGGTCTTGGAACCCGGTGCCAGCGAGCTCTTTACCCACGGCTTGCGGGTCAGGCCCAGCTTGTTGGCGTTACGGGCGATCAGGCCGGCCGCGACCATGTTGCGCGGGTTGGAGGTGTTGGTACAGCTGGTGATGGCGGCGATGATCACCGCGCCATCCGGCATTTTGCCCTCTTCCAGTTCCCAGTCGCCGGCGATGCCGCGCTTGGCCAGTTCGGAAGTCGGCAGGTGCGCGTGCGGGTTGGACGGGCCAGCCAGGGTGCGCTCGACAGAGGACAGGTCAAACTTCAGCACACGCTCGTACTCGGCGTCTTTCAGGCTGTCTGCCCACAGGCCGGTGTGCTTGGCATACTTTTCGACCAGGGCCACCTGCTCGTCTTCACGGCCGGTCAGCTTCAGGTAATCGATGGTCTGGCCATCGATGTAGAACATGGCGGCGGTGGCGCCGTATTCCGGGGTCATATTGGAGATGGTGGCACGGTCGCCCACGGTCAGGCTGTCGGCACCTTCGCCATAAAATTCGAGGTAGGCGCCAACGACGCGCTCCTTACGCAGGAACTCGGTCAGGGCCAGTACCATATCGGTACCTGTGATACCCGGCTTCAGCTTGCCAGTCAGCTCGACACCCACGATGTCCGGAAGGCGCATCATGGAGGCACGGCCGAGCATCACACTCTCGGCTTCCAGGCCGCCCACACCGACGGAAATGACACCCAGGGCATCCACCATCGGGGTGTGGCTGTCGGTACCGACACAGGTATCCGGGAACGCCACACCATCACGGGCCTGAACCACCGGAGACATCTTCTCCAGGTTGATCTGGTGCATGATGCCGTTGCCCGGCGGGATCACGTCCACGTTCTTGAACGCGGTCTTGGTCCAGTTGATGAAGTGGAACCGGTCGTCGTTGCGGCGGTCTTCGATCTGACGGTTCTTTTCGAAGGCATCCTTCTCGAAACCGGCGTGCTCAACGGCCAGGGAGTGGTCCACGATCAGCTGGGTGGGCACCACAGGGTTGACCTTGGCGGGATCCCCGCCCTTCTCGGCGATGGCATCACGCAGGCCGGCCAGGTCCACCAGGGCAGTCTGGCCCAGGATGTCGTGGCACACCACACGGGCGGGATACCACGGGAAGTCCAGATCGCGCTTGCGCTCGATCAGCTGCTTCAGGGAATCGGTCAGCACCTCCGGATCGCAGCGGCGAACCAGCTGTTCGGCCAGGATGCGGGAGGTGTACGGAAGTTTGTCGTAGGCACCGGGCTGGATGTCTTCGACCGCCTGACGGGTGTCGAAGTAGTCCAGGTCGGAGCCCGGGAGTGATTTGCGGTATTCAGTGTTCATGCTCAGTCGCGCTCCTCGATCGGCAGCCACTCAGCGTGCTCCGGACCGGTGTAGTCCGCGCTCGGGCGGATGATCCGGTTGTTGGCGCGCTGCTCTTTCACGTGGGCGGTCCAGCCGGACACCCGGGACATCACGAAGATCGGGGTGAACAGCTCGGTCGGAATGCCCATGAAGTGATAGGCGGAGGCGTGGAAGAAGTCGGCGTTACAGAACAGCTTCTTCTCGCGCCACATGACTTCCTCGCAGCGGACGGAAACCGGGTACAGGACGGTGTCGCCCACTTCCTCGGCCAGCTTCTCGGACCACTTCTTGATAATGGCGTTGCGCGGATCGGATTCGCTGTAGACCGCGTGACCGAAGCCCATGATCTTTTCCTTGCGCTCCAGCATGCCCATCAGGCCCGCTTCGGCCTCTTCCGGGGTCTGGAACTTCTGGATCAGTGCCATGGCGGCTTCGTTGGCACCACCGTGCAGCGGGCCACGCAGGGAGCCGATGGCACCGGTCACGCAGCTGTGGATGTCAGACAGCGTGGAGGCACACACACGAGCGGTAAAGGTGGAGGCGTTGAACTCGTGCTCCGCATAGAGAATCAGGGAGACATTCATCACGCGCTCGTGCAGTTCGCTCGGCTTCTTGCCGTGCAACAGCTCCAGGAAGACACCGCCGATGGAGTCGCTTTCGGTGTTGGCGGTCTCGATACGAACGCCCTCGTGGGCGAAGCGGTACCAGTAGGTAATGATCGCCGGGAATACCGCCAGCATGCGGTCGATCTTGTCGTCCTGCTCGCTGAAGTCTTCCTCGGTCTCGAGGTTACCCAGCATGGAGCAGCCGGTACGCATAACGTCCATCGGGTGCGCGTTCTTGGGGATCTGCTCGAGCACGGTTTTCAGGGCCTCAGGCAGACCGCGCAGGCTCACAAGCTTCTTTTTGTAGGCATCCAGTTCCTGCTGGTTCGGCAGCTTGCCGCGCAGGAGCAGATAGGCCACTTCCTCGAACTGGGCGTTGTTGGCCAGATCGGTAATGTCGTAGCCACGGTAGGTCAGGCCGGTGCCGGTCTTGCCTACGGTACACAGTGCAGTTTCACCGGCAACCTGGCCACGCAGGCCGGCGCCACCGAGTTTTTTTGCTTCAGCCATCGTTGTTCTCCCTCGTTCTATTCTCGAACATGGGCCGGACCCAAGGGGTCTGAAGAACGCTTTCTTCTGACCCCATTTTCAGTCCAATCCCGTTTTAATCGGTAACTCGGGGTCAGAAGAAGGTTTTCTTCAGACCCCTTGCTCAATGTCTAAGATGGGGTCAGATGAAGGCTTTCATCAGACCCCTTGCTCCTGACCCCTTTTTAATTGGAAACCCGGGGTCAGAAGAACAAGTTCTTCAGACCCCTACTTTGTTTTCAGCCTTTGCTCTGCTGAAACAGCTGGTCCAGCTTCTGCTCGAAGTCGTGGTAGTTCAGGAAATCATACAGCTCCATCCGGGTCTGCATCAGATCTACCACGTCTTTCTGGTCGCCCTTTTCCAGGATGTTCTGGTAAACGGTCAGGGCGGCCTTGTTCATGGCGCGGAAGGCGCTCAGGGGGTACAGGACCATGCCGGCGCCGGCTTCGGCCAGCTCTTTCTTGTTGTAGAGCGGGGTTGCGCCGAATTCGGTGATGTTGGCCAGGATGGGCACATCCAGGGCTTCGGCGAAGGCTTTGTAGTCGTCCAGCTCATGGACTGCTTCGGCGAAGATGCCGTCGGCACCGGCTTCGATGCAGGCCTTGGCACGATCGATGGCCGCTTCCAGACCTTCCTTCTGGAAGGCGTCAGTGCGGGCCATGATGAAGAAGTCGTCGTCCTGGCGGGCGTCAACGGCGGCCTTGATGCGGTCCACCATCTCTTCCTTGGAGACGATTTCCTTGTTCGGGCGGTGGCCACAGCGCTTCTGGGCAACCTGGTCTTCAATATGGACCGCGGCGGCGCCGGCACGTTCCATTTCGCGGATGGTACGGGCGATGTTGAATGCACCACCCCAACCGGTGTCGATGTCTACCAACAGCGGCAGCTCGGAGGCTGCGGTAATCCGGCGCACGTCTTCCACCACGTCATTCATGGTGGTCATACCCAGGTCCGGCAGGCCGTAGGAGGCGTTAGCCACACCGCCACCGGACAGGTAGATGGCCTGGTGGCCCACTTTCTCCGCCATCATTGCGGCGTAGGCATTGATGGTACCCACAATCTGCAGGGGCTGGTTTTCTTTCAGGGCCTTGCGGAAGCGGGCTCCCGGGGAGAGTTTGTTGGACATGGTGTTGGCCTCGTGTTGTTC